>NZ_JBEOTA010000011.1:0-294675 GCF_040303265.1 Streptomyces sp. NPDC096040
CCATCTCCCCGGCCCATTCCCCCTGCATGCCTACAAGACTGGCCCCAACTCCACCGAGCCGGGGCCAGAACCCGAGATTTTCAGCAGCCTTCTAGGCCGTCTGCTTCGCCGCCGCGTGTCCCGCCGCCCGGCCCGAGAACAGGCAGCCGCCGAGGAACGTGCCCTCCAGCACGTTGTAGCCGTGCACACCGCCGCCGCCGAAGCCGGCCACCTCGCCGGCCGCGTAGAGCCCGTCGATCGGCTGCCCGTCGGCGCCGAGGGCGCGGGAGTCCAGGTCGGTCTGGATGCCGCCGAGGGTCTTGCGGGTGAGGACATGCAGCTTGACGCCGATCAGCGGCCCGGCGGCCGGGTCGAGGATGCGGTGCGGGGTGGCGACCCGGCCCAGGCGGTCGCCTATGTACCGGCGGGCGTTGTGGATGCCCTGGACCTGGGAGTCCTTGCTGTAGGAGTGGTGGATCTGCAGATCGCGGGCGACGATCTGGCGGCGTACCTCGGCCGCGTCCAGAAGCGCCTTGTCGGTGAGCCCGTTCATCTTCTCGACGAGCTGCTCCAGGGACGACGCGGTCACGAAGTCGGCGCCCTTGTCGACGAAGGCCTGCACCGGGCCCGGGGCGCCCTTGCCGAGCAGCCGGTCACGCAGCACGGCCTTGCGGTCCTTGGCGGTGATGTCGGGGTTCTGCTCGGAGCCCGAGAGCGCGAACTCCTTCTCGATGATCTTCCGGGTGAGGACGAACCAGGAGTGGTCGTGTCCGGCGATGTCCTCGGTGGTGCGCAGGTACTTGAGGGTGCTGAGGGTGTCGTACCCCGGCAGGCAGGGGTCGGGCAGCCGGCGGCCGAGGGCGTCCAGCCAGATCGAGGACGGGCCGGGCAGGATGCGGATGCCGTGGCCGGGCCAGACGGGGTTCCAGTTCTGGATGCCCTCGGTGTAGTGCCACATACGGTCGCGGTTGACCAGGCGTACACCCGCCTCGGCGCTGATGTCGAGCATGCGGCCGTCCACGTAGGCGGGGACGCCGGTCACCATCTCGGCGGGGGGTGTGCCGAGGCGTTCGGGCCAGTAGCGGCGGACGATGTCGTGGTTGGCGCCGATGCCTCCGGTGGTGACGACGACGGCCTGGGCGGTGAGTTCGAAGTCGCCGATGCGGTCGCGGTTGGAGGCGGCACCGCGGGGCGAGTCGTCGGGGGCGAGGACCGTGCCGCGTACGCCGTGTACCGCACCGTCCTCGATGACGAGTTCGTCGACCTGGTGGCGGTGGTGGAAGGTGAGCAGTCCGTCGCGGGCGGCCTGCTTGGCGTACCGGGCGAAGGGTTCGACGACACCGGTCCCGGTGCCCCAGGCGATGTGGAAGCGGGGTACGGAGTTGCCGTGCCCGGTAGCGCGCAGGTCGCCGCGCTCGGCCCAGCCGACGGTCGGCAGCAGACCGATGCCGTGGCTCTGCAGCCAGGGCCGCTTCTCCCCGGCCGCGAACTCGACATAGGCCCGTGCCCAGCGCACCGCCCAGGAGTCCTCGTCGTCCTTCCGGTCGAACTGGGCGCTGCCCTGCCAGTCGTTCCAGGCCAGGTCGAGGGAGTCCTTGATACCGAGGCGGCGCTGCTCGGGCGAGTCGACGAGGAAGAGCCCGCCGAAGGACCAGAACGCCTGGCCGCCGAGGTTGGCGGCGTTCTCCTGGTCGACCAGGGCGACCCGTCGGCCCCTGCTGGTGAGTTCGTGCGCCGCGACCAGGCCGGCGAGGCCCGCTCCGACGACGATGACGTCCGCGTCCATGGCGACCGTTGCCTCTCTTATCCGAATCGGGTGCTGCCGTCGGTCAGCAGCGCGGTGAGCAGTTGCTTGAGCCAGGCGCGAGCCCGGTTCACGTCCCTGTCCAGCAGCAGTTGGGTGGTGACTCCGTCGTAGGCGGCGACCACGGCGTGTGCGGCGCCCTCGGCCCCGCCGAGCACGGCGGGGACCGGTGCGTGGCCGCGGGCCCGGAAGAGCCGGTCGGCGATGGCCTGCCGCAGCCGGGCCCGGTGGTCGAGGAGTGCCTCGGCGACCGCCGGGTCCCGGGCGGCGTGCACCAGGAAGTCGGTCTTCACCAGCAGCCAGTCCACGTCGAGGAGCAGGACCTCGGTGACCCGGTCCACGGAGGCGGGCACGTCGAGGCCGGGTCCCTCGGCGGCGAGCGCGTCGGCGACCTGCTCGGCGATCACGTCGGCGCGCTCCCGGTAGAGGGCGAAGAACAGCTCGTCGAGGGTGGCGAAGTTGGAGTAGAAGGCGCCCCGGCTGAATCCGGCGGCCTCGCAGACCTCCTCGATGGAGACGCGTCCGAAGCCCTTGGCCGCGAACACGGTGAACGCGGCGTCGAGCAGCCGGGCCCGGGTCCGCACCCGGCGCCGGGTGACCCGCTTCGTCGCGCCGTCCACTGCCATGTCCCGACCTCCGTTCGATACACGAATGTATCGGATACATGAATGTATCGAAAGACCTCGCGCGAGGTCGTCATGATCGAATGGGAACACATTTTCGATTAAGGGGTACGCTGGCTCCATGGCCACGCACCTCCAGGGCTCCCTGTTCGACCAGACCGACGAGCTGCGGCTCGGCTCTCTCGACGCGGTCGGCCGGACCGAGCTCGGCTCCGGCGCCTGGATCGACGTGCTGCCCGGCTGGCTGAGCGGCGCCGACGCACTGTTCGAACAGCTGGCGGCGGACGTCCCCTGGCACGCCGAGCGCCGCACGATGTACGACAACGTCGTGGACGTACCGCGGCTGCTCGCCTTCTACGGCGCCGACGACCCGCTGCCGCATCCGGTCCTCGCCGAGGCCCGGGCCGCGCTCACCCGGCACTACGCCGACGAGCTGGGCGAGCCGTTCACCACGGCGGGGCTCTGCTACTACCGCGACGGCCGGGACAGCGTCGCCTGGCACGGCGATCGCATCGGCCGGGGCTCGCGGGAGGACACCATGGTCGCGATCCTCTCCGTGGGCGCGCCCCGCGACCTGCTGCTGCGCCCGCTGCGCGGCGGCCCCTCCGTCCGGCGCCCGCTGGGCCACGGCGACCTGATCGTGATGGGCGGCTCCTGCCAGCGGACCTGGGAACACTGCGTACCCAAGACGGCACGGGCCGCCGGTCCGCGCATCAGCGTCCAGTTCCGGCCGCACGGGGTGCGGTGACCCGGATCCCCGTTAACAGGTGCCCCGCACCATCTGGTTGGCTGTCCCCCGGTTCGGTCGGCACGCTGCGGGAACGTCGGAGAGATCATGCGCGCAGAAGTACATGAAGTCGGCAGGGGCACCTATCTGGTGCACGGGCAGCACACCAACTGGGTGATCATCAAGGACGGCGACGCCGTCACGCTGGTGGACACCGGCTACCCCGGGGACCGGCCGGGGCTGCTCGACTCCCTCACGGAGGTGGGCAGTTCACCGGAAGCCGTCGCGGCCGTCCTGATCACCCACGCGCACAACGACCACCTCGGCTCCGCCGAGTATCTGCGTGACACCCACGGCACCCCGGTCTATCTGCACGAGGCCGAGGTACCGCACGCACGGCGGGAGTTCCTCCAGCAGGTCTCCGTGGGCTCGGTGCTGAAGAACGCCTGGCGGCCGGGTGTGGTGCCGTGGCTGGTGCACGTCCTGCGGGTCGGCGGGACCGAGCAGCATCCGGTCACCGCGCCCGAGGCGTTCCCGGTAGCGGACGGCCCGCTCGACCTGCCGGGCCGGCCCGTCCCGGTACACACGCCCGGCCACACCGACGGCCACACCGTCTACCACCTGCCCGACGCCGGGATCGTGATCTCGGGAGACGCCCTGGTCAGCGGCCACCGCACCGCGCGTCTGAGCGGCCCGCAGCTGCTGCCCGACATGTTCCACCACGAGCGGTCCCAGGCGGTGGACTCGCTCGGCATCATCGAGGCGCTCGACGCCGATGTGCTGCTGCCCGGGCACGGCCCCGTGCACCGGGGATCCGTCAAGGCGGCCGCCCGGCTGGCCCGCGAACGCGCCCTCTGAGGCCGGGCCATGGCCTTGCAGATCAACGCCACCAACCCGGAGCACCCCGTACTCCTGCTCGAACTGCCCTGGGACGTCCCGCTGGAGGAGTGGCCCGAGGAATACCTGGTGCCGCTCCCCCGCGGTATCTCACGGCACGTGGTGCGCTACGCCCGGGCCGGCAGCGAGGTCCTCGCGGTGAAGGAGCTGGCGGAGCGGCCGGCGCTGCGCGAGTACGAGCTGCTGCGCGACCTGGACCGGCTCGCCATCCCCGCGGTCGACCCGCTCGCGGTGATCACGGGCCGTACCGACGCGGCGGGCGAACCGCTGGAGTCGGTGCTGGTCACCCGGCACCTGGGCGGCTCGATGCCGTACCGCTCGATGTTCGAGACGACGATGCGCCCGGCCACCATGCACCGCCTCATGGACGCCCTCGCGGTGCTGCTCGTACGACTGCACCTGGCCGGATTCGCCTGGGGCGACTGCTCGCTGTCCAACACACTGTTCCGGCGGGACGCGGGCGCGTACGCGGCGTATCTGGTGGACGCCGAGACCGGCGACCTGCATCCGCAGCTCAGCGACGGACAGCGAGAGTACGACCTCGATCTGGCCCGGGTCAACATCAGCGGCGAGCTGCTCGACCTGGAGGCGTCGGGGGCGCTGCACCCCTCGCTGGACCCGATCGAGTTCGGGTTCGAGATCTGCACCCGGTACGGCGAGCTGTGGGAGGAGCTGACCCGTACCTCGGTGTATCCGGCGGGCAAGTACCACTACATCGAGCGCCGGATCCGACGGCTCAACGAGCTCGGTTTCGACGTGGCCGAGATGCAGATCGAGCACTCCTCCAACGGCGACACCGTCACCTTCGTGCCGAAGGTGGTCGACGCCGGGCACCACCAGCGCCAGCTGCTGCGGCTGACCGGCCTGGACGCCGAGGAGAACCAGGCGCGGCGGCTGCTGAACGACCTGGAGAGCTGGATGGCCACCCAGGACGACTACGCCCCCGGCGACCCCCTGGCCGCCCGTCCCGAGGTGCTGGCCCACCGGTGGGTGCGGGACGTCTTCCGCCCCACCGTGCGGGCCGTGCCGCTGGAGCTGCGCGGCTCCATGGATCCGGCCGAGATCTACCACGAGCTGCTCGAACACCGCTGGTACCTGTCCGAGCGGGCGCAGCACGACATAGGCCTGGACAACGCGGTCGAGGACTACATCGAGAACGTCCTTCCCAAGGCGCGGGAGACCCTGGAGCCGGTCACTCCCGAATGACCCGGTCGACTCAGTCGTGCGGCACCACGGCCACCGGGCAGTCGGCGTGGTGCAGCATCCCGTGCGCGACCGAGCCGATGCGTGCGCCGACCGCCGTCCGGTGGGCGCGCCGGCCGACGACCATCAGCTGAGCCCGGCCGGCCGCCGAGAGCAGCACCTGGCCGGCGCTGCCCATCTCCACATGCTCGGCGACCGGCACGTCCGGGAACCGCTCCCGCAGCGGCCGTACCGCCTCGGACAGGGCCTTCTTCTCGAAGGGCTCCAGTCCGGCGGTCTCGTCCAGCAGCTTCAGCGAGCCCGGGCTGTAGGCGAAGACCGGCGGCAGGGTCCAGGCCCGGACCACCCGGACCGTCGCGCCACGGACCGCCGCCGTCTCGAACGCGAACTCCAGCGCGGCCGCGCTGTCCTCCGGGCCGCCCTGCTGACCCACGACGACCTCCCGCCCGGCGGCCTCCGCCAAGGGCCGGTCCCCGGCGCGCACCAGGACGACGGGCCGGGCGGCCTCGGCGATCACCTGCTGCCCGACCGAGCCCAGCAGGAACCCGACGACCGCCCCGTGCCCGCGCGAGCCGAGCGCCAGCAGCTCGGCCCCGGCCGCCGCCTCGACCAGCACCTCGACCGGACCGCCCGCCAGGACGTCGACGCTCACCGCGAGCTCCGGATACCGCTCGGTGACGGCACCCACCGACTCGGCCACCCCGTCGGACACCCACCCGCGCTGGGTCTCCCGGTCGCCGCCGAGCGCCTCGTGCTCCTCGTAGCGCCAGGCGTGCACCACCCGCAGTGGCAGACCGCGCCGCACCGCCTCACGGGCCGCCCAGTCCAGAGCCGCGACACTCTCCTCCGTACCGTCGACCCCTGCCGTGATCGGGCGTGTCATGCACCGGCCTCCTCGTCGGTTCCGCGTCGGTTCCGCGTATGCGCGATCAGTCTTCCGCACTTACGGGTGCCCGCTGTGCACGGGCGTACAAGAGCGAGGGAGAGGGATCGAACATACGATGGGCGGGTGCGGTGGCCGCGCTCCCTCCGGAGGGCCCGCCGTGCCGAGAAACCAACGGCTCGGGGTGGGAGACGTATGGCACAGGCTGCCGACGCAGCGCGGACCGTCATCATGACCGTGGACGACGACCCGGGAGTCTCCCGTGCCGTCGCCCGGGACCTGCGGCGCCGCTACGGCGCGTCGTACCGGATCGTGCGCGCGGAGTCCGGGGAGTCGGCGCTGGACGCGCTGCGGGAGCTGAAGCTGCGCGGCGACCTGGTGGCGGTGATCCTGGCCGACTACCGGATGCCACAGATGAACGGCATCGAGTTCCTGGAGCATGCCCTGGACGTGTATCCGGGCGCCCGGCGCGTGCTGCTGACCGCGTACGCGGACACCAACGCGGCGATCGACGCGATCAACGTCGTCGATCTGGACCACTATCTGCTCAAGCCCTGGGACCCGCCCGAGGAGAAGCTGTACCCGGTCCTCGACGACCTGCTGGAAGCGTGGCGGCGCAGCGAGTACAAGCCAGTGCCGGCCACCAAGGTCGTCGGGCACCGCTGGTCGGCCCGGTCCTCGGACGTGCGGGAGTTCCTCGCCCGCAACCAGGTGCCCTACCGCTGGTACTCGGTCGAGGAGCCGGAGGGACAGCGGCTGCTGGCGGCCGCCGGGGCCGACGGGCAGCGGCTGCCGCTGGTGATCACGCCGGACGGCACGCCCCTGGTCGAGCCCGAGGCGCCCGAACTGGCCGCGCGGGTCGGACTCGCGACCACGCCCACGGCGGACTTCTACGACCTGGTGGTCATCGGCGGCGGCCCGGCCGGGCTCGGTTCGGCGGTGTACGGGGCGTCGGAAGGGCTGCGGACCGTGCTCGTGGAGCGCGCGGCGACCGGCGGGCAGGCCGGGCAGAGCTCCAGGATCGAGAACTACCTCGGCTTCCCGGACGGGGTGTCGGGGGCTCAGCTCACCGACCGGGCACGGCGGCAGGCCGCCAAGTTCGGCGCGGAGGTCCTGACCGCCCGTGAGGTCACGGCACTCGAGGTCAACGGGGCCGCGCGGGTGGTGCGGTTCGCGGACGGCTCGGCGATCGCGGCGCACAGTGTGATCCTGGCGACGGGTGTGCAGTACCGGCAGTTGGAGGCCGAGGGCTGCACCGACCTGACCGGCTGCGGGGTGTTCTACGGCTCCGCGCTGACCGAGGCCAGCTCCTGCCAGGGGCACGACGTGTACATCGTCGGCGGCGCCAACTCGGCGGGCCAGGCGGCCATGTACCTGTCCCGGTTCGCCAAGTCGGTGACGCTGCTGGTGCGCGGCGCCGACCTGTCGACGTCGATGTCGTACTACCTGATCCAGCAGATCAACGAGGCCCCGAACATCTCGGTGCGCAGCCACACGGTGGTCGACTCCGCGCACGGGTCCGACCGGCTCGAACGGCTGACGCTGCGTCACTCGGTGAGCGGCGAGACCGAGTCGGTCGAGGCGCAGTGGATGTTCGTGTTCATCGGCGCGGCCCCGCTGACCGACTGGCTCGGCGACACCGTGCTGCGCGACGGGCGCGGGTTCATCCTGGCCGGGCCCGATCTGACGGTCGACGGTCGACCGCCGACGGCCTGGGAGCTGGACCGGCCGCCCTACCACCTGGAGACCAGCGTGCCCGGAGTGTTCGTGGCGGGCGACGCGCGTGCCGAGTCCGCCAAGCGTGTCGCGTCCGCCGTCGGAGAAGGAGCCATGGCCGTGATGCTCGTCCACCGTTATCTGGAGCAGTCATGAGCGGGCGGCTGATGCCCTGCAGCCCGAAGGAGATCGGCGCGCTGTTCCTCTTCGAGAAACTGGAGCCGGAGCAGCTGGGGCGGCTGTGCGCCGCGGGCCGGGTGGAGCTGTTCGAGCCCGGTCCGGTCTACACCGAGGGCGAGCCGGCCACCTGCTTCTACGTGATGATCGAGGGCACCGTGGTGCTCTCCCGCCGGGTCGCCGGCGACGACATCGAGGTGACCCGCACCTCGCAGCCCGGGGTGTACGCGGGTGCCATGCAGGCGTACCTCGGGGACCGGGTGCGGCAGGCGTACAACAACTCGATGCGGGTGACCGAGCCGACGCGGTTCTTCGTGCTGCCGGCGGACACCTTCGCGGACATCATGCGCGAGTGGTTCCCGATGGCCGTGCATCTGCTGGAGGGCCTGTTCTTCGGTTCGAAGAACACCCAGGCGGCGATCGGGCAGCGCGAGCGGCTGCTGGCGCTCGGCTCGTTGTCCGCCGGGCTCACCCACGAGCTCAACAACCCGGCCGCGGCGGCCGTCCGCGCCACGTCCACGCTGCGCGAGCGGGTGGCGAAGATGCGGCACAAGCTCGCCGTGATCGCCGAAGGGCCGTTCTCACGGGAGCAGTTGGCCGGTCTGATCGAGCTCCAGGAGCGCACCGCCGAACGGGTCGCCAAGGCCCCGGCGCTGAGTCCGCTGGAGGCCACCGACCGCGAGGACGCGCTCTCCGACTGGCTGGACGACCACGGCATCGACTACGGGTGGCAGCTGGCGCCGACCTTCGTGCAGGCCGGGCTCGACGTCGACTGGCTGGAGCAGGTCGCGGCGGCCGTGGACGAGGAGATCCTGCCGAACGCGGTCGGCTGGCTCAACTACACCGTCGAGACCGAGCTGCTGATGAACGAGATCGACGACTCCACGACCCGGATCTCGAACCTCGTCGACGCGGCCAAGCAGTACAGCCAGCTGGACCGGGCGCCGTACCGGGTCGTGGACGTGCACGAACTCCTCGACAGCACCCTGCTGATGCTGTCCGCGAAGATCGGGCAGGACATCCAGGTGGTCAAGGAGTACGACCGTACGGTCCCGCCCGTCCCCGCCTACCCCGCCGAACTCAACCAGGTATGGACCAACCTCATCGACAACGCGGTCTCCGCGATGAAGGACGGCGACGGCGGCGGACACGGCACGCTGACCGTGCGGACCGCGCTCGACCACGAGCAACTGCTGGTCGAGTTCCGGGACACCGGCACCGGGATCGCGCCGGAGATCAAGGGCCGGATCTTCGACCCCTTCTTCACGACGAAGCCCGTCGGGCAGGGCACGGGTCTCGGCCTGGACATCTCGTGGCGGATCGTCGTGAACAAGCATCACGGCACCATGCGGGTGGAGTCGGTACCCGGGGACACCCGTTTCCAGGTGCTGCTTCCGCTGACCGCCGAAGCGCCCGAGACAGCGGCGCCCGAGTCACCCGAGGAGACCGTATGAGTGGCGACACCGCGATCGACCCGAACGTTCCGCCGAGCGGTGCCGGGTGTGTGGAGTGCGACAAGGCGGGGGGCTGGTGGTTCCATCTGCGGCGGTGTGCCCGGTGCGGGCACATCGGGTGTTGCGACGACTCGCCCGCGAAGCACGCGACGGAGCACTTCCGTGACACGGGGCATCCGATCATCCGTAGTTACGAGCCGGGTGAGGGATGGTTCTGGAACTACGAGACGGAGGAAGTGTTCGAGGCGGGGCCGGAGTTGGCGCCGCCGGTGAGCCATCCCGCGGACCAGTCCGTACCGGGTCCTGCGGAGCGGGTGCCGGAGAACTGGGCGCAGGTGCTGCGGGGTTGAGTGCCTGAAGGGGTGCCGCCGATCGATACCCCGCGCCCCTGGTTTCTCCGGTCAGCCCTTCTCAGGATGGGGGCGTGTCGCAGAGATCGTTTACCACCACTCCTCTGATCGGGCGGGATGCCGAACCGGCTCGTCTCGCCGCGGTGCTCGACCGTGCCCGGAGCGGTGGTGGACAGGCCGTCCTTCGCCGGGGATGCCGGCGTCGGGAGGACGCGGCTGCTGGACGGGGTGGCAGTCCGGGCGGCCGCCGCCGGAGCCACCGTCGTCACCGGCCACTGTGTCGATCTCGGCGATGTGGGGCTGCCGTATCTGCCCTTCACCGAGCCTCGGGGTGCTGGGGACGCGCTACTGGGCAGGGCCGCGGAGGTCCGGGGCTCCCGCTCACCGCCCGGGAGCGGGAGGTGCTGCGGCCGCGGGCGCTCGGCCGCAGCAACCGGCGGATCGGCGAGGACCTGTTCATCACCGGCAGGACGGCGAGCGTCCATGTCTCCAACATCCTTGCCAAGCTGGGCGCGGCGAGCCGTACGGAGGCGGTGGCGATCGCCTGTCGCGAGGGCCTGATCACCCCGGAGCCGACAGCCCCGGGGTGATCAGGCCGGTAAGCGGGTTCAGCGGTGGCAGTCGAGGCCGGCGAGGTCGACGGCGTCGGCCATGGCCTGCATTCCCTTGTCGTTGGGGTGGATGTGGTCGCCGCCGTCGAGGAACGGCAGCATCCGCGCCTGGTCGTAGGGGCTGCGCAGGATCCGGTCGAAGTCGGCGGTCCCGTCGAACTCCCCACTGGTGCGGACGAACTGGTTGACCTCCTGGCGTACGGTCTCACCCGCGGTGTCCCATTCCGGCCAGCCCTCGAACGGCCCGACGGTCGAGGCGACCACGCACTTGCCGGCCGCGTGCGCCCGCCGGACGATCTCGCGGTACCCGGCGATCAGGTCCGCCGCGGTGACCCCGGTGTGGGCCTTGATGTCGTTGACCCCCTCGAAGAGGAAGACGGTACGGACACCGGGCTGGCTGAGGACGTCACGGTCCAGACGGTTGAGGGCGGCCTGCCCGGCGCCGTCGGCGAGGACCTGGTTGCCGGAGATCCCCTCGTCGGCGACCCCCTTGACCTCGGTGTCCGCCTTCTGGAGCCGGCGGGCGAGATAGTCCGGCCAGCGGCGGTCGAGGTCGGTGGTGGACGCCCAGCCGTCGGTGATGGAGTCGCCGAGCGCCACCACGGCCCCGGTGGCCGTGTTCGACGGCCGTACGGAGACCGAGTCCAGGTACCACCAGGAGCCGGTGGTCTCCGTCCAGTTGGCGGCGCTCTCCTCGGCGGTGTGGTCGCCCTGGGTGGCGTAGGAGGTCTGCATGGCCATCCAGTGGCCGGTGGCCGGGCCGGCCGCGTCCGGGCTGTGCAGGCTGACGACCAGATCGCTGCCGGCGGGCAGGCTGCCGGGCAGCGGGTCGCTCCACGCGGTGGCGCCGGCCGGCACGGTGACCGTGCGGGCGCCTTCGAAGGTGAGCTGTTTGTTACTGCCCGGCTTGAGGGCGGCGCCCTGGCTCCGGAGGCCCGCGTAGACGCTGTCCAGGGTCAGCGGCCGGTCGCCGAAGGCGTTGGACAGACGCACCCGCAGACCGCTTCCGGCGGCGCTGGTGTGCACGACCAGCCGGTAGCCGCGGTCGGCGGTGCCCTCGCCCATCCGGTCGGCGCTGGCCGCCCACGTGACGACGTCGTGCCGGGTGGAAGCGGCCTGCACGGGCGGCTCCCCCGCAGGTGCCGCCCGGGCGGGCCCGGTCTGGCAGGCGACCGTCGTCAGCAGCACCGCGGCGAGGCCGAGTATCCGCGCGAACCGGCCGGTCACCGGGCGAGGTCCTTCAGCGTGACGGACGCGCCGGGCTGCAACGTGACCGTGCGTGACTCACCGCCGTAGGCGACCGTCGTCGTACGGCCGCCCACGCTGCGGATCCGGGCCTCGGTCGGCCTGCCGTCGCGCCAGCTCAGATCGACGACGAAGCCGCCACGCGCGCCCGCCCCGGTGACCCTGCCGGAGGCGGCCCAGGCGGCGGGGAGGGCGGGCAGGAGTTCCAGGTGACCGGGGCGGGAGTACAGCAGCATCTCCGTGATCGCGGCCGGGGTGCCGAAGTTGGCCTCGATCTGGAAGATGCCCCGGCCCTGCTCGACCTCGTAGATGTCGAAGAGGTTGGGTGAGGTGCCGTTGCTGCCGTTGCTGGACGGGCGGAGGTTCCTGACGACGAGCTGGTAGGCCTTGTCGGCGTCCTTGAGTCGCGCCCAGCACAGCGAGCGCCAGGCGTTGGCCCAGCCGAAGCTGTCCATACCGCGCGCGGTCAGCAGGGCCGTGGCACCCTTGACGATGTCGGCGGGGGTGGAGCCGTCGGGTCGGATACGGTCGCCGGGGAAGAGGTTGATCAGCGGCGAGAGGTGGCGGTGGGTGGTCTCGCCGAGGTTGTCCGGGGACATCCACTCCTCCAGCCAGCCGGTCTTCGGGCTCACCACCGGCAGGTAGAGGCGCTCGCGGAGCCCGCCGATGGTGTCCGCGTACCCAGCATCCCTCTTCAGCATGGCGGCCGCAGTGCGGAAGTTGCCGAACAGGGTCCACACCTGTTCCTGGGTGTAGGTGTTGCCCTTGGCGTCCTGCGGTCCGTGCTCGGGCGACCAGTCGCTGTCGTCGATCAGTACCTTCTTCCCGTCGTCCAGGGTGGTGGTGAGCAGCCGCGCCTCCCAGAACTGGCAGGCGCCCTTGAGCAGCGGGTAGATCTTCTCCAGGTGCGAGCGGGAGAGGGTGAACTCGTAGTGCTCCCAGAGGCTGTTGCACAGCCAGGCGTTGCCCGCCGGGTGCCACCACCAGCCGAGTCCGCCGTAGGGGTTGGTGGAGAAGGCGACGGTCCAGCCGGCGACCTTCCCGCTGGAGTTGCGGTAGCGGTTGCGGGAGTCCTGGAACAGCCGCTGGGTGAGGTCCGTCCAGGATGGGAGCTGGTCGACGCAGTAGTCGGTGAAGGCGTCGAAGCACTGGGACAGGCCCAGCCGGTCGGACATCCAGTAGTTCATCTGGATGTTGATGTCGGTGTGGTAGTCGCCCATCCAGTCCGGGTCGTTGCCGTCCAGCCAGACGCCCTGGAGACCCATCGGCAGACTGTCTCGTGACCCGGCGATCATCAGATAGCGGCCGAACTGGGCGTAGGAGGCCTCGAGTTCGGGGTCGGGGTCGCCGGTGTCGGCGCGGGCCTGGAGGCGCGCCCAGGTGTCGAGTTCGCGCTGGCCGGCCGTGGAGGTGCCGAGCGACAGGTCGAACTGCCCGAACAACGCCCGGTGGTCGGCCGCGTGGGTGCGCAGCAGCGCGTCCGCCGAGTGCCGGGCGGCCGCCTTGACCTTGGTGCGTGCGAGCGCCCGCGGGTCGAGGGACGGGTCGCGGTAGCCGGCGGCGGCGTCGGGTGCGTAGTCGGTGCCGCCGCTCAGTACGACGGTCAGCTCCCGGCAGTCGGCGAAGTCGATGTGCGAGCCGTTCACGCGGACGCTGCCGCCACTGCCGTAGGCGTTGACGGCGGCCCCGTACTTCACCCCGTTGGCGAAGGCCCCGGCGAACGACTCGGCCGAGCCGCCGGTCTCCCCGTGGGTGCCTTCGAGGGTGATGGTTCCGGTGTACCGGCCGCCGCCGTCCTGGCTGAGGTGCAGCACGATCACGTCGTCCGGGCGGCTGGCGAACACCTGCCGCCGGTAGGTCACTCCGGAACGGACGTACGACGCGCTCACCACGCCGTTGTCGAGGTCGAGGGTACGGCGGTAGCCGGAGACGGCACCCAGGTCGTGGTCGGGGATCTCGACGGTGAGCCGGGCGAGCAGGGTGAGCGATCCGAAGTCGGCGCGGCCGTAGGGGAACTGGCCGTCCGAGTCGAGGGTGTCGTTGAGACCGCCGGTCCACAGGGTGGCGTCGGTGATCAGGAGCAGCTCACGGCCGGAGTCGTTGCTCGCGAGGGCGCCGAGCCGGCCGTTGCCGACGGGCAGGCCCTGCTCGATCATCGACCCGTCGTCGGCGGGGGCCTGCCACCAGAGTTGGTGACGGGAGGAGGCGAGCGGCTCGGAGGACCGCTGCGGAGCGGCGCTCGCGGTGAAGGAGGGGAGCCCGGCGAGGGCTCCGGTGGCGGCGGCGAGGGCGAGGAAGCTGCGTCTGCTGGGGTGGTTGTCCATGGGGTTCCAATCCAACGTCCGTGAGAGGGACGCGCCCCTTCAGGGGCGCGGGACGTCATCGAACTGCGGCTACCGCCGCGTGGGCGCGACCAGCCCCCACCGTCGGCAGTTCCCAACAGCGCACTCAGCGAGGGGACTTGGGCACGTCGATCCGATCGACGTCCGGCGCGTACCCCGACCCACTGTCGAACGTGATCGTGTTCGCCCCGGCCTTCAGAGCCACCGGCACGCTCACCGTCGCAACGGTCCCCCAGTCACCCGTCGACGGGAACTTGTGGCTGGTCCCGCCCCCGGAGTCGGCCGAGATCGTGGCCGACCGCGAGTCACCGCTGACGTACGCCACCTTCACCAGATACGTCCCGGCCTTGTCGACCACGACGTTGTTGAAGGTCAACTTGCCGCCGAGGTAGAGGTTTCCGACCTTCTTCGCACCGGAGCAGGCATCGCACCCGGCGACGGATGCGTTGCCGCTCAGCGTGTTGGCGCTCGCCTCGGCCTCATAGCCGGTGGAGGCCAGGGCACTGCCCTTCGGGGTCACGGTGAACAGGCGTGAGCCGTGCGCGGGCAGCGCCTGGGTGATCTTGTTCTGGTAGCTGCCGAGGTTCTCGTGGTTCCACAGATCCCGCACCGACGCCTTGCCGGTGAAGCCGAGGGCCGTCCAGTCGGCCGTCACCGCCGAAGGCGAGTTCGCGAGGTTGAACAGGGCGACCGTGTACGTGCCGTCGGCGTTCTTCGCCGCCCAGACCTGCTGCGGGTCGGACGGCGTGACGGGCCGGGCCGGCGGGTTGTCGCTCTGGTCGACGCCGATGACCTCGCGGTTGGTCAGCAGGGAGACGCCGTAGTCGTCGAGCTTGGTGATGTCGTCGCCGGTGAACAGAGGCGACTTGGCGACGGCCCACAGCGTGGCGTAGCTCTGCCGTTCGGCCTTGGTGAGGCCGTCCATCGCGCCGTTGCCGACGTCGAGGGAGTCGAGGTCGTTCCAGCCGCCGGGGCCCGCCTTGTCGGTCCAGGCCGGGGTGTCGTCCCAGCGGTCGTCGACGGAGTTCTCCCAGCTGACCAGGGTGTTGCAGTAGCACTCGACATCGGTGTCGATACGCCAGCCGTTGGTGTACTTCTTCCAGTCGGCGGCATGCCCGAAGTCCAGGGACCAGGAGGCTTCCAGGTGGATCGGGCGGCCGGTGGCGGTGATCGCCTTGTTCCAGGCGGCGACGTCGGCGATGTTGTCGTACTGGTCGCCGCTCTTGCCGGAGCCGGGGCCGACGCCGTCGAGCTTGAGAAAGTCATAGCCCCAGCCGGCGATCATCTGGGCCTGGGAGTCTATGTACTTCTGCGCGCATGGCTTGTCGAAGTCGATCTTGTATGCGCTGTCCCAGCCGTTGGTGGTGCGCAGGTCGTCGTAGACGACATCGGCGGTGGTGCAGCCGTCGGCGTTCCAGACGGGCGTCTTGCCGTCGCCGTAGGCGCCCTTCTCCAGGCCGGCCGGGAGGTAGATGCCGGCCTTGAGGCCCTTGGCGTGGATGCGGTCGGCGACGGCCTTCATCCCGCTGGGGAAACGGGCGGAGTCGGCCTTCTGGCGGCCGTACTGGTCGTAGCCGGACTTCCAGTTCCAGTCCATCCACCAGCCGGCGTCGATGTTGATGTAGTCGTAGCCGAACTTCTTCAGCTTGCTCGCCATGGCGTCGGTCTGCTTGAGGACGTCCGCCTCGGTGAGATAGCTGTAGTCGCCCTGGTCGTTCAGGCCCGGGTACTTGGACGACTGCATGCTCCAGCTCGACCAGCCCATGTACGGCTTGGCGGCGATCGGGGCGGGCGTTTCGGCCTGGGCGGCCGGCACGGCGGCCGCGAAGGCCGCGGTGAGCGCCAGCACCAGGACGGTTCTCAGCCCGCGTGCGGGCAGGACGGAGTACGAAGGTGACCGCATGGGCCCTCCTGGGGTCGGGGTCTTGGGCGGCTCAGCCCTTGCCCGTTGGGGTGGGAGACGAGGTGATGAAGGACTGGATTGCGGCGGCCGCGGCCCCGCGCGCCCACTCCTCGAAGGGGAGTGGGCGGGTCTGTACGTCGCACTGCGCGGCCGAGCCGAAGGCGGCCGCGGTGAACGAGTCGAGGATCTGCTCGGCGAAGAGGTCGTAGGCGGCGAGTCCCTCGCCGGAGATGATCACACGTTCGGGGCCGAAGAGGTTGGCCACGGTGGCGATGCCCCGGCCGATGGCCTCGCCGGCGCGGGCGTACACCTCCCGAGCTCCGGGCACGCCTTCGTGGGCCAGGGCCACCGCCTCGGCGGAGCCGGTCACTTGACGGTGCGTCACCTCACGCATCCGGGTGACGATCGCGGCGTCGCCGGCGATCGCCTCCACACAGCCGCGGTTGCCGCAGTGGCACAGGGGCCCGGCCGGGTCGATGGCCACATGCCCGATCTCCCCCGCCACCCCGTGCGCGCCCGCCACCAACCGGCCGTGGATCACCAGTCCGCAGCCGATGCCGGCGCCGACGGTGACCACGGCGAAGTCGGAGAGCCCGACCCCGGCGCCGAACCACTGCTCGGCGACGGTCAGGGCACGTACGTCGTTGTCGACGACGACCGGCAGCCCCGTGGTCATGGCGGCGAGTTCGGCGAGGGCCACGTCCCGCCAGTCGAGGAAGGGCGAATAGCGTACGACCCCTTCGGCGCGGTCCACGTCGCCGGAGACGGCGATGCCGAGGCCGAGGACGGGGGCGCCGAAGTCCTCGGCCTCGGTGCGCAGTTCGTGGGTCAGTTCGGCGATGGAGGTCAGGACGGCCTTGGCGGCGCGATCCGCGACCGGCAGCCGGCGGGACAGGCGGATCCGGCAGCAGAGGTCGGTGAGGACGGCGATGACCTCGTCGCCGGTCACCTTGACCCCGATGAACAGCGCGCGCCCGCCGTCGACCCGCACCAGGTTGGCGGGGCGGCCGAGGGCGGCCCGGGCCTCGCCGTCGGCGTCCTCCGCCAGGTACCCGGCCGCCAGCAGGGGCCGGACGGCCTTGGTCACGGCCGCCGCCGACAAGCCGGCCCGGCGGGCCGCCTCCAGCCGGGTGAGGGGGCCGTGGGACAGGACCGTGGTGAAGATCTGCGAGGCGGCCGGCGTGTGGGCCGGGAACGTCTCGGCACGGGAGGTGGAGCGCATGGCCGCGAACTTAGGTGGCTTATTTTCCGCTGTCAATAAAAGAAACAGGAATCACCTGAAGGTTGACTGTGAGGCTGCCTTGGCCTTCAAATGGCGGGTGGCATGGGGGCCTTGGCTCGTGTTCCACCGGTGAGGGTGATCCGGGTGCCCGGCCCCCCGACAGGGCACCCGGATCAGCGGTGTGGCGTGCCCGTCAGTGGCGGGCGGCCGGCGTGTTGGCCTCGGTGACGTTGACCGCGGCCCACGCCTGGTCGACCGTGCGGTACTCGACGCCGCTCGCGCCGTAGAGGTCCTGGGCCGCCTTCAGCGTCGCGACCCTCGCGTCGTGGAAGTCGGTCGAGGAGACCATGTAACGGGTCAGGGCGCGGTAGAAGATCGCCGTGGCCTTGGCACGGCCGATGCCGGTGACCGTGGACCCGTCGTAGGTCGGCGAGTCGTAGCTGGTGGCGCCGATCTTCTTGCGGCCGCTTCCCTCGGCGAGCAGGTAGTACGCGTGCGAGGAGACGCCGGAGCCGGCGTGCACCTCGGCGTCCGCCACCTCGGGCGACCAGTAGTCGACCGTCTGCTCGATGCGGTCGAGCGAGGGGTGGTCGAGGCGGCGCAGGAACTTCTGTTTCAGGCCGAGCTGCTCGCCGAGCAGGTAGTTCGGCGGGTTCTTCGGGTTGTTGGCGGAGAACTCGACGTTCGAGCCGAAGACATCGGCCAGTGACTCGTTCAGGGCGCCCGGCTCGCCGTACTGGTTGCCCTCGTTGTCGACGCGCGTCGGTTCCAGCTTGGCGGTCGCGTCCACCACGCCGTGGGTCAGCTCGTGCCCGGTGACGTCGAGGACGACCAGCGGCTTCTTGATCTCCTGTCCGTCGCCGTCGCCGTACAGCATGCAGCCGCAGTCCGAGTCCCAGAAGGCGTTGCCGACCTTCTTGCCCCAGTGGACCATGGCGCGGGCGGGCTTGGAGTTGTTCGCTATGCCCTTGCGGCCGAAGGTCTTCCTGTAGAAGTCCAGGGTCTTGGTGATGCCGTACTGGGCGTCGGCCGCGGCGCTGCCCCGGCTGCTGGTGGCGCCGTTGCCCCAACTGTCGGTGGTGTTGGTGAACTTGGTGCCCTGGGCGAAGCTCTCGGTCTCCTTGCCCTTGGCGTCCCGGGTCTCGGTGCCGTAGCGGGTCGGGTCCTTGAGCAGGAAGCTCTTGCGGGCGGTCTGCGTGGTGGTGAGCGGGACCTTGCCGACGAAGAGGGACCTGCCAAAGCCGTGCGCGGTCGCTGGGTAGCGGGCGGCCACGGAGACGGACGCGCCGGCGAAGGCGTCGGCCTGAGCGCCGGTGCCGGTGGCCGGGTCGAGGGTCTCACCGTGCTCGCGGAGGGTGTCCAGCACCTTGGGCGAGAGGAACTCGTCGTTGTCCGGCGTGTTGCTGCGCACCTTGCCGCTGACGGCGTCGACGACGACCGTACGGGAGCCGTCCGGGCCGTCGACCGCCACCTGGTAGGCGAGGGCCGATGCACCGCCGCGGGCGTCCACCACGAGCGCGGCGGTGCCGGCGTCGCCGTCGGCGACGGAGGCGGCCTTCTGCTCGGCCTGGCGGGCCGTCAGCTTCGCCTCGGTGGTGGCGGGCCGGACGGCGTGGTCGGCCGCCCGAGTGACACCGGCGTAGGCCAACCGGCGGGAAAGATGGACGACGAGGTCGCCGCCGAGCACCGCCATGCCCCGGTGGGTGCGGAGGAAGCGGACATGACGTGCCCCCTCGGGGTCGATCATCACGTCCTGTGCCCGGAGCTCGTCGCCCGCGCCGACACCGGTCGCCGAGGCGTGGGCGAAGGCCGCGGCCCGTGCCGCCCTCACCACCTGCGCGGCCGTGGTGGCGGCGGTCGCGGCCTGCTGCTCCACCCTCGTGGTGGGACCGGCGAAGGCCGTACCGGTCAGGCCCGTGGCGGCCGTCGTCACGGCGACGGCGACCGCCACGCTGCGTATGTGCGCGCTACGCACTGATCAGGGTTCCTTACGTTCGAAGGCGGCCGGAATCGTCACCGACCGCCCTGCGGCACGGCGCCGTTGGGCGCCAAGGGGCTGGTCGGGCCCCGGGCCGCAACCCTTCCGGACGAGTCATGTCCATGTAAAGCGCAATTAGTCGCTTTTCTTGCGTTTCATGGCAATACTTTGCGAATTCGCGCGGCATGGTGATCGCAGAGTGACCAACTGTGCGTCGACTGTGGAGATGTGACTGGATGCGAGAGGGTTCCCTGAAGCGAATGTGACCCATCTCGCATCGGAAACAGACAGAGAGGAGCAGGGTTCGGATGGTCTCGGCAAAGGTGAGCAGAAGCGCGGTGCTCGGAGCGGTGGCGCTGTCGCTGCTCGCGGTCCCGGCCCAGGCGGCGCCCATGAAGGCGGGAGCGGAGCCCCGGCCGGCCGCCGCCCTGCCGGCGCCCGACACCGCGGGCATGGCCGCGGTGCTGAGCTCGGTCGTGGCGAAGGGGGCACCGGGCGCGATGGCCCGGATCGACGACGGCACGAAGGTCTACAAGACGACGCGGGGCGTAGCCGACCGGACGACCAGGCGCGCCATCACCACCGGCGACCGCTTCCGCGTCGGCAGTGTCACCAAGACGTTCTCGGCGGTCGTCCTGCTGCAACTGGTGGACGAGCACAAGCTCGCCCTGGACGCGCCGGTCAACCGCTATCTGCCGGGGCTGCTGCCGGACGACCGCATCACCGTGCGGCACGTGCTCAGCCACCGCAGCGGCCTGTACGACTACACCAACGACATGTTCGCCAGCAGTGTGTCGGGCTTCGAGGCGGTGCGGAACAAGGTCTTCACCTACCGCCAGCTGGTGAACCTCTCCCTGAAGAAGCCGCGCACCAACGCGCCGGGCGCCGCCTACTCGTACTCCAACACCAACTTCGTGGTCGCCGGGATGCTGATCGAGAAGATCACCGGGCACAGCGTGCGGACCGCGTACGAGAACCGCATCTTCAAGCCGCTGAAGCTGCGCGACACCTTCTATGTCCACCCCGACACGAAGATCCCCGGGCAGCACGCCAACGGCTATCTCACCGCGGACAAGTCGGGTGCCAAGCCGGTCGACGCGACGGACCAGACGGTGTCCTGGGCGCAGAGTGCGGGCGCCATCATCTCCACAGCCCAGGACCTCGACACCTTCTACTCGGCGCTGGTCCGCGGGAAGCTGACGTCGACCGCACGCCTTGCGGAGATGGAGCGCTTCACCCGGGTCAACTCCAACACCTCCTACGGCCTGGGGCTGCGCCGCCGGGACCTGTCCTGCGGGATCTCGGTGTACGGCCACACGGGCGCCGTCCAGGGCTACTACGCGTACGCCTTCACCACCAAAGACGGCACGCGCAGCCTGACCGCGCTGGCCAACGCCTCCAACAACTCGGCCGTGCTCAACACACTCGCGGAGACGCTGGAGCCGGCGTTCTGCGGCAAGCGCGCGGCAACGCGCGGTGCCGGGACGCCGGTCGAGCGGGAGGACATCGCACCGGCCGCGCCGCGGGAACAGTAGCCGCGGCACCTCACCTCGCCGAGGGAACCTCGCGCCCGGGCCGGACGTTCTACCGGCGACTCCCCCACCGGGCGCGATGTTCGGCCCCTGACCTCACAGAGGCGGCGCGATGAGCGAGCTGGTCCCCGGGGGCAATCTGCCCCTTCCGGGCGGCGCGCTGACGCTGCGGGTGCCCGGTCCCTTCGACGTCTCCGCGCTGATCACCGACGAGAGCGGCAAGGTCGGCGGCGACACCGACTTCGTCTTCTACAACCAGCCGGACGCACCCGGCGTCCGGCTGCGCGGCGACACGCTGACCGTAGAACCCGCCCGGCTGCGGACCGGCGCCCAGCGCGTCACCCTCACGGTCACCGCCGCCGAGCCGGGCACCCCGCTCGGCCGGCTGCCTGCGTCGACGCTGCATGTCACCGACCGCCTGGGCCGGACGCTGGCGCGGTTCGCCCCGCCGCGTCCGCAGACGGAGACCCTCCTGCTGCTCGCCGAGATATACCGCCGGGGCACCGGCTGGAAGCTGCGCGCGGTCGGGCAGGGGTACGCGGACGGACTGGCGGGGCTGGCCCGGGACTTCGGGGTCGATGTCGTCGAGGACCGGCAGCCGGCGCCCGGGCTGCGCGCCACGATCCCCACCCAGCGCACGGCGACCGCGCCGCCCCGGCCCTCGGCGGCCGCGCTCCCGGACCCGGACGGCCTGCTGGGTCTGGTCAACTCCGCCCGCGCCCAGGCCGGTCGGCCACCGGTGGCCCCGGACACCCGGCTCACCTCCGCCGCCCTCGCCCACGCCACCGCGATGGCCGGCGCCGGCCGCCTCGCCACCGAGAGCCAGGACGGCATCTCCCTCCACCAGCGGATCAGCCGCACCGGATTCGCGTATGTCACGGTCGGCGAGCATCTCGTCTCCGGCCCGCGCACCCCGGCCGAGTTCGTCGACTACTGCCTGCGCACCGAGGGCGCCCGGCGCACCCTGCTCGACCCGGCCTTCACCCACGCCGGCCTGGCCCACGTCCATGGCCCCGGGGACGGGGACACCTACTGGACCGCGCTGTGGGCCAGACCCCTCACCCCGTCCGAACTGACCCGCACCCACGCCGAGGTCGTCGACCTCACCAACCGGGAGCGCGCCCGGGCCGGGCTGCGACCGCTCGCGGTGGATCCACAGCTGGCGACGGCCGCGCAGGCGTACAGCACGGACATGGCGACCCGGGACTTCTACTCACACACCTCCCCCGAGGGGACCCAGCCCTGGGACCGGGCGGCCGCCGCGGGCTCCCGGCGGCGCACCATCGGCGAGAACATCGCCTGCGGCCAGCGCTCGGCCGCCGAGGTGGTGGACGGCTGGATGAACAGCCCCGGACACCGGGCCAACATCCTCAAACCGGACTTCACCCACATCGGCATCGGCTTCGCGGGGCGGCGGCCGGGCGGGCACGTACTGGACGCAGTTGTTCGGTGCCTGAACCGACGGTCGGTGATCTTGGCGGAACGCGTCCGTCCGGGACACCATGCCTGCCATGAAGGGTGATCTCTTTTCCAGTCAGCACATGGTGGGGCCGGCCGTCGAGCCGGGCATGACGATCGAGAACGCGAAGTGCATCAAGTACACCGTGAACGGTGAGATGTACGCCCGCCAGGGCGCGATGATCGTGCACCGCGGCAATCTGAAGTTCGAGCGCAAGGGCCAGGGCGTGGGCGGGATGCTCAAGCGCGCGGTCACCGGCGAGGGCCTGCCCCTGATGTCCGTACAGGGCCAGGGCGAGGCCTGGTTCGCGCACGAGGCACAGAACTGTTTCATCATCGAGGTCGAGCCCGGCGACCAGTTCACGGTCAACGGCCGCAACGTCCTGTGTTTCGACGCCTCGCTGTCGTACGAGATCAAGACCGTGAAGGGGTCCGGCATCGCCGGCGGCGGTCTGTTCAACAGCTTGTTCACCGGACAGGGCAGACTGGGGCTGATCTGCGACGGCAACCCGCTGGTCATCCCGGTCTCGCCGCAGGCGCCGGTGTACGTCGACACGGACGCGGTGGTGGGCTGGACCGCACAGCTGCAGACCTCGCTGCACCGCTCGCAGTCCATCGGGTCGATGCTGCGCGGTGGTTCGGGGGAAGCGGTCCAGCTGATGCTCCAGGGCGAGGGCTACGTCGTGGTGCGGCCGAGCGAGGCGACCCCGCAGAAGGCACAGCAGCACTGACGTCCCGCGCGGTGATCCACACCACGCGGCCGACCCCGGCGGCCGTGCCGCCGTCCTGATGTACGGCAGCGAGGCCCCTGGCCCCTGTGGCCAGGGCAGAATTTCGGTGCACAGTACACACCACATCGCCGCGCCTGAAGGGTGCACCGCCTTGATCCGCATCTCGGACATCGAAGCCGCAGCACAGCTCATCGCCGGACGCGTCGTACGGACCCCCACCGTGGCCAGCCCCGGTCTGTCGGAACTGCTCGGCGCCCCGGTCATCACGAAGCTCGAACTCCTCCAACACACCGGTTCGTTCAAGGCGCGTGGCGCCACGGCCAAGCTGCTGTCGCTGAGCGAGGCCGAGCGGGCGGCGGGCGTGGTGGCCGTCAGCGGCGGCAATCACGGCATCGCCCTCGCGGTGATGGCGGCGGCCCTCCATGTGAAGGCCACGGTGGTGATGCCCCGTACGGCGCCCGCCCGCTCGATCGAGCTGGTCGAGGCCGCCGGGGCCTCGGTGCGGCTGACCGACGGCATGGGCACGGCGTTCGAGCTGGTGACGCGGCTGCGGGACGAGGGGCTCACCCTGGTCCACCCGTTCGACGACCCGGTCGTGATCGCCGGACAGGGCACGGTGGGCCTGGAGTTGGCCGAGGACGCGGACGACGTCACCGATGTGATCGTCAGTATCGGCGGCGGGGGCCTGATCGCCGGTGTCGCGGTGGCTCTGCGTGCCCGGCGCCCGGGCGTGCGGGTGTGGGGCGTGGAGACGGAGGGCGCGCAGGCCATGTCCGAGGCGCTCAAGGAGGACGGCCCGCTGCCGGTCACGGTGTCCTCGATCGTGACGACGCTGAGCGCGCCGTCCGTGTCCCGGCTGACGTACGACCATGTGTCGGCGCTGGTGGAGGAGGTTCTGGTGGTGCCGGACCGGGAGGCCGTGCGGGGCAGTCTGGAGTTCGCCGAGCACGCGAAGGTGTGGACGGAGCCGGCCGCCGGATGTCTGCTGCCCGCGGCCCGCCAGGTGCTGGAGCGGGTCGGTGACGGAGCGCGGATCGGGCTCGTGGTGTGCGGGGGCAATGTGACACACCGGGAAATCGCCGAGTGGACCGAGCGTTTCGGGCTGGGCTGACCAGCGGACCGCAGCCGGGCTTCTACCGTCGGTTACCCGCAGGTGGCGGCCCGGTCATAGGCCGTTATCCGCAAGTCCAGGTGGGTGCGGCCATTTGAATAAAAGGCAAGAACGGGCCCGGAGTTGCAGATTCTTTGAACAAACCGGGCGTCCCCCGCGTACCTCTGGTCAAGACGAGGCAGGGGTTCCAGCGAGGGATGACGATGGTCAAGGCGCATGTCTCCGCACAGCAGTTGGTCGCCGCCGGAAGGTACCGGCTCCTCGAGGTCGCCGACCGCGAGCCGAACCGCATCAGCTGGTACGCGGAGGACGTGCGGGCCGAGCGACCGCGCCTGGTGACCCAGATCGTGCTCCCCGACGCCCTCACCGAGCACGTCGTAGGCCGGACCACCTCCCGCATCCTGCGTACGTCCGAGGTCATGGGCGCGCTGCGGCCCGGCCGGGTCGCCATGGTGATCGACGCCTTCGAGGAGGCGGGCGTGCTGTGGACGGTCACGGAGCTGATCGACGGCACGCCGCTCAGTGAACTCCTCCTCCAGCAGGCCACGTTCGACCTCGCGCGGGCCGCCCGGATCGGCCTCGAGGTGCTCGACGTGCTGGACGCCGCGCACGGCGAGGGTTATACGCACGGCGAGCTCAGCCCCGGCCAGATCTTCGTCCGTGACAAGGGCCCGGTCGTGATCACCGGCTTCGGGCTGGCGGGCGCGACCCTGGCCCCCCGGGTCACCGCCCCGTCGTACGCCTCACCGGAGCAGGCCAGGGACGAGCGCCTCGGCCCGGCCGCCGATCTGTGGGCGCTGGGCGCGATTCTCTACACGATGGTCGAGGGACGGCCGCCGTTCCGGGACCGTGGCCGGGCCGAAGCCACCCTGAAGGGCGTGGACCGGCTGCCGCTGCGCACCCCGCTGCGGGCCGGGCCGCTGACCCAGACCGTGCAGGGGCTGCTGCGCAAGAACTCCCGTGAACGCCTGAGCAGGCCGGTGGTCCGTCAGGCACTGACACGTGTCCTGGCCGAGGACCCCGACGCCATCGGGCAGTCCGCCCCCGTGCCCCGGCTGCGCGGTGCCTATGTGGCGGCGCGGGCCTCGGGCTGGAGCAGGACCACCATGATCGGGGGGACCGCGCTGGCCGTGGTGACCGTGTCGGTCGCGGTGCTCGCCGCCACCCAGGGGCTCCCGGGCGGCGACTCCTCGGCCGGCTCGGTGCCGAGCGCCTCCGCGACGGCCACCGAGCCGGGCAACCGCACGGACGGCAACGCGCCCACCTCCTCCCCGTCTCCGTCCCCCTCCTCCCCGAAGACATCGCCGTCGCCCGCGCAGTCGCCCTCCCCGTCGGCCACGGCCGGTGCCCTCCCGGCCGGGTACCACCGCTACACCGCCCCGGAGGGCTTCTCCGTGGCACTCCCGCAGGGCTGGAAGCGCATCGACACCTCCCGGGTCGACGACCTCGCCTACCGCGTCACCTTCGGCCCGGGCGGCGAGGACCTGCGCACCCTGGCCGTCACCTACAGCACCCAGGCCGGCCCGGATCCGGTCGCGGTCTGGCGGGACGACGTGGAGCCGCAGCTGGAGCGGCTGGACGGTTACCGACGGATCGGCGAGATCAAGGCGACCACCTACCAGGGGTACAAGGCGGCGGACCTGGAATGGCTGTCCGGCACGGGCGCCGACCAGGTGCGCACCTTCGGCCGCGGCTTCCTGCTCGGCGGCGGCCGCAGCTTCTCGCTGCGCGTCACGGCACCCGCCGCCGCCTGGGACGACGCCGCGAACACGCTGGCGCTGAAGACGTTCCTGGCCACGTTCCGGGGGCCGGCGAGCTGAGCCGTTTCCCCCGTCCCCGTCGGGGGACTCGGACCCTATGGTGCAAATCGGATACACGATGATGACCGAACAGGCCGGTCCGCGCGATCTCGTGGACCATGTGGTGCGGGCGGAGGAGGCGGGTTTCGACTTCTCGGTGACCTCGGACCACTACTTTCCGTGGCTGCGCTCGCAGGGTCACTCCCCGTACGCGTGGAGCGTGCTCGGCGCCGCCGCCCAGGCCACCACGCGGATCCCGCTGATGACCTATGTGACCTGCCCGACGTTCCGCTACCACCCGGCGGTCGTGGCCCAGAAGGCGGCGACCATGCAACTACTTTCCGGGGGCCGCTTCAGGCTGGGCCTCGGCTCGGGAGAGAATCTCAACGAGCACGTGGTGGGCGGCGGCTGGCCGTCGGTGGATGTACGGCACGAGATGCTCCAGGAGGCGGTGGAGATCATCAGGGCGCTGTTCGCGGGCGGCCATGTCAGCCATCGGGGCCCGCACTACGACGTGGAGTCGGCCCGCCTGTGGGACCTGCCGGACGAGCCGCCGCCGATCGGCATCGCGGTCTCCGGCGAACAGTCCTGCAAGCTCGCCGGGCACCTCGCCGACCTGGCCATCGCCACCGAGCCCAAGGCGTCCCTCCTGGAGGCCTTCGACCGGCACGGCGGGTCGGGCAAGCCCCGGGTCGGCCAGCTGCCGGTGTGCTGGGACCCCGACCGCGACACGGCGGTGAAGCGCGCACACGCCCAGTTCCGCTGGTTCGGCAGCGGCTGGAAGGTGAACTCCGAGCTGCCGCACCCGGACTCCTTCGAGTCCGCGACCCAGTTCGTCACCCGGGACGACGTGGCCGCCTCCATCCCGTGCGGGGACGACCCGGACGACTTCGTCGAGGCCGTACGGCCGTACGCCGAGGCCGGGTTCGGGGAGATCGCCCTGGTGCAGATCGGCGGCGAGTCGCAGCCGGACTTCCTGGACTGGTCCCGCAAGACGCTGCTGCCGGCGCTGCGCGACGCGCTCGGCTGATCTTCGACCGTGCGGCAAATCCCGGTCAATAGGTCGATATAGGCTGCCCGTCGGTACGTATGCAGTTCGGCAGCCTTCAGGAGCGTCCTCCGTGACCCTAGCGATCGACCCGTCCGGGACGTCCAGCGCGTCCCCCGCTCCCCTGTCCGACCTCGTGGCGCGGGACGCCCGGGAGTTCGGCGCCTATGTACGCACCGGAGGGTGGACGTTCGGGCTGATGGTGGCCCGCAGTGTGCGGCCCGGAGGGCAGGGCGCGAACGAGACGCCGAAGGTGTCGGCGAAGGAGTTCGCGGAGCTGGCCGGCTGTTCCCCGGAGCGGGTGATGCGCCACTACAAGGCGTGGGACAGGGCGGCCGACGACGGTGTCGTCCCGCACTTCGAGGCCCTCGCCCCGGGCCAGGAGGTCGAACTCCCGGACTCCGAGGTGTGGCTGGACTACTACGTGTCCCGCAACAGCGCCACGTCCGAGCGCGGCACCGCCATCACCGAGGCCGCCGAGGCCGAGGGCATCCGGCCCACCAAGGCCCTCGAAGTGGCCGAGAACCCCACCGCGCTGCGGGCCGCCATCCTCGCCGACCCCTCCACCGCCCGCGCGGCCCGCTCCGCGTTGCTCGACCGCATCAAGGAGGACCCCGACCTGCAGACGGTGCTGGCCCGCGACGTGGTCCGCACAGCCGACCTGAAGAAGGCCGTAGCCACCGAGAGCCGCTCGGCCGACCGCATCGGTTACGTCCGCCAGATCGCCGAGTCCGGCCAGATCAAGACACCTGCCGGGCAGACGGTCGACGCACCTGTCGGACTGCGTCAGGAGGCCGAGCGCCATCTGTCGCTCCTCGACGAGCTGGACGAGGACGAGGACACCGGCGAGTGGGCGACCGAGGCCTACGACACCATGAAGAACCTGGTCGTCGAGACGGTCGAGGCGGACCCCGAACTCCGCGTCCAGGAGAAGCGCACCAAGTTCTACAGCAGCCTGCAGAAGGCGACCAAGGCGTTCGAGGAGCTGACCTTCGACGACGCCCAGGACTTCTACGAGGACGACATGGTCCAGCGCCTGGAGGAACTCCAGCAGGCCATCGGCTCCTGCCTGGCCGCGCTGCGCGGCACGAAGGGCGATTCCGCCATGGATTCCGCTCACGATTGAGCGTTTTTCATGTGAGCGGGGTACTAGAGGGCACCAAGCCGATCGTTCTCGGAGGGCTCTCGCGTGAACCCCATCGTGCACAGGACCCTGGTGGTACAGCTCCGCGCGGACGGGACGGCCCGCTGTCCCGTCCTCGCCCACCTGTCGTATGACGCCTCGGACCCGTTCGCCGTCACCACGGTGTTCACCCTGGACGGGCGGGTGCTCGCCAGGTGGCGGCTGGACCGGGAGATGCTGAACGACGCCCTCAGGGAGCCGGTCGGGGTCGGGGACGTACGGCTGCGTCCCGTACGGCAGGGACGCTGGAGGGAAGTGCGCATGGATTTCCTCGGCGATCCCCTGCCCGGCGGCGGCCGGCATCACGCGGTCGTGTTCGCCTGGGCGCCCGCGCTGGCCTCGTTCCTCAGCGACACCTACATGGCCGTGCCGCCCGGGCGGGAGGAGGTCCGCGTGGACGACGTACTGGCGGAGATCCTCGCCACCGGCTGAGTAACCGCCTGACAGGCTGAGTAGCCGTACTCATGTCTGCTTCCGGGCGCGCGGCCACGATGGGGCTCCCACGACGAGGAGTCCGCCATGACCGCAGCGCACCCCACGCCGCGCCCTGTTCCGCACCGTGTGCCGCGCCGGATCCCGCCCACCCTGCTCGCCGGGGTGGTGGCGGCCGGTATGGCCGTGTCGGCGTGGGGTGCCCGGGACCGTACGACCTGGTTCCTGGAGACGGTGTGGGTGCTGGTCGGACTGCCGCTGGTGGTGCTGACCTGGCGGCGCTTCCCGCTGACGGGGCTGCTCGCCGGGCTCCTGACGGCACACGCACTGGTACTCGCCGTCGGCGGCCACTACACCTATGCCGGGGTGCCAGTGGGCGACTGGGTGCGCGACACCTTCGGCCTGGACCGCAATCCGTACGACCGTTTCGGCCACCTCGTGCAGGGCTTCGTCCCGGCGATCCTGGTCCGGGAACTGCTCAGCCGTACCTCACCGTTGCGCGGCAGCCGCTGGCTGGCCCCGCTGACGGTGTGCGCCTGCCTCGCGTTCAGCGCCTTCTTCGAGCTGCTGGAATGGCTGGCTACCGAGATCGGCGGGCACGGTGCGGACGCCTTCCTCGCCACGCAGGGCGATGTCTGGGACACCCAGTGGGACATGTTCTGCGCGCTCATCGGGGCGACGGTGTCACTACTGCTGCTCAGCCGCCTGCACGATCGGCAGCTGCGAGCCCTGGAGGCGGCTCAGCGGGTGGTGTGACGGCGCCGGGCCCACAGCGGCAGGCCGTACCAGCACACCAGGTACCAGGCGACGACGACCCCGACGAACCAGGTCACATGGCTGCCACTGGTGGCGACCCGCAGGATCAGCACCAAGGAGGAGGTCATCGTGGCGAGCAGCAGGAACAGGCCGATCTGGGTCAGTTTGGAAGCCAGCCGCACCGCCTCCGGCTTCACCTTGCGGCCGGCGACCAGGCGGTGCAGGGACACCGGGCCGATGAGGGCGCCCGTCGCCGAGGCGCCCAGGAAGACGGTCACGATGTAGATCGTCTTGTCCACGTCGGGCAGCCCGGCGTACTTCTGCTGGAAGACCACGGTGAGCAGGAAGCCGAAGAGGATCTGCACACCGGTCTGGGCGACACGCACCTCCTGGATGAGTTCGCCCCACATCCGGTCGGCGCGCTCCTCCTCCGTCTCGTCGCGTCCTCTCCGCGTCTCCTGGCTCGTCATGGGGTCCGTGTAACCGTCGGACCCGTCGTTCAAACGGGCCGGGCCGGGGGCGCCACCGTGGTGGCGGCCCTGGCCCGGCGGGTGCTACCAGCGGTTCTCCACCTGGTCCTTGATGCGGCGGTCGTAGAGCTCGCGGATGGCGGTGAGCGTCTCCGCGGGCAGTTCCGGGAGCTTGCCGGCGGCCGCGTTGGCGCGGGCCTGCTCGGCGTTGCGGGCGCCCGGGATCACCGTGGTCACCCCGGGCTGTTCGACGATCCAGCGCAGGGCGAGCTGAGCCGGGGTGTACCCCTCGGGGACGAGCGCGGCGAACTGGGCAGCGGCCTCGACGCCCGTGGTGTAGTCGACACCGGAGAAGGTCTCGCCCTGGTCGAAGGCCTCGCCGTGCCGGTTGAAGGTGCGGTGGTCGTCGGCCGCGAAGACGGTGTCCTTGGTGTACTTGCCGGACAGCAGACCGGAGGCGAGCGGTACGCGCGCGATGATGCCGACGCCGGCCTCGCGGGCGGCCGGGAGTACCTCGCGCAGCGGCTTCATGCGGAACGGGTTGAGGATGATCTGCACACTGGCCACGCCCGGGCGGGCGATCGCGGTGAGCGCCTCCGCGCAGGTCTCGACGCTGACGCCGTAGGCCGCGATGCGCTCCTCCTCGACCAGGGTGTCGAGGGCGTCGAAAACCTCGTCGGAGGAGTAGACCGGGGTCGGCGGGCAGTGCAGCTGCACCAGGTCCAGACGGTCCACGCCGAGGTTGCGGCGGGACCGGTCGTTCCACAGGCGGAAGTTGTCCAGGACGTAGTTCTCCGGGATCTGGTCGACCCGGCGGCCCATCTTGGTGGCCACCAGCACGTGCAGGTCCGGCCTGCCGCGCAGGAAGCCGGCGATGGTCTGCTCGCTGCGCCCGTCGCCGTACACGTCGGCGGTGTCGAAGAAGGTCACCCCCGACTCGGCAGCGGCCTCCAGAACGGCCAGGGCCTCCTTGTCGTCCACATCGCCCCAGTCGGCGCCGAGCTGCCAGGTGCCGAGGCCGACGACCGATGCCCGCTGGTGCGACCTGCCGATTACGCGTTCGTCCATGGCGCCAGTCTGCCACCCGCCACCGACAACGGTGTCACGGGCCTCTTCGACTCCGACACCTGTGAATCCTTCACTCACACGGGTGATTGTGTTCGACAGAAATCGGGGGGACGTCAACCTGGCCCTAGCGTGTCGGCGTGACTGATTGTTCAGCGAACAACTTCCCTGCCAGGGACGGCTGGAGCCGTCGGGGTTTCCTGCGGTCCGCCGCCGCGCTGGCCGCCGTACCGGTACTGCTGGCGGCGGATCCGGCCGTGGCCGCCGCCGAACTGCCCGGCTTCCCGGCGGCGGTCGAGCTGTACCGCTCGGCGTACCGCAACTGGGTCGGCGAGATCACCGCGGACGGGCTGTGGGCCTGCGCCCCGGCCGACGCGGACGAGGTGCTCACGGTCGTCGACTGGGCCTGGCGCAACGGCTGGCGGGTACGCGCGCGTGGCTCCTCGCACGGCTGGTCACCACTGACCATCACCGAGGGGACGGCCGCCGACGACAAGGTGCTGCTCGTCGACACCAGGACGCACCTCACGGGGCTCTCCCTGGACTCCGGGGCGGAGGTACGGGCCGGGACCGGCGTCACCATGGAGGCGCTGCTCACCTTCCTGGAGGGCCACGGTCTCGGACTCACGGCCACGCCCGCGCCCGGCGATCTGACGCTCGGCGGCGCGCTGGCGATCGACGCGCACGGCACCGCCGTACCGGCCGACGGCGAGGAGCGACTGCCTGGGCACACCTACGGTTCGCTGAGCAATCTGGTGCTGTCGCTGACGGCGGTGGTGTGGGACGGGAACGCGGGAGCGTATGTCCTGCGGACCTTTCGGCGCGACGAGGCGGACTGTGCGGCCCTGCTCACGCATCTGGGGCGCGCGTTCGTGACCGAGGTCGTGCTGCGGGTGGGGGCCGACAGCAATCTGCGGTGTGTCAGCCGGACCGACATCCCGGCCGGCGAACTGTTCGCCGCGCCCGGTTCCGGCGGGCGCACCCTCGACGGTTTCCTGACGCGGTCCGGGCGCATCGAGGCGATCTGGTTCGCGTTCACCGAGTACCCGTGGCTCAAGGAGTGGAGCGTCGCCCCGAGCAAGCCGCTCGCCTCGCGGCATGTCACGTCACCGTACAACTACCCCTTCTCCGACAGCGTGCCGACAGTGGTCGCCGACCTCGTGGGGCGGATGGTGGGCGACGCGGCCTGGTATCTGGCGCCGGTGCTGGGCAACGCGCAACTGGACGCGGCGGCGCTCGGGTTGGTGGCGACGCTGTCCTCGGACATCTGGGGGGCGTCGAAGAACACACTGCTGTACCTGAGGCCGACCACGCTGCGGGTCGACGCGAACGGGTACGCGGTGCTGACTCGGCGGGCAGAAGTGCAGCGCGTTGTCCACGAGTTCACGTCGTTCTACCGCGAACGGCTCGCCGCGTACGCCGCGTTGGGGCGGTTCCCGGTCAACGGGTCGGTGGAGATCCGGGTGACGGGGCTTGACGAGCCTGGGGATGTCGAACTGGCCGCTGCCCAGGTTCCGTTGCTTTCCGCTGTGCGGCCGAGGAGTGGGACGGACACGGCCGTGTGGCTGGATGTGCTGACGCTGCCGGGGACGCCTTGTGCGGAGGCGTTCTTGCGTGAGTTGGAGCGGTTCTTGTTCGAGCGGTACGAGGGGACGCGCGTCGAGTGGTCCAAGGGGTGGGCGTATACCGAGTCCGATGTGTGGAGCGACGAGGAGGTGCTCGGTACGACTGTTCCGGGGTCCTTTGAAAACGCGGTGTGGGTTTCGGCGGTCGGGACGCTCGACCGCCTCGACCCGCACCGTGTCTTCAGTAACGGGTTCCTGGATCGGGTCCTTGTGCGCCGTTGACGCCTGCGGGCCCGGCGGGGGCTGGTCGCGCAGTTCCCCGCACCCCTGAGGAGCGCGCTACCGAACCGGCGCCAAAAGTACCGGTCTTCTTCTAGAAGTAGTGGCGGCCCTCTTCCAAGTCAGCGATCAGACCCGGCTGTTCCGGCTCCCAGCCCAGAAGCTTCCGGGTCCTCTCGCTCGATGTCGCGTTGTCGATCGCCGCCACCGCGCCCAGCCAGCCGAAGTGCGCTTCCGACTCTGTGGGCGGGACGCTCTTCAGGGGGACGTCGAGGCCCTTGCTGATCGCCGTGGCGATGTCCTTGAAGGGGACCCCATGGTCGGCCGCTCCGTGCAGGGCCGTGCCCGCCGGGGCCGACTCCAGTGCCAGGCGGTACAGGTGGGCCGCGTCCAGGCGGTGTACGGCCGGCCAGCGGTTGGTGCCCTCGCCGACGTACGCGGCGACGCCCGTCCGGCGGGCGACGTCGATCAGCTGCGGCACGAAGCCCTGGTCGCCACGGCCGTGCACCGTGGGGGCCAGGCGGACCACCGAGCTGCGTACCCCGCGCTCGGCCAGTGCGAGGGCGGCGAGGTCGCAGGCGCCACGGTGGATGCGCGGTGCCGGAATGTCCTGCTCCGTCGCCACACCGTCGACCGCGGCGAGCATCATGGTTCCCGAGGTGACGACGAAGGGCCGGTCCGAGCCCTCCAGGGCGGCGCCGATCGCCTCGATCACGCGCAGGTCGGTCTCCACGGCACGTGTCACGTCCGGGAAGTCGTCATGGTTGAAGGCCAGATGCAGGACGCCGTCGGTCCCGGCCGCCGCGCGCGCCAGGTCGTCCGGGTCGTCGAGGCCGCCGCGGTGCACTTCCGCGCCCGCCGCCTTCAGGGCCTCGGCCGACTTGTCCGAGCGGGCGAGGGCGAGGACCTGGTGTCCGGCGCCGAGGAGTTCGGGGACTGCCGCGGAGCCGATGAAGCCGCTGCCGCCGGTGACGAATACCCGCATGGTGGGGTGCTCCTTCGATGAAGGCGATGAAGGGGGTTGTGCTTCCATCGTTCGGCCGACAGGCGGTGTGCGTCCAAAGCCTGTTTCTCATGGCGCCATGCCTTCTGGGCATCAGGGCAGGTCATCGCGGCGCTACGGCTTACCCTGGGGGCATGGCCGACATGGATCCCACCCCCGATCTCGATCTGCGGGTGGTCCGGTACTTCACCGTGGTCGCCGAGCAGCGGCACTTCGGGCGGGCCGCCGAGGCCCTGCTCATCACCCAGCCGTCGCTGAGCCGGCAGATCCAGCGTCTGGAGCAGCTGCTGGGTGCGCGGCTCTTCGACCGGACCCCGCAGGGCGCCCGGCTCACCGGGGCCGGTGAGGTGTTCCTGCCGCGTGCCACGGCGTTGTTGCGGGCCGCCGCCCAGGCCGCGACCGCCACCCGGGCCGCCGCCGAGCCCAACCGGGTCACCATCGGGTACATCAACGGAGTCTTCGTCACCGCGGCCGTACGCGATCTGCGCCGACGCTTCCCCGACGCCGAGGTGCAGACCCTGCACCTCGACTGGAACGAGTCGCGCGAGGCCCTGCTGACGGGGCGGGTGGACGCGGTGGTGACCCGGTTGCCGCTGCGCGCCGACGAGTTGCGGGTGACGGTCCTCTACGACGAGCCGCGTGTCCTGGTCGTGCCGCTGGACCACCGGCTCGCCGGGAAGGAGTCGGTCACGCTCGACGACATCGCCGATGAGCCGCTGCCCCGAGGGCAGGATCCGCTCTGGAACGCGTTCTGGCGTGTCGATCCCCGACCGGACGGCAGCCCGGCGCCCGGCGGTCCGCTGATCGACGCGGTGGAGGACAAATTCGAACACGTCGCCGCCGGGCAGGCGGTGGCGATCGTGCCCCGGGTTCCCGGCGTGGCCATCCGCCCCGACCTCACCACCGTCCCGCTGCACGGTGTCGAACCGAGCCATGTGGTGCTGGTGACCCGCGCCGAGGACGACACCCGGCTGCTGGCCGCCTTCCGCATGTCGGCCGAGGCGCTCCTGACGGCGCCGGAGCCCGGTCAGGGCGTCAGCTGGGCCTGGACGACGGGGCCGTAGCGGTCGGCGATGTCGTCGATCGCGGAGTCGCGCAGCCGTGGCCCGCGAGCGATGCCGTACATCACGCCCAGGCCGATGAGCTGGGCGACGGCGAGTTCGGCGCGCAGTCCGGCGTCGGGGCCGGTGAGCCGGGCGGCGACGCGGTCGACCACCTGGGCGCGGAAGTTGGCGCGCAGCACGTCTCCGTGGTCGCCGTGCAGGGGGGCGAAGACGATCCGCAGCAGCGGGTCGGCGCCCCGGTCGCGCTGGCCCTCCAGGACGTGCCGGACCATGTGCCTGCCGAGCTCGTCCAGGGGTGCGTCCAGCAGGGCGGTCGCGTCGGTGTCGAAGGACATCACACGGGCGAACAGGCCGTCCTTGTTGCCGAAGTACTTGAGGATCAGCGGCGCGCTGACCCCGGCGCGTTCGGCGACGTCCTTGAGGGTGATGTCGGCGTGCGCGTGCCGGGCGAGGAGGTGGCGGGCGGCCTTGAGGATGGCCGCCTTGGTGGCCTCCGCGTCCCGGCGGACGGGCGCGGGTGTGGTGTCGGTGTCGGGCCGGGTGCTCACGGCACTCATGCTCCCTCCAGCGCGTCGTCACGGGCGCTCCGGGTGCGGCTCCGGGCGCGCGGGGCGTCGTCCGTGGCCTTGTCGCCGGGTATGGACAGGGCGGCCGCAGCGGCCGCGAGCGCGATGACCCCGGCCATCGCGAACGCCAGCAGATAGCCGTGCAGCGTGGGGACCTGGGCGCCGCCGACGAGGCTGGTGTGATGGGTGAGGACGGCGGCCACGGCGGCGCTGGAGGTGGCCTGGCCGATGGTGCGCATGAGGACGTTGACGCCGTTGGCGGAGGCGGTCTGGCTCGCCGGGACGGCCCGCAGGATCAGCGTGGGCAGCGCGGAGTAGGCGAGGGTGGTGCCGGTGGCGACGACGGTGGCGCCCAGAATGATCAGCCAGAGGTCGCGGCTGTCAGCGATGCGCACCACGTATCCGCAGGCGATGACCGCGGCGCCGAGGGCAAGGGTGATGCGCGGGCCGCGGGAGGCCGAGATCCGGGCGGAGAGCGGCGAGAACAGCAGCATGGTCACGCCACCTGGGAGCAGGCAGAGACCGGTGGCCACGATGGACAGGCCGAGGCCGTACCCGGTGGCCTTCGGCGCCTGCACCAGCTGGGCGGTGACCAGGGAGTTGGCGTAGAAGGCGAACCCGGTGAGCAGGGCGGCGACATGGGACAGGCCGACCCGGGGGCGGGACACCAGGTGCAGGTCGACCAGCGGCTGCTCGGTCCGCAGTTGCTGCCACCCCCACAGGGCCAGTACGACGACGGTGGCGGCGAACAGTCCCAGCACGCTCGGGCTGCCCCAGCCCCACTGGCCGCCCTGGGAGACGCCGAGCAGCAGACAGGTCAGCCCCACGGCCAGCCCGAGCGCGCCGAGCACGTCGAACCGCCCGGGTGAGCGCACCGGGGACTCCCGGACCGCCCACCACACTCCCGCCACGCCCACCGCTCCGAGCAGGCTGGTCAGCCAGAACATGGTGTGCCAGTCGTAGTACTGCACCACCAGCGCGGCCAGCGGCAGGCCCAGCGCGGCGCCGATGCCGACGGTGGAGCTCATCAGCGCCACCGCCGATCCCCGCCGCTCGGGCGGCAGTTCGTCGCGCAGGATGCTGATCGACAGCGGTACGACGGAGGCGGCGGCACCCTGCAGAGCGCGGGCGGCGATGAGCACGGTGATGTCGGACGACAGGGCGCACATCACGGAGCCCACGGTCATCAGGGCGAGCGCCCCGGTGAGCAGCCGGCGCTTGCCGTACATGTCACCGGCCCGGCCGAGCACCGGGGTGAGGACGGCCCCGGATAGCAGGGTCGCCGTGACCATCCAGGAGACGGTGCCGGCCGAGGAGTGGGTGAGCTTGGGCAGGTCCGGGAGCAGGGGCACGACCACCGTCTGCATGACGGCCATCAGGATCCCGCCGAAGGCCAGTACCGGGATGGTCAGCCGCTCCCGCAACGGGGGCGGTGCGGCGGTCAAGCCCGAGGGGCCGGCGGTCGGGGCGGGGTGGTCCATCGGCGCTCCTGCGGACGGCAGAGATAAGGAGGTGAATACAAATTCACCCTATCGAGTGAATGACCTTTCACCAACTCATGCCGCCTTCGGGGGCGCCTACGACCGGGAGTGCAGGGCGCGCGCCGCCCGTGGCCCGAGCCATCGCTTGAACCGGCGCAGCACCTCCAGCCGGCCGGCCGCCTTGTCGATGCCGTAGTAGAGCTGCGGCGGTACGTACGGCAGGAGGGGCGAGTGGCGCTGGCCGAGCAGGGCGAACATGCGGTGCGGGGGCAGATGGATGTACCGGGGCAGGTTCTCGTACCACTGGGCACTGAGGCGGGCGGCGCTCTGGGCGGAGAGCAGTTCGGCCTTGCGCTGCCGCTCGTAGGCGGTGAGGGCCTGCGGATCGGCGCCGTGCTCGCGCAAGGCGTCGGCGAGGCACATCGCGTCCTCCAGGGCGAGGGTGGTGCCGGCGCCGATGGAGTAGTGGGTGGTGTGGGCGGCGTCGCCGAGCAGGACGAGGTTGCCGTGGTGCCAGGTGCGGTTGGTGAGGGTACGGAAGGTGGGCCAGGCGGCCACCGAGGAGCCGCCGGTCAGCGGCCGTCCGTCGAGGACGCCGGTGAACAGCTTTTCCAGCAGGGCCAGTTGGTCGGCCTCGTTCAGCGTGTCGAGGCCGAGGCCGGTGAGGGTCTCGGGGGCGCACTCGATGACGCAGGTGCTGTGCTCGGCGTCGTAGGGGTAGCCGTAGCACCAGACCCAGCCGTGCTCGGTCTCGGCGAAGGCGAAGGTGAAGGAGTCGAAGACCTTGGTGGTGCCGAGCCAGACATAGTGGTTGCGGCCCTCGGTGACCTCGGTGCCGAAGTCGTCGGCGTGCCGGGTGCGCAGGGCGCTGTGGATGCCGTCGGCGGCGACGACCAGGTCGGCCTCGGGGAGCTTGTCGGGCGTGATCTCGTTCTCGAACTCCAGCCGTACCCCCAGGGACCGGGCGCGGTCGGCGAGGATCTCCAGGAGGCGGTGACGGCCGATGCCGTGGCCCGCGTCGCCGGGCTGCCGGGTGGTCTGGTCGCGGACATGGGCGACGCCCTGGTTCCAGCGCACCGAGCTCTCCTCGATGGCGCGCGCCGACTCGGGATCGTGCGCGTGGAGCCGGTCCATCAGAGCGCGCCAGTAGGTGACCCCCCAGCCGTAGGTCGAGCCTTCGGGATTGCGTTCGTGGACGGCGATGTCATGGGACGGGTTTTGCCGCTTGAGCAGGATCGCTAGATACAGGCCGGCGGGCCCGCCTCCGACGCAGACGACCTTCACACGCACCCCTGGATTTCACGGAAAGTGGTCAATTGGAACCGCAGGGTAGCAGCGGACCCGGCCCCGGCCGGGTTTTCGAATCGCGCCAGATTGACGGCGTGAGCCATGACACCCGGACGGCGGACCACCGCGAAAGATCGACGGAAACACCCGCACCCGGGCAAGGAATTCCCCGTTCCGGGACCCGCGATCACCCCGCCACAGCGAGATCATCTTTGTTCAACCTTGTATGACATGTAGTCAATTGTCCTGATCACAGCCAACCCGGTCCGGGCGATTTCGCCCGCCCGGAAACCGGCGGATAGGCATACGGAGTCACCACCCGCACCCACCCCAGGAGCATCCGTATGCCCGAACTCACCCGCCGTCGCGCGCTCACCGCGGCGGCCGCCCTCGCCGCCGCGGCCGGCACCCAGACCCTGGTCGCGCCCGTCACCTCGGCCGCCACTCACCCGCGGCAGGGATCCCTCGAACCCTTCGACGAGGTCTACAAGGGCCGCCGGATACAGGGCCACCCGTCCGGCATGGACGGCATGGACGGCATGGACGACCACCACCACGGACACGGCGGCGGATACGCGGTGTTCGTGGACGGGGCGGAGCTGCATGTGATGCGGAACGCCGACGGCAGCTGGATCAGCGTGGTCAGCCACTACGACCCGGTGCGCACCCCGCGTGCCGCCGCCCGCGCGGCGGTCGACGAGCTACAGGGCGCCGCGCTGCTGCCGTTCCCCGCCAACTGACCGCCCTCGCAAGGACTTCCGGAGCCTCCAAGCACATGACCGTACGCAAGAACCAGGCCGGCCTGTCCGCCGACGAGAAGCGGCGGTTCGTCGCCGCCGTCATCGAGCTGAAGCGGAGCGGGCGTTACGACGACTTCGTGCGCACGCACAACGCCTTCATCATGTCCGACACCGACGACTCGGAGCGCACCGGCCATCGGTCGCCGTCGTTCCTGCCCTGGCACCGCAGATTCCTGCTCGACTTCGAGCGGGCGCTGCAGTCGGTGGACTCCTCGGTGGCACTCCCCTACTGGGACTGGAGCGCCGACCGCACGGTCCGTGCCACGCTGTGGGCCCCGGACTTCCTGGGTGGCAACGGGCGCAGCTCCGACGGGCGGGTGATGGACGGCCCGTTCGCCGCATCGAGCGGGAACTGGCCGCTCAACGTCCGTGTGGACGACCGTACTTATCTGCGCAGGTCGCTCGGGACCGGCGTGCGCGAGCTGCCGACCCGGGCCGAGGTCGACTCGGTGCTGGCCATCCCGACGTACGACATGGCGCCCTGGAACAGCGCCTCGGACGGCTTCCGGAACCATCTGGAGGGCTGGCGCGGGGTCAATCTGCACAACCGGGTCCATGTCTGGGTCGGCGGGCAGATGGCCACCGGGGTCTCCCCCAACGACCCGGTGTTCTGGCTGCACCACGCCTTCATCGACAAGCTGTGGGCCGAGTGGCAGCGCCGGCACCCGCAGGCGGCCTATGTGCCGGGCGGCGGGACGCCGGACGTCGTCGACCTGGACGAGACGATGAAGCCGTGGAACGACGTGCGGCCGGCGGACCTGCTCGACCACACGCGGTTCTACACGTTCGACGTCTGACGACGTCCGATCAGCCCTCGGCCGTACGGCACTCGGGGTGGCCCCAGCCCTGCCCGTTCTTCGCGATCGGCTCGCCGGCGGCGTAGGAGCGGCCGCACAGGCAACGGCCGGGGAACTTGGCCTTGATGGTGCGCGTCGAGGAGCCGCCGCCGGAGGTCTTGCGGGGTGCCGCCTTGCGGCGCGGGGCCGCGGAGGCGGCGGGCGTCGGCGACGGCGGCGGTACCGGGGATCCGAGGGCGCTGCCCGCGGCCTCCTGGACCGTCGCCGCCTGGCTGGCCGCGCGGTCGGCGAAGTCGTTCAACGGGTCACCGTCGACCTGGTGGGCGGGGACGTAGCGGAAGTCGACCGTGCGGCCGTCGAGGAGTTCGTCGATGCGCACGACGAGGTCCTGGTTGGCGACCGGCTTGCCCGCGGAGGTCTTCCAGCCGTTGCGCTTCCAGCCGGGCAGCCAGGTGGTGACCGCCTTCATCGCGTACTGCGAGTCCATCCGCACCTCGAGCGGCACGTCCGGGTCGGTGGCCGTCAACAGCCGTTCCAGTGCGGTCAGTTCGGCCACGTTGTTGGTGGCCTTGCCGAGCGGCCCGGCTTCCCAGCGAGCCGGAGTCGCCGCGTCGTCGGACACCACCCAGGCCCAGCCCGCCGGTCCCGGGTTTCCCTTTGAAGCCCCGTCGCACGCGGCCACCAGTCGTTCACCCATGGGCCCGATCATGCCACGGCCGGGCGGGGAGCCCGGCCGTGGCCCTGCGTCCGTGCTGGTCAGACGTCCTTGGCCTGGGGCGGCTCGCCCTCGGTGGTGGTGATGTCGATCACCGAGAAGTTGGCGCCCTGCGGGTCGGTGAGCGCCGCGAACCTGCCGAAGGGGCTGCTCATCGGACCGAAGCGCAGCACCGCGCCGAGCTTGGTCGCCTTGGCGACGGCCTCGTCGCAATTGTCGACGGTGAAGTAGACATTGATGTACGAGGGCACCTCGGGCGGGAAGTCGTCGGTCATCCGCATCCGGCCGAGGACGGTGTTCCCGTCCAGGTCGAACATCCGGAAGTCGACGTTGTCGTCCTCGAGCTGCCTGGCGGTGTAGGGGAAGACGGCGGTGAGGAAGGGGTCGGTCTTCTCGGGTTCGCGGGTGAAGACCTCGGCCCAGCAGTAGGCGCCGGGCACGGCCGTGGCCTCGAAGCCCTCGTGGACGCCGCCCTGCCAGACACCGAACACCGCGCCGCTGGGCTCCCGGGCCAGGCACATCGTGCCGAACTCGCCGACCTGCATCGGCTCCATCAGCACCTCACCGCCGTTCTCCCGGATCCGCGCGGCGGCGGCCGCCGCGTCCGGCGAGGCGAAGTACAGACACCACTGCGACTGCCCCTCCTGGCCGGGCATGGGCGGTACGACGGCGGCGACGGCCTTGCCGTTGGTGTAGGCCTGGGTGTAGTTGCCGTACTCCGACGTCGACTCGCCGAACGTCCAGCCGAGGACCTCGCCGTAGAAGTTCTTGGCCCCCTCCAGATCACTGAACATCGCGTCGGCCCAACAGGGGGTTCCTTCAGGTTGTACCGCCATCGCCGCGGCCCTTCCGATCGCACGGATTCTCCGGGTTCCTCACGCTAGCCATCCGGCGGTCCGCCCGCGCGCCGAACGCGGGACTCCGTCGGACACTGGGGAAGGTGAGCCGGCGGTCCTCGGTGGATGGGGCACGACATGACGGACACGATGCGGGCGTGGTCGGTGGAGCGGCCCGGACCGGTCGAGGGCGATCCGCTCCGGCTCGTCGAGCGTCCGGTGCCGGTGCCCGGAGCCGACGAGCTGCTGGTCCGGGTGCGCGCCTGCGGGGTGTGCCGGACCGACCTGCATGTCACGGAGGGTGATCTGCCGGTGCACCGGCCCGGGGTGACGCCGGGGCACGAGGTGGTCGGCATGGTCGCGGGCCGGGGTGTCGAGGTGGCGGACTTCGCGGTGGGTGACCGTGTGGGGGTGGCCTGGCTGCGGCGCACGGACGGGACCTGCGCCTACTGCCGGCGGGGCGCCGAGAACCTGTGCCCGCACTCGGAGTACACCGGCTGGGACGCGGACGGCGGTTACGCCCAGTACACGACGGTGCCGGCGGACTTCGCCTACCGGCTGCCCGGCGCCCTCGACGACGTGGCGCTCGCGCCGCTGCTGTGCGCCGGGATCATCGGCTACCGCGCGCTGCGCCGGGCATCGCTCCCCCCGGGCGGCCGGCTCGGCCTGTACGGCTTCGGGGGCAGCGCCCATCTCTGCGCGCAGGTGGCGCTCGCGGAGGGCGCGACCGTGCATGTGCTGACCCGGGGTGCCGAGGCCCGGCGGCTGGCCGTGGAACTGGGCGCGGCCTCGGCCCGGGACGCCTCCGAGCCGCCGCCCGAGCCGCTGGACAGCGCGATCCTGTTCGCCCCGGTCGGCGATCTGGTGCCGGTCGCCCTGCGCGCCCTGGACCGGGGCGGGGTGCTGGCGGTCGCGGGCATCCACCTCAGCGACGTGCCGGCACTGAACTACGAGCGGGAGCTGTTCTACGAGCGGGAGCTGCGCAGCGTCACCTCCAACACCCGTGGCGACGGGCGGGAGTTCCTGGCCCTGGCCGAGCGGCACCAGGTCCGCGCGACCACCCACACCTACCCCCTCTCCGAGGCCCCGCAGGCCCTGCGGGACCTGAAAGCCGGGCGCTTCGACGGTGCCGCGGTGCTGGTCGACGACTTTTCCTGAGCCCAACCCCGGCCGGACCCGGGCATCGGAGCGGATCACCGGCGCACACTCGGGAAACGCAACCTTTTCCAACCCGAACACCAGGTTTGCGCAACTAAGGCGCACAACCGCCCCTTTCGCGCCGTACCCGTAGATCACCACGGCTGTTTGGCTGGTCCTTGCGCAGCGCCACCTCGCACACCACCGACCCTCCGGGTCACCTATGTTCGCCTCTCTGCTGGAGGGAATGTGTCCACACCGGACAGCGTCATCGGTTCCGCCGTCGACGAGCCCGAGCCGGATCCGACCACCGACGGGCAGCTCACCAGTCTGAGCACCCGGGCCGCACGTCAGCTCGCCACGACCACCAAGTCCGAACCGCAGATGCAGGCCATCACCTCACGATGGCTGCTGAAGACACTGCCGTGGGTGGACGTCAAGGGCGGCGCCTACCGGGTCAACCGGCGCCTCCAACTGCGCACCGGACGCGGCCGGGTGAGTTTCGAGCAGAACGGCGGCGACGACATCAGGGTCATCCCGGGGACCCTCACCGAACTGCCCATCCTGCGCGGTTACGACGACCTGGACGCGCTGACCCAGATCGCCGCGCGGTTCCAGTCCCGCGAAGTACGCGCCGGACAGGTGCTGTTCGAGGCCGGGCAGCCGGTCACCGAGACCTACCTGGTCGTGCACGGCCGGTTCATCCGGTACGCGGCCGGCAAGTACGGCGAGGAGGAGGTCGTCGGGGTCGTCACCGACGGCGACCAGATGGGCGACGAGGCGGTCGGCCAGACCGACCCGCTGTGGCTCACCTCGGTCCGGGCGGAGACCGCCGGCGTGGTGCTGGCGCTGCCCTGGGCGGTCGTCGAGGAGGTCATGGACCGGGTGCCGTCGCTGGGCGCCCATCTCCAGGCGTATGTCGACCGGCAGCGGCTGCCGATGAACCGCAAGGGCGAGGCTGAGGTGCCGGTACAGGCCGGCCACCGGGGTGAGCCGACCCTGCAGGGCGGCTTCGTGGACTACGAACTCGCACCGCGCGAGTACGAGTTGTCGATCACCCAGACCGTGCTGCGGGTGCACACCAGGGTCGCCGACCTCTACAACCACCCGATGGACCAGACCCAGCAGCAGCTGCGTCTCACGGTCGAGGAGATCCGCGAGCGCCAGGAGTGGGAGCTGGTCAACAACCGCGAGTTCGGGCTGCTGCACAACATCGACTACGGGCAGCGGATCAGTTCCTTCACCGGCCCCCCGACCCCGGACGACATGGACGAGCTGATCTCCATGCGCCGCAAGACCAAGGTGATCCTGGCGCACCCGAGGGCGATCGCGGCGTTCTTCCGGCAGTGCAACCGGCGCGGACTGGTGCCGCCGAGCGCGAACATCGACGGGCACGAGATCCCGGCCTGGCGCGGGGTCCCGATCTATCCCTGCAGCAAGATCCCGATCAGCGACGACCACACCAGCAGCATCATCGCGCTGCGCACCGGCGAGGCCGACCAGGGGGTCATCGGCCTCTACCAGACCGGGATCCCGGAGGAGTTCCAGCCCGGCCTGAACGTCCGCTTCATGGGCGTCAACGAGCAGGCCATCGTCAACTACCTGGTCACCGCCTACTACTCGCTGGCCATCCTGGTCCCCGACGCGGCCGGGATCCTGGAGAACGTCCAGCTCGGCCGCACCGCCGACTGACGGCCTGGAGCACAGTCATCATGACCACACCCACCACCTCCTACGTCCTGCCCGGGCCGCCCGACATCGCGCGGAGTCTGCGTCCGGCCCGGCGCACCGGGGCGGTCCCCGGACTGCACTACCGGCCGGCCGTGCCCGCCGACCCCGCCAAGGCCGCCGAACTCGACCGCCGCCTGGAGACCTGGGCCCGGGAGCTCGACCTGTTCCCCGAGGCCTGGAAGGGGGACTTCTCGGGCTTCCAGTTCGGCCGGGCCGTCGTACTCCAGCATCCGGGCGGTCTCGACCTGGACCGGCTCACCGTCGCCGGCAAGCTGCTGCTGGCCGAGAACATCGTGGACTCCTGCTACTGCGAGGAGGACGAGGGACGCGGCGGATCGCGGCGCGGGCTCGGCGGCCCGCTGATCATCGCCCAGTCGGCACTCGACCCCTACCACGGCATCCCGGAGCTGGAGGAGGAGTGGCGCGAGGGCATCCGGGCCGACGGTCCGCTGCGCTCGTACCACTTCGCCCTGGCGGACTTCGCCGGGTTCGCCACACCGAGCCAGACCGACCGGTTCGTGCACGACATCGCCCGGCTGCACCTGGGGTACCTGGGCGAGGCCGCGTGGATGGAGACCCGGTACATGCCGCGGGTCTGGGAGTACCTGGTGATGCGGCAGTTCAACAACTTCCGGCCGTGTCTGTCGATCGTCGACGCGGTGGACGGCTACGAACTGCCCGAGCAGCTCTACGCCCGCCCGGAGATCCAGCGGATCACGGCCCTGGCCTGCAACGCGACCACCATCGTCAACGACCTGTACTCCTTCACCAAGGAGCTGGCGAGCGACCCGGACCACCTCAACCTGCCCCAGGTGGTGGCGGCCAACGACCGGCGCGGACTGAAGGCGGCCTACCTGAAGTCCGTCGACATCCACAACCGGATCATGGAGGCCTTCGAGGAGGAGTCGGCAACCCTGGCCGCCACCTCGCCGCTGGTCGCGCGCTACGCGGAGGGCCTGGCCGCCTGGGTCTCGGGCAACCACGAGTGGCACTCCACCAACACCAACCGCTACCACCTGCCCGACTACTGGTAGCACCGCGCTAATCCGAAACGCCGTCAGAAACACTTCGAGGAGCAACTGTTGACCACCGCCCCTGTCGCCCGGAAGACGTCCACGTCAGCCCCGGTGCCGACCCAGTCCAGGTACCAGAACCGCGTCGCGGACTACTGGAACGCCGAGGAGAACCCGGTCAACCTCGAACTCGGAAAGATCGACGACCTGTACCACCACCACTACGGCATCGGCGAGGCCGACTGGTCGGTGCTCGACGAGACCGACCCCGAACTGCGCAAGGAACGCGTCACCAGCGAGCTGCACCGTCTGGAGCACGCCCAGGCCGAGCTGCTGGCCGGTCACCTCGGCCCGCTCACCCCGGCCGACCGGGTCTTCGACGCCGGCTGCGGCCGGGGCGGCGGCAGCATCGTGGCGAACCTGCGCTACGGCTGCCAGGCCGACGGGGTCACGATCTCCGCCAAGCAGGCCGACTTCGCCAACGACATGGCCCGTAAGCGGGAGGTCGGCGACAAGGTCCGCTACCACCACCGGAACATGCTGGACACCGGCTTCGAGACGGGCGCGTACGCGGCCTCCTGGAACAACGAGTCCACGATGTACGTCGAGCTGGAGCTGCTCTTCGCCGAGCACGCCCGGCTGCTGCGCCGCGGCGGACGCTACGTCACGATCACCGGCTGCTACAACGACACCTACGGCCGGGCCTCGCGCGAGGTGTCCCTGATCAACGCGCACTACATCTGCGACATCCACCCGCGGTCGGAGTACTTCCGGGCGATGGCGAAGAACCGGCTCGTGCCGGTCCATGTGGAGGACCTCACCCAGGCGACGATCCCCTACTGGGAACTCCGCAAGCAGGCCGAGCACCTGGTGACGGGGATCGAGGACGCCTTCCTCACCGCCTACAAGAACGGCAGCTTCCAGTATCTGCTGATCGTGGCCGACCGGGTCTGACCCGGCGAGGCGCATGCGCGGGGCGGTGTCTGCGGACACCGCCCCGCGTCGCCATGCGGGTCACTCACCCGCGTACGCCTTCTTCAGCGTGGCGATGTCGAGCTTGCCCATCGCGTACATCGCCCGTGTGGTGCGGGCCGCCCTCTCCGGGTCGGCGTCGCCGATCATCTCGATCAGCCCGTCCGGGATGACCTGCCACGACACGCCGTACCTGTCCTTGAGCCAGCCGCACGGGCCGGGCTCGCCGCCGTTCTCGGTGAGCTTGGTCCAGTAGTAGTCGACCTCCTCCTGCCCGTCGCAGTAGATCTGGAAGGAGATCGCCTCGGTGAACTTGAACTGCGGGCCGCCGTTGAGGGCGACGAACTTGTGTCCGTTGGCCGTGAAGTCCACGGCGACCACTGAGCCGGCGGGGCTCGGTCCGGCCTCGGTGTAGCGGCCCACCCGCCCGACGCTGGAGTTCTTGAAGATCGACACGTAGTAGTGGGCGGCCTCCTCGGCCTGGCCGTCGAACCAGAGACACGTGGTGAATCCGTCGGTGGTCATGGACACCTCCTGGGGCGTGGAACAGGGTCATCTGTACCGACCCCGACTCGACGGGAAACTCATCGCTGATCGCTCACCGTTACACCTAGCATCCCGACCATGACCTCTTCGTCAGCTGTTGATCCGTTCCGCATCTCGATCCCCCAGAGCGACCTCGACGACCTCCACGAGCGACTGGACCGCACCCGCTGGCCGGCCGAGATGCCGGGCGCCGACTGGGCGTACGGTGTCCCGACGCCGTATCTGCGGGAGCTGGCCCGCTACTGGCGGCACACGTACGACTGGCGGTCGGCCGAGGCGTTGCTGAACGCGTGGCCGCAGTTCACGACCACGATCGACGGCGCCCACGTCCACTTCGCGCACATCCGCTCCCCCGAGCCGGACGCCACCCCGCTGGTCCTCACCCATGGCTGGCCGGGGTCGATCGTGGAGTTCCTGGACGTGGTCGGCCCGCTCACGGATCCGGCGGCGCACGGCGGGGACCCGGCCGACGCCTTCCATGTGGTGCTGCCTAGCATCCCGGGTTTCGGTTTCTCCGGTCCGACCACACAGCCCGGCTGGGAGGCCGGCCGGGTCGCGGACGCCTGGGCCGAGCTGATGCACCGGCTGGGCTACGAGCGGTTCGGCGCGCAGGGCGGTGACTGGGGCGCGGCGATCTCCCGTGAGCTGGGCCGCGCCCATCCCGGGCGGGTGATCGGCGTCCACCTCAACCTGCTGCCGGGGGCCCAGCAGGCCACGGAGCCCACCGCCGAGGAGCTGGCCGCGCTCGACCCCGAGGAGCAGGCGAACACCCTTGACTCATGGCGCCGTTGGGCCGCCTGGTCCCGCGAGAGCACGGGGTACGCGATCCTGCAGAGCACCCGCCCGCACACGCCCGGCTACGCGCTCACGGACTCACCGGTGGGACAACTCGCCTGGATCGTCGAGAAGTTCCGGGAGTGGACGGACTCCGATGAGCTGCCGGAGGAGGCGGTGGACCGGGACCGGATGCTGACCAACGTGATGCTGTACTGGCTGACCGGTACGGCCGCCTCGTCCGCTCGCATCTACTACGAGCGGGCGCACGCCACCGGCCCCCGTGCCACCGCGCCCTCCGCACCGTCGACGGCACCCACCGCCGTCGCCCTGTTCCCGGCCGAACCCCAGCGTCCGCTGCGGCACAAGGCGGACCGCACGGAGAACATCGTGCGCTGGACGGAGTTCGACCGGGGCGGGCACTTCCCGGCGATGGAGGAGCCGGACCTGCTGGTGGGCGACGTCCGGGCGTTCTTCCGGCAACTGCGGGAGCAGGTCGAACATTGAACCGCGGTCAGGCGACCAGGCACAGCCCGTTGTAGGGCCCGGGCGCGGGTCGGCCCAGGGAGGTCTTACGGGCGAACTCGGACTGGACCAGGGACAGCAGACCGCCCAGGTCCATGCCGAGGGCGTGGGCGGCGGCCGCGAGGACCTCCGAGGAGGCCTCCTTGCGGCCGCGCTCGATCTCCGAGAGATACGGCATGGAGATCCGGGCCACCTCGGCGACGTCCTTGAGGGTGCGCTCCTGGTCCAGCCGCTCCCGCCGCAGGACGTCTCCGACCAGGTCGCGCCAGAGGGGTTCCCTGGGCTCGGGTGCCGGCTGCTGCGGGCGCAGGGGGATGACAGGGGCGTGGTCGGGCGGTTGGCTGCTCACCCCCACAGCCTAGAAGCAGTGGCACGCGGCGGAAGGCGATCGGCATGCTGCCCGGCATGGATGCGCTGGAGTTCATGGGAACAGGGCCGGAGCTGCGGGACACCTTCGACCAGGACGCGGAGCGGTACCAGCGTGCACGGCCCCGGTATCCCCCCTCTCTGATCGAGGAGCTGAGCCGGGTCACGGGCGCCGCCCCGGGTGTCCGCGTGCTGGAGGTCGCTCCGGGCACGGGCCAGCTCACCGTCGATCTCGCCGGGTCCGGCTGTGCGATCACGGCCGTGGAGCTGGGTCCCTCCCTGGCCGCCGTGGCCCTTCGGCACCTGGCCGCGTTTCCCGCGGTGGACGTCGTGACCGCGGACTTCGAGCGCTGGGAGCTGCCGCCGGAGCCGTTCGACGCGGTGGTGTGCGCGACCGCGTTCCACTGGATCGACCCGGCGGTCCGGGTGCCCAAGGCGGCCCGGGCGCTGCGCCCCGGCGGACTGCTCGCCGTCGTCACCACCCACCATGTGGCGGGCGGCACGGAGGACTTCTTCGCCGACGTCCAGAAGTGCTACGAGCGTTGGGACCCGGCCACCCCGCCGGGGCTGCGGCTGACCCCCGAGTCGGACATCGCCACCGACACGGCCGAGTTCATCGTCTCCCCGCACTTCACGGACGTCACCGTGCACGGCCACGCCCAGGAGATCACGTACCCGACCGACGCCTACCTGGACGTACTCCTCACCTACTCCAACCACCGGGCCCTGCCCGAACCCGCCCGGACCGGGTTGCTGGCCGGTGTGCGGGAGCTCGTCGAGTCGCGGTACGGCGGCGTGGTCACCAAGCGGTACTGGCACGAGCTGATCACGGCGGTGCGCATCGCAGAGTGACTGGCTCCCCCGAGCTGTCACCGGCTGTTTTCCGCCACCCGGGTGGACGGTACGCATGCGATGCGTCACCCGGGGTACCCGACCGTCAAGCACGCATGGGATGCCCGATGCCGGGTATCCGGGCCAGGGCAGTCAACTGGACAGGGCTGGAACTACGCAGGCCGAAGGGGCAGGGCCGAACCGTGACTTTCGTGGGAGAGGTAATGAATACCGCCGGGATCCGGTCGGGGGCAGGGAACACGGCACCGTCTGTCGGGGAGCGCTCGACGGAGGGGGCGCTGCCCGGAATAGCGGACCCGAGGACCGTCGCCCCGCGGGACGCGCGGGAACTGTCCCGCCAGTTCTTCCACCGGCTGGGCGAGCTGGAGGAAGGCACACCCGAGTTCCAGTACGCCCGCAACACGCTCATCGAGATGAACATGTCGCTGGTGCGGTTCGCGGCCGGACGGTTCCGCAACCGGGGCGACGACATGGAGGACATCGTCCAGACCGGGATGATCGGCCTGATCAAGGCCATCGACCGGTTCGAGCTGTCGCGCGAGGTCGAGTTCACCTCCTTCGCGCTGCCGTACATCGTGGGCGAGATCAAGCGGTTCTTCCGGGACACCACCTGGGCCGTGCACGTCCCGCGCCGACTCCAGGAGCTGCGGGTCGAGCTGGCCAAGGCGCGCGAGGAACTCTCCAGCCGCCTCGACCGGGACCCGACGGTCGCCGAACTCGCCACTCTCATGAACCTGTCCGAGAACGAGGTGGTCGAGGGCCAGCTGGCCTCCAACGGCTACAACTCCTCCTCGCTGGACGCCGCGCTGACCGGGGACGGCCCCGAGGACGGCGAGGCCGTACTGGCGGACTTCATCGGCGTCGAGGAGGAAGGGCTGCGGCTCGTCGAGGACTTCCAGTCGCTGGCCCCGCTCATGGCCGAACTGAGCGAACGGGACCGGGAGATCATCCATCTCCGGTTCGTCGAGGAGGCCACCCAGGCGGAGATCGGTGAGCGGCTCGGCTGCTCCCAGATGCATGTCTCCCGCCTCATCAAGCGGATCATCACACGCCTGCGCCAGGGGATGCTGGGCGAACTCGGCTGCGCCTGACGGCGGGCTCATGGGCGCTGCCCCGCACCGGCGCGTGGGGCAGCGCCTGTGGTGAGCCCGGGTCCGGGCGATCCGACGGGATTCCCGATGGGACTCTCCTCCGGCGAAGTTCAGTGCGAGATCAGTATCAGCTACGAGAAGCGACGAGACGAGATCAGTGGGAGAGCGGCAGCAGCGCGCGCACCCGCTTGCCGACCGGCACCCGCTCGGCGGTGACCTCGGCGGCCAGGGCGTGGACGATCTCCAGACCGTGCCGGCCGACCCGCTCGGGGTCCCTGGGGAAGCGTCGGGGCAGAGCGGCACTGCTGTCGTACACGGAGACCAGGACCGCGCTGTCCGTACCCTCCAGTTCGAGGATGTACGGGCCGTTGCTGTGCCGGTCGGCGTTGGTGATCAGCTCGCTCACCACCAGGAGCAGCTCGCCGTCGGCCCGGGGGTCGATCGTGGCACACCACTCGGTCCTGAGCTGGTCCAGGAAGCGGGCCGCGAAGTCCCGCGCCTCGGCGATGCAGCCCGGTTCACCGGTGTAGTGCGCCGCCCGCCGCAGCGGCTCCACGGGTACGTCGAAGCCAGTCGTTATCACTGCCCCGCCCAGGTGTTCGATCATGCGTGTCTCTCCAGGAGGCCGGTTCCGGCCCGGTCGCTTTGCAACCATGCTCGTACCCCGAGTGTCGTCCCACAGTCCCCGGCGTGTCTGCCGACCGCGCACAAACGTCGTCAGGCGGCTCACACCGCCGGGGAACCGGGACCCGCGGACTCCGGGGGCGTGGGGGGAGCTGAGCTGGGCGGCGCGGGCGGGGACACCGGGGCGGCCGAGGACCCCGCGGACTCGGGGCCGGGCGACGCCGGAGAGGGCGTCCGCCCGGAGGGCGGGGCCTGCGACTTGGGAGATTCCGGCGCCGGGGACTCCGGGGCCGGGGCTTCGGACTTCGGGCTCTCCGTCTTGGGCGACTCGGTCTTCGGCGATTCGGTGCTCGGAGATCCGGTCTTCGGAGACTCCGACGAGGGCGACTCGGAGGACGGCGGCTTCGAGGACGGTGACTCCGAGGACGCAGAGGACGACGGCGACTTCGAGCCTGTGCCGGGGCTAGACGGCCCCGACGGGCCCGTGGAGGTCGGCGGGCACGGCGTGGCGCCGGGGTTCCCGGTCCTGCCGGGGCTGGGCGGGCAGCCCTGGTGGCCCGGCGGGTTCATGGGGTCCGGATCGGCCGGGGGCTTCGCCGGACGGTCCTCGTGTCCGGTGGGGTCACCGCGATGGCGGCCGAACCAGTCGTCGTGCCGGTGGTCGAAGATGACGAAGACGTTGATGATGCGCGTGGCCGGTGCGACGACGACCACGTTCGAGGGCCGGTACGAGGACCAGGCGGTGCCCCTGGTCCTCGGAGTGCTCTTCTGCGCGACCGGCGGGGTCAGCGGGTTTCCGCAGGCGCATCGCACCTGAGGCACCCCGTGCCCGTCGACCAGGACGGCGGTGCCCGTCTGGAGGACGGCCTGGTACGTGGTCGAGCCGCCGTCGCGGTAGCCGTGGGCGGTGACCCGGGTGTCCGCGCGCAGCTGTACGGGGGTGAGGGAGCGCAGGTAGGCGGGGACGCCGGAGGGCCGGACGCCGACCTGGGCGGCGAACGCCTTGTTGCGTGAGGGCGAGGCCTGGAAGTACCTGATCTGTTTCTCGACGTCGCAGCTGCTGCTGTTCTTCGTGCCGCTGTAGAGGCCGGGCGCGCCGCCGTCCACCCCGCGCACCTCGTTCGCCGGCACCGCCGACGCGGCCGGCGCGGCAGGTACGGAGGATGCCGGTGCGACGGAGCTCTTCGTGGCACTGGACTCGGTGTACGGGTCCTGTCCGGAGCTGTTGGCTGCCTGGAGGAAGACCTCGCCGCCCTTCCCGGAGCCACCACCCGGACGGGTGAAGACCACGGCCAGGACGGCGGCGACCACGACGGCGGTGGTGAGCATCGCGATCCGGGGCGCGGACCTCCACCACGGCTGGTGCGGCTGTCCGCCCTGACTGCCGCCGCCTCCTCCTCCGGGCGGCTCCGAAGGCGGGCCGGGGGGTGGTCCGGAGGGGCCGGACAGCGGGCCGGAGGGAGGTCCTGTGGGGCGGCCGGATGACGGCGGTTCGACGCTCACGCTCATCTCCCCGTTGCGATTGACGCATTCGCAGTAAACAGCTTTTGCGAAAAAAGCCTCATTTGAGGCACAACGAGCCCAATGTGCGCCGCTCGCCTACCGTCCGCAAGCCGACGCGGACGGCCTACCCGGCGGGCGAGGTTCCGGGGCGTTGCCTAGCGTGACAGCGTGAGCCCCCGAATCGCCTCCGCGCGGCCGGTGGCCGCGCCGGCCGGTCGGCCCGTCGCCCGGCACGGCTGGCCGCAGGCCCTGGCCGTGGTGCTGGCCGCGCTGGTCGCCATGACGGTGGTGGCGGCGGTGGGGCTGTGGGTGGCGGGCGCGGCGGACCTGCCGAAGGGGGCCTTTCCGCCAGTGGTCCTCGCGACCGTGGTAACGGCCGTCGGTGGCACCGTCGAGCTGTCGGGCGACGCGGGCGACCTGGCCACGACGAACGCCGGGCTGACCGTCGTACCGCTGTCGGTCACGCTGGTCGGGGTACTGGTCGCCGCCGGGGGCTTTCTGCGGCCGCTGCGGCACCGGGCGGTGGCCGGCGCCCGGGAGCTGGCCGGCTGGTCGGCCCGGGTCGCGGTGCTGTGGCTGCTCGCGCTGATCGGTCTCGCGCTCGGTGCCCGGCACACCTTCGCCGTGAACGTGGGCAGCGGCACGCTCAGTGACCTCACCGAAGTGCTGGACGCCGCGCCGAAGGTGGGCTTCACGACGGACGTGCCGCTCACGGTCGTGTCCGGGCTGCTGTGGCTGGCCGGGATCCTGCTGCTGGCGCTGCTGGTGTCGCGCGGGGCGCCGCTGCCGGGGCGGCTGCTGCGCTTCCAGACGTCGGTGCGACCGGCGGCGTTCGCGATGGTCGTGTTCGTGCTGGCGTACGTCGGTCTGGCCCTGGTGGTCGCGCTGGTCGCGATGGTGACGCGCGGGCACGCCAAGGAGACCCTCGGGGTGATTCTGCTCGGGCTGCCCAATCTGGCGTGGCTGGCGCTCACGCTCGGTCTCGGCGTCACCTGGAAGGGGCGGGTCGACGGCCCGTTCGGGCTGCCGGTGCCGCACGTCCTCGCCGAGGTGCTGCGCACCCCGGACATCTCGACCCTGAATCTCCGAACGATCACCGCCCATGACGGCCGCTGGTGGTGGCTGGTGGGGGTGGCCGCGGTGCTGCTGCCGGCGTCCGCGTTCCTGATGGCGGTGCGCTCCCCGGCCCGGGTCCGCGCCTGGCAGCACGCCCTGCATCTGGCGATCGCGCTCGCGCTGACGATGCTGACGCTCTGCCTGACCGGCCGGATCTCCGCCCACTACGGGCTCTCCCTGCTCGGCATCGGCGACCTGGGGGGCAATCTCTCCGGCGAGTTGCTGCTGAAGCCGCAGCTGTGGTCAGCGCTGGGCCTGGGCGCGCTCTGGGGTCTGGTCGTCGGGTTCCTGGGCGCGCTGCTGGCCGGCCCGGTGCGCCGGCGGGGCGAGGTGCCGGCCCGGAGACCCTGAGACCTACCGCTCGCGGTCACCGTCGCGGGTGACCACCCGGGTCGGGTGGTGACCGAGGCCGTCGCCGCCCGGCTCCGCGCGGTCGGTGAGGTGCCTGTCGGTGCGGTCACGGTCAGTGGGGTCCCGGTCGGCCGGGTCCCGGTCGGTGAGGTAGGTCGACAGCCGCCGCCCGTCGCCGTACAGCCAGCGTCCCTCGGCCGGGTCGTACAGCCACATGGACTCCCCGTCGACCACCACCCCGATGCGCAGCCCGTGCGTACGGCCCCGGAAGGACTCCCCGTCGAGGCCGCCGGCCAGGTCCTCGACGGCGTCCCGGTAGTCGGCGAGGGCCTGTGCGGCGCGGGTCAGCAGCGGGCGTGGGTCGGTGGCCTCGGCGGACGGGCCGCCGGTCAGGGGCGGGTCCCGGGGTACGGCCACGAGGTAGCGGCCGTCGACCCAGGCGGCCCAGCCGTTGGCGCAGCTGATGCGGGCCCAGTCGCCGCGCCGCTCCATGAGCTGCACCGGCAGCAACGGGTCGAGGGGCACGGTCGGCCGGGCGGGGTCGGGGGCCTCCCAGGCGGGCATGCCGTCGCCCGGCACGACGTGGGTGGGCCGGAACCCTGGGCTGGTGGTCATCGCGTCGCCTACTTCCGCATCACGGCGGGTTCGTGCCGACGCAGCAGCCGGGACAGGAGACAGCCGAAGGCGACGGACAGCACCACCAGCATGACCATGTTGCGCAGCCAGACGCCCGCAGAGTGCCGGAAGAACGGGTCGGCGGTGAGCTGGCCCGGCACGATCCGGTGCAGTTCGACGGTGCCGGCCATGGCACCGAGCGCCCATCGCGAGGGCGCCAGCCAAGCGAGCTGTTCGAGCCCGGGCACGCCGTCCAGCTTCAGCAGGATCCCGCAGAAGACGACCTGAACGACGGCGAGCAGCACCAGCAGCGGCATCGTCACCTCCTCCTTGCGGACCAGCGCGGAGATCAGCAGGCCAAGCATCATCGCGGTGAAGGAGAGCACGGCCACGGCCACCGTGATCTCCAGCAGGGGTGGCATCAACACCCCGTCGCCGCCGGGTGCGTTGAGGTCGACGCCGGCCAGGCCCACCTGGGTGAGCACGATCGCCTGGAGCACGGTGATGGTGCCGAGGACGACGACCTTCGACATCACGTACGCCGATCTGGGCAGACCGACGGCTCTCTCCCGCTGGTAGATGACACGTTCCTTGACCAGCTCGCGCACCGCGTTGGCCGCGCCGGTCAGCACCCCTCCCACGCACAGGATGAGCAGCGCGTTGGTCGCGGTGTCGAAGGTGAGCTTGTTGCCGGCGACGGCCCGGGCCATCGCGCCCATGACGAACGGCAGCCCGATCATGATGGCGAGGAAGGTGCGGTCGGCGAGGAGGGCGGCGGTGTAGCGGCGCACCAGGGTCGAGAACTGGGCTCCCCAGCTGCGTGGCCGCGGCGGCGGCGCCGGGGCGACCGGGCCGGTGCGCGGCACGACGGGCTGTGCGCTGGAGTTCACGATGTACTTCCGGTGGTACGACGAGCCGCGGAACTCCCCCGCCCAGTCCCGGCCGGTGTCCCGCTCGAAGGCCTCGAAGGCCTCGGGCCACTCGTCGAACCCGAAGAAGCCGAGGGCGTCGCCTGGCGGGCCGAAGTAGGCGGTCCGGCCGCCCGGTGCAAGGACCAGGAGGCGGTCGCAGGCATCGAGGCTGAGCACGCTGTGGGTGACGACGATGACGGTACGGCCGTCGTCGGCGAGGCCGCGCAGCATGTTCATCACCGAGCGGTCCATGCCCGGGTCGAGTCCGGAGGTCGGCTCGTCGAGGAAGAGCAGGGACGGCTTCGTCAGCAGCTCCAGGGCGACGCTGACCCGCTTACGCTGCCCGCCGGAGAGGCTGTGCACGGGCTGCTCGGCGCGCTGTTCGAGGCCGAGTTCGCGGATGACCTCCTCGACCCGCCGACGCCGCTCGGCCTTCGCGGTGTCCTCGGGGAAGCGCAGTTCGGCGGCGTATGTGAGGGCGCTGCGCACGGTCAGCTGGACGTGCAGGATGTCGTCCTGCGGGACCAGGCCGATGCGCTGGCGCAGCTCGGCGTAGTCGCGGTAGAGGTCGCGGCCGTCGTAGAGCACCGTGCCGTGCTCGGCGGGGCGCTGGCCGGTGAGGGCGCCCAGCAGGGTGGACTTGCCCGCACCGCTCGGTCCGACCACGGCGAGCAGGCACTTCTCGCCGACCGGGAAGGAGACGTGGTCGAGCAGGATCTTGCGGCCGCGGTCGACGGCGACGGTGAGTTCCTGGACGTCGAGGGAGACCTCGCCGGTGTCGACGTACTCCTGCAACTCGCCGTCGACCAGGCAGAACGCCGAGTGGCCGATGCCGACGACGTCCCGGGGGCCGACCGGGGCGCGGATGACGGTGCGGCCGTTGAGGTACGTGCCGTTGTGGCTGTCGAGGTCGACGATCTCGTAGCTGCCGTCGGGGTGGGCGCGCAGTTCGGCGTGGTGGCGGGAGACGACCAGGTCGTCGACCACGACGTCGTTGTCGGTGGCGCGGCCGATGCGGATGGTGCGGGCCTGGAGTCGTCGTACCGAGGACGGCTGCCGGAAGGTGCCGGTCTGGCTGGGCATCGAGACGGAGGAGGGGCGGTCCGTGGCGGGCGGCGGGCGGCCGACGAGGACGGCGGTCGGCCCGTCGGCGGGGCTGCCGAAGCGGATGACCGTACCGGGGCCCACTTCCCATTCCCGGATGCGGCGGCCGTCGGCGTAGGTGCCGTTGGTGCTCTGCTCGTCCTCGAGTGTCCAGTGGTCGTCCGCGGGCCGCAGCACCGCGTGGTGCCAGGAGACCCGGGAGTCGTCGATGACGATGTCGCTGTACGGGTCGCGCCCGACGTGGTAGTCGCGGCCCGGGCTCATCACCGTGGATCCCGTGTCGGTCTCCAGGACGAGTTCGGGGGCCGCCGAGGTGACCGGCCGCTCCGCCATGGTCAAAATTCTACAGATTTGTCAGCTTATACGCCTGATCTTGGCTGCCCGGTCGGCGGCTGTCACGTGTCAGGCCACGGGAACGACAAGGGCGGGGATGGTGCGCTGCATACGGAGGGCGTCGACGGACTCGGCGAGCAGTTCGTACTCGGTGGTGTCGTCCTGGACGGCGATCCGCACCAGCCGCCCGCCGGCCAGTTCGTCGGCGACGAGTTCCTGCCGGACCACGTCGGCACACCAGGCGCGGAGCAGACCGGGTACGTCCGAGACGGTCGCCCCCACCGGGACGAGTGCCCCCTGCGGATATCTGGGGTTCTCGGGTAAGGGATCCAGCCTTTCCGCGATCCACGAGGCCCGGTCCCGTAACCACCACAGCGCAAGGGCCAGGGTCGGCGCACGGTAGGTGCCGAGGGGAACGCCGATGCGCTGCCCGCCGCAGACGCCGTACGCCGTGACATGACAGAGGAATTCGTCGTGCACGATCACTCCCCCGTAGCTCGCCGGTGTGCCGTCGCGGGCCGGATTTCCGTGCGACTCCTGTGCGGTGAAGTGCTCCTGACATTCGAGTATGTTCACTTTCGAAACAGTGTCACCACACCTTTCCGGCCAGTCTCTTGGCATATTCCCCCCGCGAATTGGCCGAAATGCGTGAGCTGTACGGGCCGGCCTTCATTACCCGAGGGGTAATCGATCCGTCACGCGGATCCGGGCATGGTGGTGTCAACGGATCGCCGCAAGCCGCGATCGATCCCCTGACCAGCAGTGACGACCTCGATGGAGGCTGATTCGCCATGTCCGTGAACACCGACCGTTACCAGACCGCCGCCGCCCGCTACTTCGAGGCCTGGAACGCCACCGAGCCCGAGGCGCTGAGCAAGGCGGTCGCCGAGGCCTGGACGCCGGAGGGCACCTACACCGACCCGCTCGCCGACGTCTCCGGGCATGCGCAGATCACGGCCGTGATCGCCGCGGCGCACGAGCAGTTCCCGGGTTTCGTGTTCCGTCCGCTCGGGGCCGTCGACGGCCACCACGACACCGCGCGCTTCGGCTGGGAGCTGGTGAACGAGAACGACGGCACGGCACCGGTGGCCGGTTTTGACGTGGTCACGCTCGGTGAGGACGGCCGGATCCGGCAGGTCCTGGGCTTCCTGGACCGGGTGCCGACCGGGGCCTGAGCCGGCGTCCACGATGAGTTTCCCCGCCCGCGGCGGTCTCCTGAGCAAGAGACCACCGCGAGCGGAGGACCGCCATGAGTACCACCGTACGGCTGGACGTGGAGTTCACCGCCGTCCTGCGCAGGAGCATGAACAAGGGCGGCTGGACCTATGTGATCTGGCCCGACTCCGCCAGGTTCTTCGGCACCAGAGGGCTCGTCAAGGTCCGCGGGACGGTCGACGGGCATCCGTTCCGGAGTTCCTTCATGGCCCTGGGGGACGGCACGCACAAGCTCCCCGTGAAGGCCGACGTCCGCGAGGCGATCGGCAGGGGTGAGGGGGACGCGGTGTGCGTCCGCCTCACCGAGCGCGTCACCGGGTGACGACGATGCCGGTCACCGGTTGACGACGATGTCGCTCACTGGTTGACGATCGCGTCGATCCGGGCCAGTTCCTCGGCGTCGAAGTCCAGGTTGCCGATGGCGCCGACGCAGTCCTCGACCTGCCGCGGGCTGCTCGCGCCGATCAGCGCCGAGGTCACCCGGCCGCCGCGCAGCACCCAGGACAGGGCGAGCTGGGCGAGGGTCTGGCCGCGGCCCTTGGCGACCTCGTCGAGGGCGCGCAGCCTGCCGACCAGCTCCTCGGTGACCGCGTCCGAGTTCAGGAACGGGCTGTCGCTCGCGGCCCTGGACCCCTCGGGGATGCCGTCGAGGTAGCGGCCGGTGAGCAGGCCCTGCTCCAGCGGGGAGAAGACGATGGAGCCGACCTGGAGCTCGTCGAGCGCGTCCAGGACGCCCTCGGTCTCCGGGCGGCGGTCGAGCATCGAGTAGCGCGGCTGGTGGATGAGGAGCGGGGTGCCAAGCTCGCCGAGGATCCGGGCGGCCTCCCGGGTCTGCTCCGCCGAGTAGTTGGAGATGCCGACGTAGAGCGCCTTGCCCTGCTGGACCGCGGAGTGCAGGGCTCCCATCGTCTCCTCCAGCGGAGTCTCCGGGTCCGGGCGGTGCGAGTAGAAGATGTCGACGTAGTCCAGGCCCATCCGGGTCAGGGACTGGTCCAGCGACGACAGCAGGTACTTGCGCGAACCCCACTCGCCGTACGGGCCGGGCCACATCAGATAGCCGGCCTTGGTGGAGATGACCAGCTCGTCGCGGTAGGACGCGAAGTCCTCCTTCAGCGCCTCGCCGAACGCCGACTCGGCGGCGCCGGGCGGCGGCCCGTAGTTGTTGGCCAGGTCGAAGTGGGTGACGCCGAGGTCGAAGGCGCGGCGCAGGATGGCGCGCTGGGTCGCCACGGGCCGGTCGGGCCCGAAGTTGTGCCACAGGCCGAGCGACAGCGCGGGGAGCTTCAGGCCGCTGCGGCCGCTGCGGCGGTACGGCATGTCGGCGTAGCGGTCGGGGTGTGCGGTGTACAACGCGACTCCAGAGGGGTTGGCACACTGTCTACCTTTGCCACTCTTTCCCGAGCGCCGGGCAGCAGTCCAACAGAAGAATCCGATGGAATTGTGCGGCTACGATTCTCAATCATGGAACTGCGCCACCTCCAGCACTTCGTCGCCGTCGCCGAGGACCAGCACTTCACCCGGGCCGCGGAACGGCTGCTGGTGTCCCAGTCGGGCCTGTCCGCCTCGATCCGGGCCCTGGAGCGGGAACTGCGGGCGCCCCTGTTCGTACGGACGACCCGCCGGGTGACCCTCACCGAGGCGGGCCGCGCGCTGCTCGGTGAGGCGGAGCGCATCCTCGCGCAGGTGCGCTCGGCGCACGAGGCGGTGGCCGCCGTGCAGGGCGTGCTGCGCGGGACGCTGGCGCTGGGCACCGAGCAGTGCATCGCCGGGGTGCATGTGGCGGGACTCCTTGCCGCCTTCCGGCGCCGGCACCCGGACGTCGAAATCCGGCTGCGGCAGGCCGGTTCGGGCGCGCTGGCCGAGGAGGTGGCGGCGGGCCGGCTGGACCTGGCCTTCGCCTACCGCACCCAGGACGACACCGACCAGTTGCGCTCGGTGGCCCTGACCGGCGAGCCGATGACCGTGCTGTGCCATCCCAGCCACCGGCTGGCCACGGCCGGCCCGGCGGTGCTCCCGGCGGACCTCGGCGGGGAGGTGTTCGTCGACTTCCACCCGGACTGGGGCCCGCGCCGCACGACCGACTCGGCCTTCGCCGCGGCAGGCGTACGGCGCACGGTCGCGCTGGAGGTCAACGACGTGCACAGCCTCCTCGACCTGGTCGACGAGAACCTCGGCATCGCCGTCGTACCCCGTCACTTCCGCCACAAGCGGCCCTCGCTCACCGCACTCGCGCTCAAGGACACGGACGAGGCCGCATACGAGACGGTCGCCCTGCTGCCGCCCGAAACGGCCACGAGCCCGGCAGCCCGGGCGCTGGTCACCCTCCTCGAAACAGGGGGCCTGACACCACCCCAGGAGGGGGTCCACCCCTCCTGACCTCGGCTTCCCGTCGGCGCAGACTCGTGGATGTCCACGAACGACGACGGGGAGTACGAGGATGGCGGAACACACACGGCGTACGGTGCTGCGCGGCGCGGCGGGCCTCGCGGCAGCGGGCGCGCTGACGGGAACGGCGACCCGGCAGGCGGCGGCGGCAGCAGAGAGCCCAGCGGATCGTCACCACCCGTTCCTGGAGGGCGCGTTCGCCCCGGTCACCGAGGAACTCACGGCCTTCGACCTGCCGGTCACCGGCCGTGTCCCGCGCGAGCTGAACGGCCGTTTCCTGCGCAACGGCCCGAACGTCCTGGGCCTGGAGGATCCGCGCGCCCATCACTGGATGCTCGGCGACGGCATGGTGCACGGCGTACGGCTGCGCGACGGACGCGCCGAGTGGTACCGCAACCGCTGGGTGCGCTCCTCCCAGGTGACGGCGAAGCTCGGCGAGTCCTACCCGGGCCCGGTGCCGCCGGACGACTTCGCCTGCAACACGCATGTGATCCCCTACCGGGGACGGATCCTCGCGCTCCAGGAGAGCGGCCCGCTGCCGTACGAGCTGGACGGCGAGCTCAACACGGTGGGCGCCTACGACTTCCGGGGCACGCTGGAGGGCGCGTTCACCGCGCACACCAAGTACGACGCGCGCGCGGACGAGTTGCACGCGATCACCTACTACCCGACCTGGGACCACGTCCGGCATCTGGTCGTGGACCCCACCGGCCGGGTCGCGCGCACCACCCGGATCCCGGTGCGGGACGCGCCGATGATGCACGACTTCGCGCTCACCGGGAAGCATGTGGTCGTCTTCGACATCCCGGTCACCTTCGACCCGGCGGCCGCCGAGGCCGGCGCCCTGGTGCCGTACGTCTGGAACCGGGAACACCCGGCCCGGGTGGGGGTGATGCCCCGGTCCGGGGGCGAGGTCCGCTGGTTCGGCGTCGACCCGGTGTTCTACTCGCACACCCTCAACGCGTACGACGAGGGTGATTCCGTGGTGATCGACCTGACGACGTATCCGGCGCCGTTCGACGTGGCCGGGCAGCACACGGACGGACCGCACGCGGTGGGCACCGCGAGGCTCGAACGCTGGACGGTCGACCTGCGCCACGGCCATGTCCGCAGGCGCACCCTCGACGACCGGCCGCAGGAATTCCCGCGCGTCAACGAGGAACTGGTCTCCCGCCGGCACCGCTACGGCTACTCGGCGGCGGCCGCCGAGATGTCACTGGCGTATCTGGCCGGGGACGGCAATCCACCGGACCACGCCTTCTCCAACGCCCTCCTCAAGCACGACTTCGCGCGCGGCACGGCCCAGGTCCACCGGCTGCCCAGGGGCGCGGCCGCGGGCGAGGCGGTGTTCGTGCCCGGCGAACACGCGGCCCAGGAGGACGACGGTTTCACGCTCGCCTATGTCCACAACCCCGACCGCGGCGCCGCCGACCTGCTGATCCTCGCCGCACAGGACTTCACCGGCGAGCCGCTGGCGCGGATCCACCTGCCGGGCCGGGTGCCGCTGGGGTTCCACGGAAGCTGGGTTCCGGACGCATGACGACCCGCGATGGGCGATCGTGGTCACATGCATGCAAGGGACATCCTCATCGACGGCTTCAGCCGCATCCAGGAAGAAGTCCACGCCGCTCTCGACGGCCTCGACCCCGACCTGCTCAACAAACCCCCGGCCCCCGGCGCCAACTCCATCACCTGGCTGGTCTGGCACCTCACCCGGATACAGGACGACCATGTCGCCGACGCCTTCGACCTCGACCAGGTGTGGCTGGCCCAGGGCTGGGAGAAGCGTTTCGGCCTCGACCTGCCGCCCCGTGACCACGGGTACGGCCATACGCCCGCGAAGGTCGCGAAGGTCACGGTGGACTCCGGCGACCTGCTGACCGGCTACTACGACGCGGTGCACGAGCAGACCCTGGGTGTGCTGCGCGAACTCCCCGCGAAGGACCTCGAACGGATCGTGGACACCCGCTGGGATCCGCCGGTCACGCTGGGCGTACGGCTGGTGAGCGTCCTGTCCGACGACCTACAGCACGTCGGACAGGCCGCCTATGTGCGGGGACTGTTTCAGAGCACGGAGGCGTAACCCGGCAGGACGACGTCCTCGATGAGGGCCCTGCGCTCGTCGAACGGGATGAACGCGCTCTTCACGGCGTTCACCGTGACCGTGCGCAGGTCCTCGGCCGTCCAGCCGGCCTCCTCGACCAGCAGGGACATCTCCCGGGTCATCGTCGTACCGGAGACCAGCCGGTTGTCGGTGTTGAGGGTGACCCGGAAGCCCAGCTCCTTCAGCGCGGTGATCGGGTGCTCGGCGATGGAGGTGGCGCAGCCGGTCTGGAGGTTGGAGGTGGGGCACATCTCCAGGGCGATCCGGCGGTCGCGCACCCAGCTCGCCAGACGGCCGAGCTTGTCGCCGGCGATGTCCTCGGTGATGCGCACACCGTGCCCGATGCGCTGGGCGCCGCACACCTGGATCGCCTGGTGGATGCTGGGCAGGCCGTGCGCCTCACCGGCGTGGATGGTGAACGGCACGCTCTCGCGGCGCAGGTGCTCGAAGGCGGCGAGGTGGTCGGCGGGCGGGAAGCCGTCCTCGGCGCCGGCGATGTCGAAGCCGACGACACCGGCGTCCCGGTAGGCGACGGCCAGCGCGGCCGCCTCGCCGACCCGGTCGAACATCCGCATCCCGCAGAGCAGGGTGCCGACCCGGACGGGCGTACCGGCGGCAGCGGCCTTCGCCATACCGGCGGCGAGCCCCTCCTGCACGCTCTCCACGACCTCGTTGAGCGTGAGCCCGCCCTTGACGTTCAGCTCCGGGGCGTAGCGCACCTCGCCGTACACCACACCGTCGGCGGCGAGGTCGAGGACGTACTCCTCGGCGACACGCCGCAGCCCCTCCTCGGTCTGCATGACTGCGAGGGTGTGCTCGAAGGTGGCTATGTACCGGACCAGGTCACCGGAGTTGGCGGCCTCGAAGTACCAGGCGGCCAGCTCGTCCGGGTCGGTGGTGGGCAGGGTGTGACCGACCTCGGCGGCGAGCTCGACGAGGGTGGCGGGGCGCAGTCCGCCGTCGAGGTGGTCGTGCAGGACGGCCTTGGGGAGGCGGCGGATCACGTCGGCGTCTACGCGCGTAGCAGTCATGGCGGAGGTTTCCTCGGCGGGTGGTTCCGGTTGATCGGTCAGGCGGCGGGCTGGAGCAGGTCCCAGCGGTTGCCGTACAGGTCCTGGAAGACGGCGACGGTACCGTACGGCTCGTGCCGCGGCTCCTCCAGGAAGGTCACGCCGGCGGCGGTCATCCGGGCGTGGTCGCGGGCGAAGTCGTCGGTGTGCAGGAAGAAGCCGACCCGCCCGCCGGTCTGGTCGCCGACCCGGGCGCGCTGCTCGTCGCCCTTGGCGCGGGCGAGCAGCAGTCCGGTGCCGTGCCCCTCCGTCCCGGGCTCCACGAGGACCCAACGGGACCCGTCGGACCGCGGCGCGTCCTCGACCAGCCGGAACCCGAGAGCCTCGGTGTAGAAGCGGATCGCCTCGTCGTAGTCACCGACGACGAGAGTGACCAGGGCGACGCGTCGCATGGGGGCCTTTCGGTGGAGCGGTTAGCGCGAGAGGTTATACGTAAAACGTATCGAACGCCAATCGCTGTTCACGAAGGACCGGCTGGCCCGCCCCGCAAGAGACAGCACCCTGACAGCGGACATGGCCGTGTGCGGCGGCCGGACCAGCTCACCGAGCACCGCGAAGAACGGCGGCTTGAGCAGCCCGGCCAGGACGAACGCGCCGAGCGCGGTCGGGGAGCAGCCCGCGAGGACGACGGCCGCGGCGGTGATCACCCGAGCGTGGCGGTGGGCGCCCGCCGGTCCAGGGCCCGCCGGGAGAGCGCCCGGGCGGCACGAACACCACCAGCCAGGGGCAGGATCAGCGGTTCGGTCATGACGCCCCGGGCTGCTCGCCGGCTTCCAGCAGACTCCGCAGGACACGCTCGTCGTCGGGGCTGAGCTGGGCGACGAAGCGGGCGAGTACGGTCTCTCGGTCGCTGTCGCGGTCGAGTTCGCTGTGCATGCGCTTCGCGGTCAGGCCCTGCGCGTCCTGGACGGGGAAGTAGACGAAACCGCGCCCCTGACGGTGCCGGTCCACCACACCCTTGTCGTGCAGCCGAGCGAGGATCGTCGTCACGGTGGTGCGAGCCAGGTCCGCGCCGAGGCTGCGCTGGACCTGTCCTGGGGTCCGGGGCACACCGGCGGCCCAGAGCGCGGCCATGACGCTCGCCTCCAGCTCACCGGCGGGGCGGCGTTCGTCCTTCGCGTCGGCCATGGAAGCTTCCTCACCCCTGCTTCGCCCACAGTCCGGCAGATCGTCTACGACAGCGTAGTCGGACGGGCGGCGCCGGGCGGTACCGCAGACCTAGGACCCGCGCCCGAGGTGTGGGGCGGATGTGGCCGGTAGTTTCGCGGCCATGAAGATCACGAATCCCGTCCGTTCCCCCGAGCGGCGCAAGCGCGAGGTACTGTCCCGGCTGGAACGGGAGACGGACGTCTGGGTGGCCACGGCGGACGCCGCCGGGCTGCCGTGTCTCGTGCCGCTCTGGTTCGTCTGGCACGGGGAGGCGGTGTGGGTGTCCACCCGGATCACCAGCCCGACCGGCCGCAATCTGCGGGACGGCGGCCGGGCCAGGCTCGCGCTCGGCGACACACGGGATGTCGTCCTGCTCGACGGGGAGGTGACCGTCTTCTCCTCGGCCGACGTACCGGGGCCGGCGGCCGAGGCGCTGCGGGCGAAGACGGGCTGGGACCCGCGCGGGGACAGCCCGTCGTACGCCTGGTTCCGGCTCCGGCCGTACGCGGTGGAGGCGTGGCACGGGGAGCGGGAGCTGCGCGGTCGGCATCTGATGCGGGACGGGGTCTGGACGGCCTGAGGACCGTCAGACCGCCCCGGTGTGCAGGGCGTTCAGCCGGGACAGCTCCGCTTCGCTGAAGCGGATGGCGCCCGCCGCCACGTTCTCGGCCAAGTGGTCCGGGTTGCCGGTGCCGGGGATGGCGAGGACGTGCGGACCCTGGTGCAGGGTCCAGGCGAGGCGGATCTGCGCGGGACTGGCCTCGTGTGCGCGGGCGATGGCGAGGACGGCGTCGTCGTGGTCCTCGGTGGCGCCACGCGCCCCGGCCTCGCCCGCGACGGCGAAGAACGGTACGAAGGCGATGCCGCGTTCGCCGCAGAGGCGGACCAGTTCGTTGGTGGCCGCACCCCGCATGTCGAGTCCCCAACGGTTCTGCACGCACACCACGGGGGCGATGGCCAGCGCCTCGTCGAGATGGCGCGGTTCGACGTCGGAGACCCCGAGGTGCCGGACCAGACCTGCCTCACGAAGTTCGGCGAGGGCGCCGAAGTGCTCGGCGATCGAGTCCTGGCCCATCCGGCGGAGGTTGACGACGTCGAGGTGGTCGCGGCCGAGCTGGCGCAGGTTCTCCTCGACGTGACCGCGCAGCTGGTCGGGCCGGGCGGAGGTGGCCCACTCGCCGGAGTAGTCGCGGGAAGGGCCGACCTTGGTGACGATGACCAGGTCGTCGGGGTACGGGGACAGCGCGGCGTTGATGAGTTCGTTGGCCGAGCGCAGGGCGGAGAAGTAGAAAGCCGCCGTGTCGATGTGGTTCACGCCGCGCTCTACGGCCTTGCGCAGTACGGCGATCGAGCGGGTGCGGTCGCTCGGTGTGCCGTGGTGGAAGGCGGCGCTGCCCGTCAGCCGCATCGCGCCGAAGCCGAGACGGTGGACGGGCAGGTCGCCGAGTTTCCAGGTGCCGGAGGCGTCCGCGGTGATCGTTTCGGAGGTCATCGACGGAGTCTGGCACACGGCGCCTGACAGGGGGGTCAGCAATAGAGGTTGTTGCCCGCCGCCACACCGAGGATCTGCGTGAACTTCTGGTAGGCGCTGACCCGGCTCTGCACCTGTGCCGGATTCTTGCCGTCGCACTCCAGGGAGCCGTTGATGCTGCGGATGGTCTGGCCGAAGCCGGCCTGGTTGACCATGGCGTTGTGGCCGGTCATGGTGCCGGGGCCGGTCTGGGTGTTCCAGTACCAAAGGCCGGTCTTCCAGGCGACGGAGGAGTTGTTCTCGACCTGCCAGGGGTTGTCGAGGAGGTCGATGCCGAGTGCGTCGCCGGCCGCCTTGTAGTTGAAGTTCCAGCTGAGCTGGATGGGGCCGCGCCCGTAGTAGGCGGCCTGGCCGGCCGGGCAGCCGTAGGACTGGCTCCAGTCGCAGTACGTCGGGTAGTTGGCGGTGTTCTGCTCGACGATGTAGACCAGTCCGCCGGTCTCGTGGCTGACGTTGGCGAGGAAGGCGGCGGCCTCCTGCTTCTTGACGGTGTCGCTGCCGGTGTTGGCGAAGGCCGGGTAGGCGCTGAGCGCGGCGGTGAGGCCGCTGTAGCTGTAGAAGGAATTCCGGTTCGGGAACATCTGGTCGAACTGCGCCTCACTGACGACGAACCCGGCGGCGGAGGCTGTGGGGGCCGCCTGGAGCACCAGGGCGGAGCCGCCTATGGCGAGCGAGGTCAGGAGTGCGGCGATACGGCGCCTCGACACGGATCAACTCCTTTGCGGAGCACGGCCGCACCCCACTAGGGGGAGCGGCCGCGGTGGGGGGTGTGAGGCACACTCAACTGCTTTGGTCTGTACCAGTCAAGGGTGTAGACCAGTCATTCGGAAGTCGATCTTCGACCGGTGGTTTTCGCAATTGCGCCCGGGAACCGGCACGTCGGGCTCCCTGTGGCCGCCCGACAGGGCAGCGGTCGGGCCCGGCAGCGTGTCGACGCTGCCGGGCCCGGGGAGTTGAGGGGTCAGCTCAGCGGCTTCGCGAGCACCGCCTTGCGGTGGCTGAACGTCTCGATGGAGTGGCGGCCGTGGTAGCTGCCCATGCCGCTCTCCCCCACCCCACCGAACGGCAGATCGGAGACGGTGAGATGGGCGACCGGGAGGCCGAGGCCGAGACCGCCGGAGGAGGTCTCGGCAGCGATCCGGTCCCGGGTGTCGCCGGACTCACTGAAGACGTAGAGCGCGAGGGGCTTGTCGCGGTCGTTGATGAAGCCGATCGCGCCGTCCAGGTCCGGGACGGTGACGATGGGCAGGATCGGGCCGAAGATCTCCTCCTGCATCACCGGTGACGCCGGGTCTACATCCGCGAGCACGGTGGGCGCGATGTACTTGGCGGCGCGGTCGGTGTCGCCGCCCACGGCCACCCGGCCCGAGCCGAGCAGTCCGCTGAGCCGGTCGAAGTGCCGCTCGTTGACGATCCGGCCGTACTCGCCGGACTCCTTGGGCTCCGTTCCGTACACCGTCCGGACGGCCTCGACCAGGGCGGTTTCCAGGGCGGCGGCCGTCTCGGGGTCGGTCAGGACGTAGTCGGGGGCGACACAGGTCTGCCCCGCGTTGAGGAACTTGCCGCGTACCAGCCGGTCCGCGACCACCGCGAGGTCGACATCCCGGTCGACGAACGCCGGGGACTTGCCACCGAGTTCGAGGGCGACCGGGGTGAGGTGCTCGGCGGCGGCGCGCATGACGATACGGCCGACCGCGCCGTTGCCGGTGTAGAAGATGTGGTCGAAGCGTTCGGCGAGCAGGGCCGTGGTCTCCGGGACACCGCCCTCGACGACGGCGACGGCCTCGGTGTCGAGATAGGCCGGGAGCAGCCGGGCCAGTGCGGCCGAGGTCGCCGGGGCCAGCTCGCTCGGCTTGGCGACGACCGCGTTGCCCGCGGCGAGGGCGCCGGCCATCGGGGCGAGCAGCAGCTGGGCGGGGTAGTTCCACGGGGCGATGACGAGGACGACGCCGAGCGGGTCGTACTGCGTCCAGGCGGTCGCGTCGCCGCCCAGGTGCGCCGGGACGGGGGCGGACTCCGGGCGCAGCCACTCGTCCAGGTGGTCGAGGCTGTGGTCGATCTCCCGGACGGTGAAGTCGATCTCCGTGCGGCGGGCCTCACCGGCGCTCTTGCCCAGGTCCGCGTGGAGGGCGGCGGCCAGCTCGTCGCCGCGCTCCGTGAGCAGGGCGCGCAGCCGGCGCAGCTGACCGGTGCGCCACTCGACGGGCTTGGTGCGGCCGGTACGGAAGGTGGCGCGCAGCCTGGCCACGACGTCGGCGGGCTGTTCGGGGGTGGACTCGTTCACGGATGCCTCGCTGGTGGTGCGTACGGGCCTTACGGCCCGGCTGAGTGTCGAACAGACGGATGCATATTGCAACCTTTCAGCGGCCGAAGTAAATTCCGCCACCGCGGAACCACTTTCCAAAGTGCCCCCGTCCCCCCTGTCGTGGACACACCGATCAGGCCGAGAGCTCGGCGCGCCGCCGCAGAAGGTATGCCCGGTCGGGCAGCCCGTCGGCAAGCTCGATGGCGGTGTCGTACTCCCCCACCGCCTCGTCGTCGCGGCCGAGGCGGCGCAGCAGGTCGGCCCGGACGGCGTGCAGGACGTGATAGCGGTCGAGGTCGAGTGCGTCGACCAGGTCGAGGGCCTTGCCGGGGCCCTCGACCTCGGCCACCGCGACCGCCCGGTTCAGCGCGACCACCGGAGACCGGTCGACGGCCATGAGCTGGTCGTACAGCCGCAGGATCTGTCCCCAGTCGGTGGCCTCGGCGGTCGGTGCGTCACTGTGCACGGCGTTGATCGCGGCCTGGATCTGGTACGGCCCCGGGCGGTTGCGGCGCAGACACCGCCGTACCAGGTCCTGTCCCTCCCCGATCAGCTCCCGGTCCCACAGCCCGCGGTCCTGCTCGGGCAGCGCCACCAGCTCACCGCCCGCCGGCCTCCGCGCGGGCCGCCGGCCCTCGACCAGCAGCATCAGCGCCAGCAGCCCGGCGACCTCGGGCTCGTCCGGCATCAGCCCGTACAGCAGCCGCCCCAGGCGTACGGCCTCCACGCACAGCTGGGCATCACCGCCGTACCCCTCGTTGAAGATCAGGTAGACGACGGCCAGCACACCGCTGAGCCGCTCGGGCAGGTCGGCGTCCTTCGGCACCCGGTAGGGGATGCCCGCGTCGCGGATCTTGGCCTTGGCCCGGACCAGGCGCTGGGCCAGGGTCGGCTCGGGCACCAGGAAGGCGCGGGCGATCTGGGCGGTGCCGAGCCCGCCCAGCAGGCGCAGGGTGAGGGCGACCCTGGCCTGCGGGGCGAGCGCGGGGTGGCAGCAGGTGAAGATCAGCCGGAGCCGTTCGTCGCGCACGGGGCCCTCCTCGGCCGTTGGGTCGGGCGCGTACAGCCGGACGGCCTCGGCGTGCCGCGCGTCCCGGGAGGACTCACGGCGCAGCCGGTCGACCGCGCGGTTGCGGGCGGTGGTGATGATCCACCCGGCCGGGCTCGGGGGCACCCCGCTCTCCGGCCATCTGTCCAGTGCCGTGGCGAAGGCGTCCTGGACCGCTTCCTCGGCGAGGTCGATGTCGCCGAGGAAGCGGACGAGAACGGAGACCGCGCGCCCGTACTCGGCACGGAAGACGGCCTCCACGTCGGCGGCATCCGCCATCAGAACTGATCCACGAAGGGCCGCACCTCGATCGGCAGCCGGGTGGCCAGGGCGGCCTTGCGTCCCCACTCCAGGGCGGCGTCCAGGTCCTCCGCCCGGATCAGACTGATCCCGCCGAGGTACTCCTTGCCCTCGGCGTAGGGCCCGTCGGTGACCAGCACGTCGCCGTCCTTCGGGCGCAGCGTCGTGGCCGTGTCCGGTCCGTGCAGTCCGCCGGAGAACACCCAGGCCCCGGCCGCGCGCAGCTCGTCGTCGAACGCCTCGACATCGCGCATGATCGTGGCCATCTCGTCCGGCGGGGGCGGGGTGCCGTCGGCCGGCTGGACCACGCTGAGCAGGTAGTGCTTCATGACGTTCTCCTCGTTCGTCGTGGGGTGTGCTCGCCTTCTACACGAACGGCGGGCCCCCGGATCGACACCCCACCCCGAACAGTCGAAAGAATCCCGTCCATGACCATCTCCGCACATCCGCTCGTCACCCGCGCCCGGGAACTCGCCGACGGCCTCCTCTCCCCCGCCGCGGAACGCGTCGACCAGGAGGGCGTTCCGGTGAGCCACATCGAGGCGATCAGGCGCTCGGGCCTGCTCGGCGTGAACGCGCCGGTGGAGTACGGCGGCTCGGCGGCGCCCGCGGCCGTCGTACGAGAGACGGCGGAGATCCTGGCCGGGGCCTGCTGCTCGACGTGGTTCGTGCAGACGCAGCACCACACGCCGGTACTGACCCTGGCGAAGGCCGAACTCCCGGTGCGGGACCGCCTGTTGGGCCCGCTGGCCCGGGGTGAGCTGCTGTCCGGGGTGGCGTACGCGCATCTGCGGTCGTACCCGCGTGTCCCCGTGCGCGTCCGGCGGGCAGGAGCCGGCTGGCGCTTCCACGGCACCGTCCCCTGGTACACCGGCTGGGGCCTGAACGACGTCATGCTGCTGGCCGGGGTGACCGAGGACGACGAGGCCCTGTTCGCCTTCGTCGAGGCACGGGAGCAGCCGGGCCTGCGCCCGTCGGAGCCGATGCGCCTGGCCGCGCTCACCGCGTCCCGGACGGTGTCCCTGGACCTGGACGGCCTGCGGGTACCAAAGGACGCGGTCGCGCTCCGGATGCCGTACGAGGACTGGGCGGCGACGGACCGCCCGAAAACCCTCAACACCAGCCCGGCCGTCTTCGGGATCACGGAGGCGGCCCTGGCCCTGGTGGACGAGGAGTACGCGGCTCCGCTGCGGGCCCGTGCCGGCGAGGTCCGCCGCCGGGCCTACGCGCTCGCGGACCATCCGGTACCGCGGGAGCACGCGCAGGAGCGGCTGGCGCTGCGGGCGGAGGCGTTCACGCTGATGCGTACGGCGACCACGGCGGCCGTGGTGACGGGAGGCGGCCGGGCGCTGACCGTCACCGAACGCGCCCAACGCCTGGCCCGGGAGGCCCTGTTCCTCCTGGTCCAGGGTCAGACCGCCGCATCACGCACGGCACATCTGGAGCGGCTCGCGGGACCCCGCTGAGCCGGTCTCCACTCCGCGACGCCCCGGTCCTGCGGGTGACCGTGCGGTCGGTGTCGGCCCTGGCGCCGCGCCAAAGCCTCACCCACGCAGACGGGTCATCGCCGGATCGAACAACGGCTCCTCGGCCACCACAGCCTCCACTCGCCGGTCGAAGTAGCCGATGTACACGGTTGTGCCGGGCACCGCCAGCTCCGCCGGCAGCCACGCGTACGCGATGCCCTTGCCGACCGTGTAGCCGTAGGCCGCGCTGGTGACGTAACCGATCGCGCGCTCGCCGTCGTACACCGGTTCCTTGCCCATGACGACGGCCCGTGGGTCGTCGATGGTGAGGCAGCTCAGCCGGCGCCGCACATCCGTCCTGCGCCGTTCCAGCGCGGCCTTGCCGACGAAGTCGCCCTTGTCCAGCCTGACGGCGAAGCCGACGCCGGCCTCGTAGGGGTCGTGTTCGTAGGTCATGTCGGTACCGAAGGAGCGGTAACCCTTTTCCAGCCGAAGGCTGTTGAAGGCGCCCCGCCCGGCTATGACGCCACCGAGCGGTTCGGCCGCCCGCCACAGGGTGTCCCAGAGTTTCGCGCCCTGGTCGGCGGTGGTGTACAGCTCCCAGCCGAGTTCGCCGACGTACGACAGCCGCATCGCGGTGACCGGCACCGAGCCGATGTAGGCGCGCTGGGCGCGGAAGTACTTGAGGCCCTCGTTGGAGAAGTCCTGGTCGGTGAGCGGCTGGAGGACCTCGCGGGCGAGCGGGCCCCACAGGCCGATACAGCACGTGCCGGGGGTGATGTCGCGGACCTGAACCCCGCCCTCGACGGGGAGGTGGCGGGTGAGCCAGTCGAGGTCCAGGTTGCCGTTGGCGCCGACCTGGAAGAGGTCGCGGTCGAGGCGGGCGACGGTGATGTCACTGCGGATGCCGCCGTCGTGGTCGAGGAGCAGGGTGTACGTCACCGAGCCGACGGACTTGGCGACCTTCCCGGTGACCAGGCCCTCCAGGAAGTCGGCGGCACCGAGCCCGGAGACCTCCAGGCGCTTGAGGGCGGTCATGTCGTACATCGCGACCGTCTCGCGGGTGACCTGGGCCTCGGCGCCGACGACGGGCGACCAGTACCGCGCGGCCCAGTCGTCGGGGGTGGGGATGGCGCGGCCTTCGACCAGGCCGGCGTTGGCCTCGTACCACTGGGGCCGCTCCCAGCCGTTGGCCTCCAGGAAGAACGCGCCGTGTTCCTGCTGACGGGCGTAGAAGGGGCTGGTGCGGATCGGGCGGGGCTTCCCGCTCGGCTGGAGGGGGTGGAGGATGTCGTAGACCTCCACGAAGTTCTGGCAGTCGCGGGCCAGGACGTACTCCGGGGCGAGCTGGTGCGGCTCGAAGCGGTTGATGTCGCACTCGTGCAGGTCGAAGGACGAGCAGTGGCCGTCCACCAGCCATTCGGCGACGGCCCGGCCCACGCCCGCCGAGTGGGTGACCCAGACGGCCTCGGCGACCCAGAAGCCCTTGACATCCGCGGACTCGCCGAGCAGCGGGTAGCCGTCGGTGGTGAAGGAGAACAGGCCGTTGATGCCCTCCTCGACCTTGGCCTCGCGGGTCGCGGGCAGCAGTGACCGGGTCTCGGTCCAGGCGTCCTCGAAGTCCTCCTCGGTGAACTTCAGGACCGAGGGCATCTGTTCGGCCTCGTCGACGGACAGGATGTCGTCCGCGGAGACGGGCATCGGGTGGTGGCCGTAGGAGCCGATGCCGAGGCCGTCGAAGCGGTCGCGGTAGTAGAGGTCGGCGTCCTGGTGGCGCAGGATCGGGCGGACCGCCTCCTCGGTCTGGCCGGCGAGGGCGGGGACCGGGCCGGTCCAGGCGAGCTGGTGGGCGAGCGGGGTGAGCGGCAGGTTCATGCCGACCATGCGGGCGATCTTCGGGCCCCAGATGCCGGCGCAGCACACCACGATGTCGGCGGGGATCTCGCCCTGATCGGTCAGCACACCGGTGACGCGGCCATCGCTCCTGCGTACGTCGAGGACCTCGTGGCGGGCGAGGAAGCGGACGCCGCGCTCGCCGGCCCGGCGGATCTGGGCCTCCACGGCGAGCACGGCCTTGGCGATGCCGTCGGTGGGGACGAGTAGGCCACCGAGGACCCGGTCCGGGTTCACCAGCGGGTGCTGTTCGACGCACTCCTCGGGGGTGAGGATCCGCGCCTCGATGCCCCAGGCGGTGATCCAGCCGTGGCGGCGGTGGAGTTCGGCGAGTCGCTCGGGGGTGGTGGCGACTTCGAGGCCGCCGACCTGGAGGAAACAGGGCCGGCCGTCGACGTCGAGGGAGGAGAACTTCTCGACGGTGTAGCGGGCCAGCTCCGTCATGGTCTTCGACGGGTTGGTCTGGAAGACCAGGCCGGGGGCGTGCGAGGAGGAGCCTCCGGTGGCCGGCAGGGGGCCCTGGTCGACCACGGTCACCTCGGTCCAGCCGCGCGCGGAGATCTCGTCCGCGAGGGCGGCTCCCACGACGCCCGCTCCGATGATGACCACTCGGGGTCCCGCCATCGCCCAACCTCCGAACTTGAGACCGGTGCAGTTGCCTTGTACGCAACGCGATTCAGGCTGCGCAACTCAATGTGCCTGTCGTCTAGGAGGGGTGTCAAGGGGTCCGGTGACGTCGGAGAACAGGCCGGGACACGGCCGGAATCCAGCCGTACGAACGGCAACGCCCGGCGGGCGGTGCGCACAAGCTGCGCACCGCCCGCCGGGCGTACTGGACCGGCCGTTTCGCGCCCCCGCTACTTCAGCCAGGCGTCGACCTTGTCGCGGTTGGCGTCGACCCACTTCTTGGCCGCCGCGTCGTCCGACATCTTGTCCACCGCGATGTACTTGGCCACGGTGTTCTGGTCGTCGTTGGTCCAGTTGAACTTCTTCACCAGGTCGTACGCCGGGCTGCCCGACTTGGCGAAGCTCGCGCTGACGATCTTGTCCAGGTCGTAGACGGGGTAGTCGCAGGCGACCTTCGCCGCGTCGGCGTCGCAGCCCGTCGTGTACTTGGGCAGGTCCACCTTCACCAGCGGCACCTCGGAGAGGAACCACTGCGGTTCGTAGAAGTAGCCGATCAGCCACTGCTTGTTCTTCTCGGCCGTGCGGAAGGCCTGGATGAGCGCGGTCTCGCTGCCCGCGTACACCACCTTGAAGTTCAGCTTCAGGTTCGTCACCAGGGCGGCGTCATTGGTGACGTACGACGGGTCGCCGTCGAGCAGTTGGCCCTTGCCACCCGACTCGGACGTCTTGAACTCGGTGGCGTACTTGTCGAGGTTCCGCCAGTTCGTGATGTCCGGGTGCGCCTTGGCGAGCCACGGTGGGACGTACCAGCCGATGATGCCCTTGTTGCCGGTGGACCCGGCCTCCACGGCCGACTTCTGCCCGGTGATGTACTTCTTCTTGAGATCGTCGTGGCCCCAGTTCTCCAGGACGGCGTCGACCTCGCCGGTGCCGAAGCCCTGCCAGGCGATCTCCTCCTTGAGGTCCTTCTTCTCGACCGTGCAGCCGAGGTCGTGTTCGGCGACGTACGCGACGACCGCCGCGTCCGCCTCGTAGCCCACCCACGGGTTGACGGCCAGGTTGAAGGTGCCGCACTTGCCGCCCGAGGACTTCGAGCCGGCCGAGGTGTCCTCGCCGACCTTCGCTCCGCCGCAGGCCGTGAGGGTGAGTCCGAGGACGGCCAGGCCGGCCGCGCCGGCTCGCCAGTGTTGTGCCATGGTGTCGCGCTCCTTATGCCCGGGTGCGTCGCGCCGCAGCCTGAGTGATCCGGTCGAACATGACTCCGAGCAGTACGATGGCGAGCCCCGCCGCCAGTCCCTTGCCGTACAGCTCACCCTGCGAGAAACCGGCCACGACGTCGTAGCCGAGGGCGCCCGCCCCTACCAGGCCGCCCACCACAACCATCGACAGCACATAGATCAGGCCCTGGTTGGTCGCGAGGGTCAGGGCGCCGCGTGCCATCGGCAGCTGGACCTTGGTGATGATCTGCCAGGTGTTGCACCCGGCCGAGGTGGCCGCCTCCACGGTGGACTCGGGCACGTTCCGCACCCCGTCCGCGATGATCTTGATCGCGACGGGCGCCGCGTAGACGACGGCCGCGACGATCGCCGTGAAGCGGGTCGCGCCGAAGAGCGCCAGGAACGGCACGAGATAGACGAACGGCGGCATGACCTGCGCGGCGTCCAGGGTCGGCCGGATCAGCCGGTCCGCCAGCGCGCTGCGGCCCATCCACACACCGACGACGGCGCCGAGCAGCATCACCAGCACGGTGGCAACGGCGGTCGAGGCGAGGGTGGTCATGCTGTCCGACCACACGCCCGTGCCGACCAGCAGCCCGACGCACACGGCGGCCGTCGCCCCGGCCCACCGGCCGCCGATGACCGCGCCGAGCGCGACCAGGGTGGCGCCGACGAGCCACCACGGGGAGTCGGTGAGCAGCGTCTGGAACGGGTTGAGCAGTCCGTTGGTGAGGGCGTCCCGCAGGGCGTTGGTCAGACCCGAGAGATGGTCCTGGAGCCAGGTGGTCGCGGTGTCGGCGGCGCTCGCGATGTGCGTGCCGACGGTGCCGTCGCCGGGGAACTCGGCCGCCCAGACGTAGGTGTGGGAGAGGTGGACGAGGACGGCGGCCGCGATCCCGCCGGCCGCCAGCAGCGGGCGGCGCCACTTCAGGAACGGGCCGCCGGTGGTGCGGACTTCGGTGCGGACGGCGGCCGCCGTGGTGACCCGGTCGAGCACGACGGCCATGACGACGATGGCGAGTCCGGCGTTGAAGGCGGTGCCGACGTCGAGGGACTGCAGGGCCTGGACGACGGTCTTGCCGAGGCCGGGCGCGTCGATCAGGGCGGCGATGGTGACCATGGCCAGGGCGGCCATGATGGTCTGGTTGACGCCCATCACCACCGTGCGCCGGGACATCGGCAGCAGCACCTTCAGCAGTTGCTGCCTCCGTGTCGCGCCGAGCGAGTCGGCTGCCTCGACGGTCGTCTCGGGTACCGAGCGGATGGCGTGCGCGGTGATACGGATGGCGGGGGGTGCCGCGTAGATCACCGTGGTGATCACGGCGGAGGCCCCGCCGATGAGGAAGATCAGGGTCAGGGGGGCGAGGTAGACGAAGGTCGGCATCGTCTGCATGAAGTCCAGGAAGGGCGTCATGATCCGGTTGAACCGGTCGGAGAGTCCGGCCCAGACGCCCAGCGGGATGCCGATGAGCAGGGCCACCAGGACCGCCGACAGAGTAAGCGCCAGGGTGTCCATGCTCTCCTGCCACAGACCCTGCAACCCGAAGAACGTGAAGCCGGCCGCGGCCAGCAGCGCGACCCGCCAGTTGCCCACGGCCCAGGACACGTAACCGGCAAGTCCGACGACACCGAGCCAGCCGACCTGCGGGACCGGGCGGGAGCCGGCGGGCTGCGAGATCAGCGACCGGACGAAGGTCACCAGGTTGTCGATGGCCAGCCGGATCTCGTTGAAGAAGTAGAGGAAGACCGGGTTGGAGTTGCGGTTGGCACCGATGCTGTCGTTGACGTCGTTCAGCCAGCGGTGCAGGCCGGTGAGGTCGGCGGCGGCCAGGGTCAGCGTCTGCCTGCCGCGCAGTACGGCGAAGAGCACCAGCCAGACGACCAGGATCGCCCCCACCACCATGGGGCGGCCGACCTTGTGGCGCAGGGTGACGCCCGGCGCGGTCGTGTCGGCGACGGCGGCCATCAGGCGCCGCCTTCCTGCCCGGCGTCGACGGCTTTGACGCCGACGGCTCCGGCGACGACAGCCAGGATCTCCTCGTCGCCGACGATTCCGAGCAGTCTGCCGTGCTCGACGACCTTCACCGGCTTCTCGGCCGCGAGCACCGCCCGGGTGGCCTCGCGGACCACGACGTCCGGGCCCAACTCGGGTCCGTCCAGGGCATCTTCGGGAGTGGCGGGCCGCATGATCCAGCGCAGGGTGAGGACGTCGCCGCGCGGCACGTCCTTGACGAAGTCCCGTACGTAGTCGTCCGCCGGGGCGCCGACGAGTTCGTCGCCGGTGCCGCACTGGACCATCCTGCCGTCCCGCATGATCAGGATGCGGTCGCCGAGCTTCAGTGCCTCGGAGAGGTCGTGGGTGATGAACACCATGGTCTTGCCGACCTCGTGGTGCAGACGGATGACCTCGCTCTGCATGTCACGGCGGATCAGCGGGTCCAGCGCGGAGAACGGCTCGTCGAAGAAGAGGACGTCGGGGTCGCCGGCGAGGGCGCGCGCGAGACCGACGCGTTGCTGCATACCGCCGGAGAGCTGGTCGGGGTAGGAGTTCTCGTATCCGGCGAGGCCCACCAGTTCGACGACCTCCATGGCCTTCCTGGTCCGTTCGGCCCTGCCCATGCCCCGGATCTCCAGGCCGAACGCCACGTTCTCGACGACCTTGCGGTGCGGCAGCAGACCGAAGTGCTGGAAGACCATGGAGAACTTGCTGCGCCGCAGCTCCCGCAGCCGCCGGGCGTCGGCGCCCCGGATGTCCTCACCCTCGAAGACGACCTCTCCGGCGGTGGGTTCGATCAGCCGGGTCAGACATCGCACCAGGGTGGACTTGCCGGACCCGGACAGGCCCATGACGACGAAGACCTCGCCGGGCGACACCTCGAAGCCGACGTCCCGTACGGCGGCGGTGCAGCCGGTGCGGTCCATCAGCTCGCGGCGGGTCAGCCCGCACAACTCCTCGGAGCCCGGCACCTCGTCGGCCTTCGGCCCGAACACCTTCCACAGCCGGCGCACGGAGATGACCGGGGTGCGCCCCCCGGGGTCCTGGGACGTGTCGCGCCGCTGCGACACCTCGGTCTGCGCTGGGGTCATGATCGGCCTCTCTTCGGCGTCAGCCGCGGAACCAGTGCTGCGGCCGGGGTCGGATGTTCTGCCAGACGTGCTTGGGCTCCCGGTACTCGTCCAGGCCGGTCGGTCCCAGCTCGCGGCCCACGCCGGAGTGCCCGAAGCCACCCCATTCCGCCTGCGGCACATAGGGGTGGTAGTCGTTGATCCACACAGTGCCGTGGCGCAGCCTGCGGGCGACCCGCTGTGCCCTGCCCGCGTCCTGCGTCCAGACGGCGCCGGCGAGGCCGTACTCCGTGTCGTTGGCGATGCGGACGGCGTCGTCCTCGTCCTGGAAGCGCTCCACGGTGAGCACGGGGCCGAAGGACTCCTCGTGCACCACCCGCATGTCCTGCCGGCACTCGTCGAGGACGGTGGGCGGGTAGTAGAAGCCGTTCGCCAGCGCGGGGTCGTCGGGGCGCGCGCCGCCGCAGCGCACTACGGCGCCCTCGGCGAGGCCGGCGGCGACATACGCCTCGACCTTCTCGCGGTGCTGTGCGGAGATCAGCGCCCCGGTCTCGGTCTCGGGGTCGAAGGGGCCGCCGAGGCGGATGAGCCTGGCGCGGCGCACGACCTCGTCGACGAAGGCGTCGTGGATCGTGTCCTCGACGATCAGCCGGGCGCCGGCCGAGCAGACCTGCCCGGAGTGGAGGAAGACGGCGGTGAGGGCGAAGTCGACGGCGCTGGCGAAGTCGGCGTCGGCGAAGACGACGTTGGGGTTCTTGCCGCCGAGTTCGAGGGCGACCTTCTTCACCGTGGCGGCGGCCGTGGCCATGAGGTGCCGGCCGGTGTGCAGTCCGCCGGTGAAGGACACCATGTCGACGCCCGGGTGCTCGGCGAGCGGCGCACCCGCCTCGGCGCCGGCGCCCAGCACGAGGTTGGCGGCGCCGGCCGGAAGGCCCGCTTCCGCAAGGGACCTCATCAGCAGGATCGCGGTGGAGGGGGTGAGCTCACTGGGCTTGAGGACGACGGTGTTGCCCGCGAGAAGGGCCGGGGCGACCTTCCACGAGGCCTGCAGCAGGGGGTAGTTCCAGGGGGTGATCAGTCCGCACACGCCGACGGGTTCGTAGGTGACCCGGCTGAGCGCGTCGTCGCGGCCGGTGTCGACCACCCGTCCGGCGTTGGTGCCGGCGATGCCGCCGTAGTAGCGGAAGCAGGAGACGACGTCGGCGATGTCGTACTCGCTCTCCACCAGCCGCTTGCCGGTGTCGAGGGATTCGGCGCGGGCGAATTCCTTGGCGTCGCGCTCGATGATGTCGGCGGTGCGCAGCAGCAGCGCGCCGCGTTCCCGCTCAGGGGTGTGCGGCCAGGGGCCGTCGTCGAAGGCGCGCCGGGCCGCGGCGATCGCGGCCTCGGTGTCGGGGCGGGTCGCCTCCGAGACCGTGGCGACGAGGGTGCCGTCCGCCGGACAGCGGATCTCGCGTTGGCCGCCGGCCACGGCCGTCCGCCATTCACCATCCACGTACAGATCTGCCACGGTCGCGCCCTTCGAGCCCGAAATCGTTGCGCATTGTGCATTGGATTGCTTTTGGTGGAACACCCTGACGAACGGACCGACCGCCGTCAAGGGGTCCGGGGAGAGTGCGCTACCCCGCCTGTTTCTGGGCGTCGCGGTGCCGGTAGTAGGCGGCCTTGGACGGCGCCTGCGGCTCCTTGCCGAGGATGAGGTCGGCCGCCTTCTCGGCGATCATCATCACCGGGGCGTAGATGTTGCCGTTGGTGACGTACGGCATCACCGAGGCGTCCACGACGCGCAGTCCGTCCACTCCGTGCACCCGCATGGTGAGCGGGTCGACGACCGACATCGCATCCGTGCCCATCTTGCAGGTGCAGGACGGGTGCAGGGCGGTCTCGCCGTCCCTGGCGACCCAGGCGAGGATCTCCTCGTCCGTCGCCACCGACGGACCGGGCGAGATCTCCCCGTCGTTGTAGGGGGCGAGGGCGGGCTGGTTGAGGAGCTCGCGGGCCACCCGGACCGCCTCGACCCACTCGCGGCGGTCCTGCTCGGTGGAGAGGTAGTTGAAGCGCAGCGCCGGGTGTTCGCGCGGGTCCCTGCTCCTGATCTTCACCGAGCCGAGGGCGTCGGAGTACATGGGCCCGACATGGACCTGGTAGCCGTGGCCGCCGGCGGGCACGGAGCCGTCGTAGCGGACCGCGACGGGCAGGAAGTGGAACATCAGGTTGGGGTAGTCCACGTCCTCGTTGCCGCGGCAGAAGCCGCCCGCCTCGAAGTGGTTGGTGGCGGCCGGTCCCGTGCGGAACAGCCACTGCAGGCCGATGAAGGGGGCCCGCCACTTCGCCAGGTACGGCTGTACGGAGACGGGCTGCTTGCAGGCGTACTGGATGTACACCTCCAGGTGGTCCTGGAGGTTCTCGCCGACGCCCGGCAGATCGTGGACGACGTCGACGCCGAGGGCGCGCAGTTCCTCGGCGTTGCCGACGCCCGAAAGCTGGAGCAACTGCGGGGAGTTGATCGCGCCGCCGCACAGGATGACCTCCGCGGCCCGGACCTGCCGGAGGGCGCCCGTGCCCCGTTGGAACTCGACGCCGACGGCCTTTTTCCCCTCGAAGAGGACGCGGGTGACGAAAGCGCGGGTGGTGACGGTGAGGTTGGGCCGCTTCCTGGCGGGCTTCAGGTACGCCTTGGACGCGGACAGGCGCCGGCCGCGGTGCACGTTGCGGTCGAACTTGGCGAAGCCCTCCTGCCGGTAGCCGTTGACGTCGTCGGTGGGTGCGTAGCCCGCCTCCTGGGTGGCCTTGAGGAAGGCGGAGAAGAGCGGGTTGGTGGCGGGGCCGCGTTCCAGGACGAGGGGGCCGTCGTGGCCGCGGAACTCGTCGTCGGGGTCGGCGGCCAAGCAGTTCTCCATGCGGCGGAAGTACGGCAGGCAGTGGGCGTAGTCCCAGGTCTCCATGCCGGGGTCGGCGGCCCAACGCTCGTAGTCCATGGGGTTGCCGCGCTGGAAGATCATCCCGTTGATGCTGCTGGAGCCGCCCAGGACCTTGCCGCGGGCATGGTAGACACGGCGGCCGCCCATGTGGGGCTCCGGCTCGGACTCGTACTTCCAGTCGTAGAAACGGCTTCCGATGGGGTACGTCAACGCCGCGGGCATATGGATGAACACGTCCCACGGGTAGTCCGGGCGGCCGGCCTCCAGCACCAGCACCCGGTTGCCGGGGTCGGCCGAGAGCCGGTTCGCCAGTGCGCTGCCGGCCGATCCGCCGCCGACGATGACGAAGTCGTACTGCAAGGGATCCATGCCGCCTCGTCCCGCTCGCGCCGTCGATGTGCGCGGCATGCTAGTACGGGTATCGCTATGCGCACTAGGTTGCGAACAACGCAACTTGTAAGATCTTTGTTCACATCGCGTTTCTTGGGTGCTGTTGTTTACTCCGCGTATAGTTCCGTTATGAGCAACTACAGTCCGGATACCGAAACGCACGGCTCATCTTCCGGCGGCGTGCAGTCCGTCGACCGCGCCATCAGCGTCCTGGAGATCCTCGCCCAGCGCGGCGAGGCGGGCGTGAGCGAGGTGGCCGCCGAGATCGACGTACACAAGTCGACCGCGTTCCGTCTGCTCGGCGCCCTGGAGGCGCGCGGTCTGGTGGAGCAGGCGGGCGAACGGGGCAAGTACGCGCTCGGCTTCGGCATCGTACGTCTGGCGGGCGCGGTCACCGGGCGTATCGACGTCACCCAGCAGGGCCGGCAGGTGTGCGAGCGGCTGGCCGACGAGATCGGCGAAACGGTCAACATCGCGGTGATGCAGGAGCACTACGCGATCAACCTCTACCAGGTGCGCGGTACGGCCGCCGTCACCGCGCACAACTGGGTCGGCCAGCTGACCCCGCTGCACGCCACCTCCAGCGGCAAGATCATGCTGGCCCATCTGCCGGCGAAGGCACGGGCCGCGCTGGTCTCGGAGGGGGGCCTGAAGAAGCTCACGCCGCACACCATCTCCTCCAAGGCGAAGCTGGAGAAGAACCTCGCCGAGGCCCGGGAGCGCGGTTACGCCTGGACGCTGGAGGAGCTGGAGATCGGGCTGCACGCCATGGCCGCGCCGATCCGGGACCGGGAGGGCAAGGTCGTCGCGTCGATCAGCGCGTCCGGGCCGTCCTACCGGTTCACCGAGGAGCGTATGCACGAACTGGCTCCGGTGCTGGTCAAGGGCGCGGACGAGATCAGCCACCGCATGGGCTACCTGGGCTGACCACCCCGGGGACGACCGCCGTACGGCCCGCGTCCGCGTTCCCCGCGGGCCACGGGCGCCCTCTCTCCTTCACTCCGGCTGCCGGGTATCGAGCCGCTCGTGGACCCAGTCGTGGAAGGCGCCGATGTGGTGCTCGCTGGGCACCAGCACTCCGCCCTTGGCGTACAGCCGTGAGCTCATCCCGGGCTGGGTGCGTTCGCAGGCGTCGAAGTCCTGGCGGTTGACCCGGTCGAAGAGTTCCACGGACCGGCTGACGTCCCTGCCGCTCTCCACGACGTGCGGCAGGTAGAGCCAGTCGCACTCGACGACCGTCCGGTCGACGGCCACCGGGTACATCCGGTGGAAGATCACGTGGTCGGGGACGAGGTTGATGAACACCTGCGGTTTCACGGTGATCGCGTAGTAGCGCCGGTCCTGGTCCGCGGCGACTCCGGGGATGCGGTCGAGCCCCTCCGAACCGTCGACGGTGAAGCCCTGGATGTCCGCGCCGAACTCGGCGCCGTGGCCCACGTAGTACTGCGCCGCGTAACCGTCGGCGAACTCGGGCAGCACCTCGGTGAGTTCGGGGTGGATGGTGGCGCAGTGGTAGCACTCCATGAAGTTCTCGATGATGAGTTTCCAGTTCGCCCGTACGTCGTAGACGATCCGGCGGCCCACCGAGAGGTGGTCGATGTCGTAGTGCTCGATCGAGCCGGTGTCGCCCAGCCGCTCGACGACGGCCCCCATCACATCCTCCTCGAAGGAGGGCGGGTCCTCCGCGAGGCACACCCACACATAGCCGAGCCACTCGCGTACGGCCACGCCCACCAGGCCGTACTCGGTCCGGCCCACGTCGGGCATCCTGGTGAGGTTGGGTGCCGCGACCAGCCTGCCGTCGAGGTCGTAGGTCCAGGCGTGGTACGGGCACTGGAAGGCGTGCCTGACCTCGCCCGTGTCCTCGGTGCGGAGCTTGGCCCCGCGGTGCCGGCAGACGTTGAAGTAGGCGCGGACCGAACGGTCCCGCGCGCGGGTGACCAGGATGCTCTCCCGGCCCACGTCGACCGTGCGGAACGCGCCGGGCTTCGGCAGGTCCGCCGCGCGGGCGACGCAGAACCACATCGTCTCGAAGATGCGTTCCTGTTCCTGGGCGAAGATCCCGGGATCCGTGTAGGCGGAACCGGGGAGGGTGGCGATCAGGCTGTCCGGCAGGCTGGTCGAGGTCACGGTGCACTCCTCGGAGAACGTCGTGGTTCGGTGGGACGGCGCGGGCGCCGGGTCAGGACGCGGTGGTGCCGAACTGCTTGCGCCAGCGCGTGAACAGGCGCGGCTGGTCCATCCCGAGCACGGCGACCGGACGACCCGCCCGCCGGTAGACGGCGAGGAAGCTGCGGTCGTCGGTCGAGCCCTCCTCGACCGTCACCTCGTCGGCCCCGGCGGCGCGCCCGACGAACTGGATCCGCACGCCGTACTGGTCGGACCAGAAGTACGGCGGCCGGGGGACGCCCGGTTCCGTCGCCCCGTACGCGAGGAGCGCGGCGACGGCGGCGGCCGGCCGTTCGAGTGCGCCGGTCCAGTGCTCGACCCTGCGGTGGTCGCCGGTGTGCGGGTCGTACCAGTTGGCGCAGTCGCCCACGGCGACCACTCCGGCCACGCTGGTACGCCCGTCGGCACCGCACTTCACGCCGTTGTCGAGCACGACGCCGGAACCCTCCAGCCATTCGACGCAGGGGCGCGCCCCCACGCCGACGACGACGGTGTCGGCGGGCACACTGCGGCCGTCCTCCAGGAGTACGGCGTCCACCTGCCGCTCGCCGCTCAGCCCCTTGACCCCCACCCCGCACAAAAGCCGTACCCCGTGGTCGGCGTGGAGGGCGGAGACCACGGCCCCCATGACCTGTCCGAGCGGTCCGGCCAGCGGGGTCGGCGCCGCCTCGATCACGGTCACGTCGAGCCCGAGGGCGTACGCCGTGGAGGCGACCTCGGCGCCGACGAACCCGCCGCCGATCACCACAAGGCGGCCGCCCCGGGAAAGATCGCCCCGCAGGGCGCGGGCGTCGTCGAGGGTGCGCAGCACATGGACCCCGGCGAGGCCCTCGGTGCCGGGCAGGGTGCGGGCGGCGGCCCCGGTCGCGACGACCACGCCGTCGGCGCGGACCTCCCGGCCGTCGGCGAGCCGGATCGCCCGTCCGGTGCGGTCGAGCCCGGTGGCGCGCATCCCGAGCAGCCACTCCGCACGGAGTTCCTCGTCGTCCCGCTCCAGCGCCAGGTCCGCCTCGCCGAGGGTGCCGGCCAGGAACTCCTTGGACAACGGCGGTCTGTCGTACGGGCGATGAGGCTCATCGCCGATGACGACCAGCCGGCCGTCGTACCCCCGCTGCCGCAGCGAGCGCGCGGCCGACAGACCGGCCAGCGAGGCACCCACCACGGCCACCGTCCTCACGCCGCGCCTCCGGCGAGCCGGGCGGCGACGCACGGCGGCAGGTTGGGCGCGTCGGGGGACAGCCGGACGTAGACCGTGCCGTCCTCGACGACGACCTCGTGGGTGCGGACCGGACGCTTGGCCGGGGGTGCGTCCACGGCACCGGTCCGCAGGTCGAACTTGGAGGCGTGCAGGGGGCATTCGACCTCGCGGCCCTCCAGCCAGCCGTCGGCGAGCGAGGCGTCCTGGTGGGTGCACGTGTCGTCGATGGCGAAGAGCTCGCCGTCCTCGGTGTGGAACACCGAGACAGGCGGGTCGATATCGAGCCGGTGAGCCTCGCCTCGCGGCAGATCCGCGAGACGGCACGCGGGAATCATCATGACACCTCGGTGCGTATAGCGAAACGGATTGCGATGAGCGCAACGCCAGTCTGAGGGCGGCTCCGAAGCGTTGTCAAGGCGTTCACGCGCTGGTTCGCACGGGCCGCGACGGCCGGTCCCCGGGCACGCCGAAGCGCCCTCGAAAGCAGGGGTGAACAGGGGAAACAGGCATCCCTTCGAGTGCGCCGACGGCCCTGCTCCGGTGCCGTGCGAGGGCCCGTCACCGGGGCAGGGCCGCGTCGTCGCGGGGGCGGTTTCAGAAACCGCGGTCTGTCCGCTCCTGGCTCATCACAGGACCACCACCGAGCGCAGGACGTCACCGTGGCGCATCCGCTCGAAGGCCTTCTCGACCTCGTCCAGGGCGATGGTCTCGGTGACGAAGGCGTCCAGGTCGATGCGGCCCTGCAGCCAGAGGTCGATGAGCATCGGGAAGTCACGGGAGGGCAGACAGTCCCCGTACCAGGACGACTTGAGCGCCCCGCCCCGGCCGAAGACGTCCAGCAGCGGCAGCTCCAGCTTCATCTCCGGGGTGGGGACGCCGACCAGCACGACGGTCCCGGCGAGGTCACGGGCGTAGAAGGCCTGCCGGTAGGTCTCCGGCCGCCCCACCGCCTCGATCACGACGTCGGCGCCGAAGCCGCCGGTCAACTCCCGCACCGCTTCGATGGCGTCGTTCTCCTGGGAGTTGACCGTGTGGGTGGCGCCGAGTTTCCGCGCCGTGTCCAGCTTGCGGTCGTCGATGTCCACCGCGATGATCCTCGCCGCCCCGGCCAGGTTCGAGCCGAGGACCGCCGCGGCGCCCACGCCGCCGCAGCCGATCACGGTGACGCTGTCTCCGCGTCCGACGCCACCGGTGTTGAGGGCGGCGCCGATGCCCGCCATCACCCCGCAGCCGAGCAGCCCGGCGGCCGCCGCGGACGCGGCCGGGTCGACCTTGGTGCACTGTCCGGCCGCCACCAGCGTCTTCTCGGCGAAGGCGCCGATCCCGAGGGCAGGGGAGAGTTCCGTTCGGTCGGTCAACGTCATCTTCTGCCTGGCGTTGTGCGTACTGAAGCAGTACCACGGCCGCCCGCGCAGACAGGCGCGGCACTGTCCGCACACGGCCCGCCAGTTGAGGATGACGAAGTCGCCGGGTGCCACGTCGGTGACCCCGTCGCCGACCGCCTCGACGACCCCCGCCGCCTCATGTCCCAACAGGTACGGGAAGTCGTCGCCGATCCCGCCCTCCCGGTAGTGCAGATCGGTGTGGCAGACCCCGCAGGCCTCGACCTTGACCAGCGCCTCACCCGGCCCGGGATCGGGCACCACGATCGTTTCCAGGCTGACAGGGGCGCCCTTGCTCCGCGCGACGACGGCATGGACCTGCTGGGACATGGCCACTCCTCGGCTGACAGAGGGGGCGAGATGTTGCCCATTACGACACGCATCTCGTGAATCGCAACACAGCATCGCGGAGGCCGAAGCGGCGGTCAAGGATCTGTCAGCCGACCGCCGTTGTCGGTGCAGCCGTCGCGCCTGACGGGGACAGCCGCTCCGGCTGCCCAGAGTCACCCTCGCGGGTGGCAGGCCCGGCCCTCGGGGATGCCTGGGGGTCAGCCCCCGCGGATGGCAGGTCCGGCCCTCGGGGGTGCCTGGGGTCAGCCGCCCCAGTGCCGAGGTCATCCCGCGTGCCGGAGTCAGCCCCCGCGGATGCCCGGGGTCAGCCGTCCCGCAGGGCGGAGCCGTCCCGCGTGCCGGAGGCAGCCGCCCCAGTGCCGAGGTCATCCCGCGTGCCGGAGTCAGCCCCCGCGGATGCCCGGGGTCAGCCGTCCCGCGTGCCGGAGGCAGCCGCCCCGGTGCCGAGGTCATCCCGCGCGCCGGAGTCAACCCTCGCGGGTGACGGGTTCAGCCGTCCCTCACTGTCAGTCGTCGTCCGGGCCGGGGACCACGACCAGGAAGGCGTCCGTCCGCAGATCCATCACGACCGTGGCAGGCTCGCCCTCGGCGCGGCGCTCCGCCGCGTACTCCTCCGCCGGCCAGGATCCCCGCGGTGATCCGGCAGGGAAACGCTCCAACACCTTCGCGCTCATAGCGGCTGACACCTCCAGCGTCCTTCCATCGACTGGACAGGGCTCCTCTCCTGTGGTTCGCCTGCCCGCGATGGGCGCGGACATGCCGAGGGAGCGGACAGGGCCGCTGCCGACGGCGCGCGGAAGCGGCCCCGCGCGCTCCAGCCCCCGGACGTCCCGGCGCCGCCGTATACCGCTCCCGGTCGACCGCTGTCGCCGGCGGCCGGACCATGGAACCGCCGCATCCGAAACGGCGGCACGCGTGGAAGTGATCTCCAGGGGGTCAGACGCGGAGGACGCAGAGCTGATGAACGCTGACGACGACGCCCCCGGCCTGCGTTGCCTGGTGACCGGGGCGACCGGATACATCGGCGGCAGGCTGGTGCCGGAGCTGCTCGACCAGGGCCATCGGGTGCGCTGTCTGGCGCGCTCCCCCGGCAAGCTGCGCGACCACCCCTGGGCCGGGCGGGCGGAGGTGGTGCGAGGCGATGTCACGGACGCCGCCCGCGTCGCCGAAGCCATGCGGGGCGTCGACGTCGCCTACTACCTGGTGCACGCGCTGGGCACCGGCGACGATTTCGAGGCGACCGACCGCAGGGCGGCGCGGATCTTCGGTGAGTCGGCCCGCGCCGCAGGGGTGCGGCGCGTCGTCTACCTCGGTGGCCTGACGCCGTCGGGCGTGGCGGAATCCGAGTTGTCACCGCATCTGCGGTCGCGGGCCGAGGTGGGCCGGATCCTGCTGGACTCCGGTGTGCCCACGACCGTCCTGCGCGCCGCGGTCGTCATCGGTTCGGGCTCCGTCTCCTTCGAGATGCTGCGCTACCTCACCGAGCGTCTGCCGGTCATGGTCACCCCCAGCTGGGTGCGCACCCGCATCCAGCCCGTGGCGGTCCGCGACGTGCTGCGATATCTCGTCGGCAGTGCCCGGATGCCGGCCGACGTCAGCCGCGCGTTCGACATCGGCGGACCGGACGTGGTGACCTACCGCGACATGATGCTGCGGTACGCGGCGGTCGCCGGACTGCCCCGCCGGGTCATCCTCCCCGTGCCCGTACTGACCCCCGGCCTGTCCAGTCACTGGGTCGGGCTGGTCACCCCGGTCCCCGCGTCGATCGCCCGGCCGCTGACCGAGTCGCTGCGCCACGAGGTCGTCTGCCACGAGCACGACATCGCGCGGTACCTGCCCGAACCTCCCGGCTGCCCGATCGGCTTCGACGAGGCGGTGCGGCTGGCCCTGCAGCGGGTCCGTGATGCGCGGGTCGCCACCCGCTGGTCGTCGGCGGCGGTGCCCGGCGCGCCCAGCGACCCGCTGCCCACCGACCCCGACTGGGCGGGCGGCAGCCTGTACACGGACCGGCGGGAGCTGATCGTGGACGCCTCGCGGGAGGCCCTGTGGCAGGTGATCGAGGGGATCGGCGGCGACAACGGCTGGTACTCCTTCCCCCTGGCCTGGGCGGTGCGGGGACGCCTGGACCGGCTGGTGGGCGGGGTGGGGCTGCGCCGGGGGCGGCGGGACGCGGTCCGGCTGCGGGCCGGCGACTCGCTGGACTTCTGGCGGGTGGAGGAGATCGAGCCAGGCCGTCTGCTGCGGCTGCGGGCCGAGATGCGGCTGCCGGGTCTCGCCTGGCTGGAGATGTACGCCGACACGGACCCCGCCGGCCGTACCCGCTACCGCCAGCGGGCCCTCTTCCATCCGCACGGGCTGCTCGGCCACGCCTACTGGTGGAGCGTCTCCCCCTTCCACGCGGTCGTGTTCGGCGGCATGGCCCGCAACATCGCGCTCGCCGCGGCCCGCATCCCGGCCACCCCCGCGAGGGAACCCACGCCCGGCGGCTGACGACCGCATCCGCGGTGCCCGCCGGGCCGGAAGCACCTCACCGGCCGCCAGCCATTCGACCCCGGAGAAGCACCATGAGCGTCTCGGTCGTCCTGTTCACCGCCGACCTGCGCCTGCACGACCATCCGCCGCTGCGGGCAGCGAACGAGGCCGGCGAGGTGGTCCCGCTGTTCGTACGCGACAAGGGCGTCACGGACGCGGGGTTCGCCGTGCCCAACCGGCTGGCGTTCCTCGCCGACTGCCTGCGGGACCTCGACGGCGGTCTGCGGGAGAGGAGCGGACGGCTGGTGGTGCGCTCCGGCGACGTCGTCGAGGAGGTGTGCAAGGTGGCCGCCGAGACGGGCGCCGACGAAGTGCATCTGGCCGGCGACGTCAGCGCCTACGCCCTGCTGCGGGAGCGGCGGCTGCGCCGGGCGCTGGAGTCGGAGGGACGGCGCCTGCACGTGCACGACACCGTGACCACCGCCGTGACACCCGGCGACCTCACCCCGGCCTCCTCGGACCACTTCGCCGTCTTCACCCCGTACTTCCGCCGGTGGTCCGGCGTGCGGCTGCGGGACGCGCTCGCCGTCCCGCGCACCGTGCGGGTCCCGGACGGGGTCGGCTCCGAAGGTCTGCCCTCCCGCACCGGCCTCTCCGGAGTGTCCGAGGGCCTGGCGGCCGGCGGGGAGACGGAGGGCCGCAAGCGTCTGTCGGCCTGGCTGCGCGGCGGGATCGGCACGTACGAGGAACGCCACGACCACCTGGCGGGCGACGCCACCTCCCGTCTCTCGCCCCATCTGCACTTCGGGACGCTCTCCCCCGTCGAACTGGTCCACCGGTCACGCAAGGCGGCCGGCCCCGGCGCCGAGGCTTTCGTACGGCAGATCGCCTGGCGTGACTTCCACCGCCAGGTGCTCGCCGCCCGGCCGGCGGCCGCCATCGCCGACTACCGGACCAGACACGATCGCTGGCGCTCCGAGTACGCCGCCCGCGAGGACGTCGAGGCCTGGAAGGAGGGCCGCACCGGATACCCGGTGATCGACGCGGCGATGCGCCAGCTGCGCCACGAGGGCTGGATGCACAACCGGGGCCGGCTGCTGGCCGCGAGTTTCCTCGCCAAGACCCTGTACGTCGACTGGCGCGTGGGCGCCCGCCACTTCCTGGACCTCCTGGTCGACGGTGACGTCGCCAACAACCAGCTCAACTGGCAGTGGATGGCGGGCACCGGCACCGACACCCGCCCCAACCGCGTCCTCAACCCCGTCACCCAGGCCAGGCGCTACGACCCCGACGGGGCGTACGTCCGCCACTGGGTTCCCGAACTCGCCGGAATCGACGGCCCGGCGGTGCACGAGCCCTGGAAGCTGCGGGGTCCGGACCGGGCCGGACAGGACGGCTACCCGGACCCGGTCGTCGAGCTCTCCGAGGGCCTCGCCCGCTTCAAGCGAGCCCGCGCCCGCGACTGAGGCAGCCCCGCGCATGGCCCCCTGCCTCGGACCGGACCAGCCGGGTCCGCCCAGCACGACCAGGGGACGGCGGCGCGCGCCTTTCACCCCCCCACCAGGGGCGACGGGTCCGGCGCCCTGCCGCTCGGGCGGCGGGGTGCGACGGCGCAGGGGCGGTGGAGACATGCCAGGACAGCAGGTGCTCGACCAGGTGCTCGACCTCGTCGTAACGGCCGCCGGACGACGCCCACTTGCGTCCCACTCCACGGCGGCGGTCAGCGGTTCCTCGACGGCCGGGGACGCCCTGCTCCCCGCCTGTTTCCGGTATCCGCGTCCCGCTCTACACATAAAGAAGAAATAAGGGCACAATGTCCGATAGCGGCGTATTTCCGCACGCACCAGACGCGGTCAGGCCTGCACAGTCAAAGGAGACGACTCATGGCCAACGTCTCGCACGGCAGAAGCGACATAACGAGCCACCCCGATATCGGAGAGATGCGGGAGCGCTACGACCGCATGCTCGGCGGTCGTGATGTGGCCCTCGTGGACGGACCGGTGTTCCTGCTCGGTCTGTACTGCGCGGCGTCCCCGTGGATCCTCCACTACACGGCCAGCCAGCCGGCGCTGATGACCCACAACCTGATCATCGGCATAGCGATAGGCCTGCTGGCGCTGGGGTTCACCCGGGCTCCGGAGCGCATGTACGGCCTCAGCTGGGCCATGTGCGCCATGGGCCTCTGGATGATCGTCGCGCCCTGGGTGGTCGGCCGCAGCCCGGACACGGGCGTCATCATCAACAACATCGTCATCGGCGCACTGGCCTTCTGCCTCGGGCTGGTGTGTGCCGCTTCGACGGCCCGGCGGACGCCTCTGGCGTAGCCACACCGAACTCCCCCTTGGAAGGGAGGACGCGGGGTCGGTCCGGTGACGGCGGACCGGCCCCGCCGCGGTCACCGGCCGGGCACCAGCCAGGGCTCCTGCGGGAGCGGGCTGCCGGTCTCGATGAGGGACTTCAGGTTGGAGAGTACAGCGGGCCAGCCGGCCGAGACGCCGCGCAGCTCGTCCTCTCCGTCCAGGTCCTCGTGGGTGACGGTGAGCCGGACGATGTCGGCGCGCCGCTGGATGTCGAAGGTGACCCGGGAGTGCCGGTCCGGCTCCCCTTCGCGCTCCGGCGCGGCCCAGCTGGTGACCAGCCGGGCCGGGCGCTCGCTCTCGACGACGGTGCCGACCACGTCGGCGATGCCGGAGCCGTCGGTGCGCACATGCTCCCAGCGGGAGCCGGGCCGCCAGTCGGAGACGTTGGAGTGCCCCCAGTAGACGGCGGTCAGGTCGGCGTCCGTGAGGGCGTCCCAGACCTTCTCGGGGGTGCTGGCGATGTAGGTGACATAGACATAGCGGGGCTTGTCGCTCATGGCTTCCTCGGCTCGTCGCTTCAGGTCGCCGAGCGCGCGCAGCCGCGGGCGCTCGAACTTGTCGATCCACCGCTCCTGGATCTCGTGGAGCGGCACGGGGTTGAGGTAGTGCAGCTTCTCCCGCCCCCGCCGCACGGTGCTGATCAGATTCGCGGCCTCCAGGACGGCCAGGTGCCCGGTCACCGACTGCCGGGTCATCGCGATGCGCTCGCACAGCTCGCCCAGCGTCTGCCCGTTCTGCTCGTGCAGCCGGTCGAGCAACCGTCTGCGCGTGTCGTCGGCCAGCGCCTTGAAGACCTGGTCCATTCCACTGTCGCCCTCTGCTCGCACACTCAACGTTATGCAGGCACCTGCCTGCATGTCAACGTCCGCGGTGGGCTGCACGCACTCATACCCCCAGATCGAACGAGATCCACACGTCCGGCGACAGCTCCGGCCGGCCCGGAACCGGACGGGGTTCCTCCGTCCAGGCGTCGCCCGCGAGCTCGGCCGCGACCCGCCGCCAGAAGGCGACGGCGCCTGGGTTCTCGTACTGGAACGCGATCTCCCAGCTGCCCGGATGCCGGGTGAGGACCTCGCGCACGGTCCGCAGCCCGACGCCTGTCCGGCGTGCGCCTCGGGCCACGAAGAAGCTGTTGAGCACCCGCACGGGTCCGCCCAGCCCCCGGACGAAGGCGAAGCCGACCGGATGCTCGCCCTGCACGAACAGATACGGCGCCCAGTCGGGCGAGGAGAAGGCGTCCTCGACGCGCTCGCTACGGAACGTGCCGTCGGGGTTGGGCAGCAGCCGGCGGAACTCGGACAGGTCGTGGCGGAACATCAGCCACAGCCGTTCGACGGCAGAGCGGTCCTCGACGGAGGCCGGACGGACGACGACGTCGGTTTCAGTGGTGTCGGACATGAAAAAAGCCTCACCCGACGGGAGTTGACCGCGCCGGGTGAGGCTGACGTGTGTCTGGGAGACTACACCGCTACCGGGCTCTCGGGCGTCAGATACTCCTCGCTGACCTCCTTCCGCCCGAACGGCCACACCTTCTCCAGGCGCGCCCAGATCAGGAACGCCACACAGCCGAGGGCGAGCCAGGCCAGGGACCACTCGATGGGGTGGCGGCCCGGGGAGTTCTTGTCGGCGTAGCCGTAGATGACGCACCAGCCGGCGAAGGCGATGATGCTCGGCACGGGGTAGAGCCACATGCGGTACGGCCGTTTCAGCGCCGGCTGGCGGCGGCGCAGCACCGTGAGCGCCACGATCTGCGCCAGTGCCTGCACGATCACCATCACGGTGGTGAGCAGCTGGATCAGCGTGGCCAGGTCGGTGTGGCGGCCGATCAGGAAGCCGACGGCGGTGATCACGCCCATGGTGGCAAGGCCCAGCATCGGGAAGCGGTGCTTGGGGTGGAGCTTCTCGTAGGGGCGGAAGAAGACCCGGTCCCGGGCCGCGTCGTACGGCACCCGGGAGCCGCCGAGCAGGCCGGTGAAGACCGAGGCGAACGCCGTGATCAGGATCAGGACGGTCACGGTGTCGGCGGCGCCCTTGCCCCAGGTCTTCTCCAGGACAGCCGAGGCGACCGAGGTCGAGGCGATGTCGTCCGGGTTCGTCATGCGGTGCCAGTCGATGACGCCGAGCGTGCCGATCTGCAGCAGCAGGTAGATAGCCATGATGCCGACGATCGAGAAGAGGATGGAGCGCGGCAGGGTGCGGCCGGGGTCCTTGATCTCGGCGCCCATGTAGGCGGTGGTGTTGTAGCCCAGGTAGTCGTAGATGCCGATGGTCAGGCCCGCGGCGAAGCCGAGCCAGAAGTGGTCGCTGGTCAGGTCGAAGGCGTGCGCCGGGTACGTGAACGCCAGGTGCGGGCTGAAGTCGCTCGCCGCGGCGACGATCACCAGCAGCACGGAGGCGATCATCACCGTCCACATGACGGCGGTGATCCGGGCGATGTGCTCGATGCCCCGCCAGAGCAGGAGCACCACCAGGGCGATGATGCCGAGCCCGATCAGGTCGCCCGAGGTCCGGCCGAGGCCGGGGGCGAGATAGCCCAGGTACTGGACGAAGCCGACCACGCCCGTGGACATGATCAGCGGGATGAAGAGCATCGCCGTCCAGACGAAGAGGAACGGCATCAGGCGTCCGGTGCGGTACTGGAAGGCCTGGCGCAGATAGACGTAACTGCCGCCGGAGCCGGGCATCGCGGCGCCGAGCTCGGCCCAGACGAGGCCGTCGCAGAGCGCGAGCACGGCGCCCGCCACGAAGCCGATCACCGCCTGCGGGCCGCCGAACGCACCCACCATCAGCGGGATGGTCACGAACGGGCCGATGCCGCACATCTGGCTCATGTTGATGGCGGTGGCCTGGAACTGGCCGACGCGCCGGACGAAACCGCCTTCGGACGGCGGACTACCAGGACCGAGGGGACTACCGGGACTATCGGGACTACCGGACATAGGGGCTCCTGAGCGAGGCACTGAGGGAAGAGCGGGACGCGGACGACGGGCAGCGGCCGATTCGGCGGGATGGCCGATAAAGTTAAGGAGCCTTACTAGATGCGTCAAGTATGCGTCAGGAATCGGTGAGAATGGTGTGATGGCCGCCAGCGACGTCGTAGAGCAGCAGGAACAGCCCTGGAGCCGGCAGCGACTGCGCAGCACCAACGAGCGGCTGCTGCTGGACCGGCTGCGCCTGCTCGGTTCCGCCTCCCGCGCCCAACTCGCCCGTGAGACCGGGCTTTCGAAGCCGACGGTCTCCAGCGCGCTCGCGGCACTGGAGTCGGCGGGCATGGTCCACGAGGTCGGCACCCATGCTCCGGAGCGCGGCCGCACGGCCGTGCTGTACGCGCCCGACCCGGCGGCCGGGTACGCGCTCGGCGTCGACGTGGGCCGCGGCTGGCTGCGGGTGGCGGTCGCCGACCTGGACGGCACCCTGGTCGCCCGCTCCGACGTGCGCAACCGGGCCCGTGGTTCGGGCGCGATGGCCGACCTGCTGGTCACCACCGCACGGCAGGTCGTCGCCAACTCGGGGGTGGATCCGGCCGAGGTGGTGCACGGGGTGGTGGGCACGCCCGGTGTGTACGACGAGCGGCAGCGGCGGGTGCGGTACGCGATGCATCTGCCGGGCTGGGGGCGCGCGGGACTGTTCGACCGGATGCACGACGAGTTGGGCGTCCCGCTGGAGGTGCACAACGACGCCAATCTCGCGGCGCTGGGCGAGTACACGTACGGCGTCGGGGCGGGCAGCCGGCTGTTCGCGTACATCATGATCGGCACCGGTCTCGGGATGGGGGTCGTCAGCGAGGGCCGGCTGTTCACGGGGGCGCACGGGCTCGCCGGGGAGATCGGCTTCCTGCCCTGGCCCGGGCGGCAGCGCAAATCCGAGCGGCTGGAGGACGCGGTGTCGGGGGTGGCCGTGGTCGAGGCGGCGCGCCGGTTCGGAATGAGCGGGCAGCTCACCGCGAAGTCCGTGTTCGACGCGGCCCGCCAGGGGGACCCCGCCGCCGTCGAGGCGGTACGGCTCGAGGGCGAGCGGATCGCGCACACGGTGGCGGCGGCCGCGGCCGTACTCGATCCCGACCTGGTGGTGCTGGGCGGCGGGGTCGGCCACAGCGTCGACCTGCTGCTGCGCCCGGTCCGGGACCATCTGCGCACGCTCACCCCGCTGCGCCCGAAGCTCGCGCCCAGCCGGCTCGGCGAGGACGCGGTGCTGCTCGGCGCGGTGGCCACGGCCCTCGGGACCGCCCGTGACCTGGTCTTCGAGCGCAGGTCGGCCACGTCCTGAATCCTGCGCCGCCAACTCGCGCGGGCGCCATGGTGATTGACACGGCCCTCTCAGGACCCTAGTTTGAGCCGGGTTAGTAAAGTTTCCTAACTTTACGAGCCTGGAGACCACCGTGTTCCCTCGCCGCCCCGGACACCGCCTCGCCACGGCCGCCGTGGCCCTGGGCCTGCTCTGTTCACTCAACACCAGCGCCTGGGCCGGGGCCCGCGACCTGGCCCACGGGCACGCCCGGATCACCCGTGTGCCGTCCACCGCCGGGTCGCAGACCCCGCTGTCCGGCTATGCGATCCGGTCGACGGCCGACGTGAGCGACTCGGCGTCGGCGGTCTCCTCCCCCGGCTACCCGGCCAAGGGCTGGTATCCGGCGGGCGCCCGCTCCACGGTGCTGGCCGCGCTCCTCGCCGACGGTGCGTACCCCGACCCGTTCGTCTCCACCAATCTGCAGAAGATCCCCAAGTCGCCCTTCCAGGTGCCCTGGTGGTACCGCAGCGACTTCACCGTGACGGACACCTCGCAGCGCACCTATCTGGACTTCAGCGGGGTGATCTCGGCGGCGGACGTGTACGTCAACGGCCGCCAGGTCGCGACGACCACCGACGTGACCGGCGCTTACACCCACCATGAGCTGGACGTCACCTCGCTGGTCGGGTCCGGGACGAACACGGTCGCCTTCCGTATCCAGCCCAACGACCCGGACAAGAACCTCACCATGGGCTGGATCGACTGGCTCCAGCCGCCCCCCGACCAGAACATGGGCATCGTCCGTGACGTCCTGGTCCGGCGCGGCGGCCCGGTGGCGCTGCGCGACGCGCACGTGGTGACCAGGCTCGCGGTGCCGTCCCTGGCGACGGCCGACCTGACGGTGAGGGCACAGGCCCGCAACGACTCCGACACGCCGGTCACGGCCGAGGTCTCCGGCACGGTCGCCGGAGTGGCCGTCACCCGGTCTGTCGCCCTCGCAGCCCACCAGACCAAGACCGTGACCTTCACCCCCGCCGACGTCCCGGGCCTGCACCTCACGTCCCCGAAGGTGTGGTGGCCGGCCGGCATGGGCGGCCAGCCGCTCTACGACCTCGATCTCACCGCCTCCGTCGTCGGCACGGCGTCGGACACCGCGCATCAGAGCTTCGGCATCCGTGACGTCCAGGCACCGCTGAACTCCGACGGCGCCCGCCAGTACTCGATCAACGGCCGCAGGCTGCTGATCAAGGGCGGCGGCTGGTCACCGGACGAGTTCCTGCGCTGGGACCGGACCTATGCCGAGGACCGCCTGAAGTACGCGCTCGACCTCGGACTCAACGCCATCCGTCTGGAAGGCCATATCGAGCCCGACGAGTTCTTCGACATCGCCGACCGGTACGGCATCCTCACGCTGCCCGGCTGGGAGTGCTGCGACAAGTGGGAGGGCCAGGTCAACGGCGACGGCGAGCGCGGCGAGAAGTGGACGGCCGCCGACTACCCGGTGGCCCAGGCCTCCATGACCGCCGAGGCCGCCCGGCTGCGGGACCATCCGAGCGTCGTCTCCTTCCTGATCGGCAGCGACTTCGCGCCCGACGCGAAGATCGAGAAGACCTACCTGGACGCCCTGAAGGCGGCCGACTGGGCCACCCCCGTGGTCTCCGCCGCCTCCGACAACTCCACTCCGCAGCTGGGCAGTTCGGGCATGAAGATGACCGGCCCCTACGACTGGATCCCGCCGAACTACTGGTACGCCAAGCGTGAGGGCGGCGCCACCGGCTTCAACTCCGAGACCAGCGCGGGCCCGGACATCCCCACCCTCGACACCCTGCGCCGCATGATGACCCCGGCCGAGCTCGACACCCTCTGGAAGAACCCGGACCTCAAGCAGTACCACCGCTCCCCGTCCCCGGTCTTCGGCACCCTCAAGATCTACGACGAGGCTCTCACCGGCCGCTACGGCGCCCCGAAGAGCCTCACCGACTACGTACGCAAGGCGCAGCTCGCCCAGTACGAGAACGTCCGCGCCCAGTACGAGGCGTACGGACGCAACCAGACCGACTCCTCGAAGCCGTCCACCGGGGTCGTCTACTGGATGTTCAACAGCGGCTGGACGTCCCTGCACTGGCAGCTGATGGACCGTTATCTCGACCAGGGCGGCGCCTACTTCGGCGCGAAGAAGGCCAACGAGGCCCTGCACATCCAGTACTCGTACGACGACCGCTCCGTGGCCGTGGTGAACAACCGGCACACCTCGGCGTCCCGGCTCACCGCACGGGCGACGCTCTTCAACCCGGACGGCACCCAGAAGTACGACCAGAGCGTCACCGATGTCTCGGTCAAGGGCGACGGCGCGCACACCACCGCGCTCACCCTGCCGACGTCGGTGAGCGGACTGTCGTCCACGTACCTGGCGCGGCTGGTCCTGACCGACGCGACGGGTAAGGAGGTGAGCCGCAACGTCTACTGGCTCTCCACCAAGCCGGACACCCTCGACTGGGCGGGCACGGACTGGTACCACACGCCGACGACGAGCTACGCGGAACTGAAGGGGCTGACGTCGATGGCCCAGGTGCCGGTCACGGCCACGGCGTCGACCACGGCCGCGGACGGCATGGCGACCACCACGGTGACGGTCCGCAACACGGGCACGGACAAGACCCCGTCCCTGCTGACGGACGTCCACTTGGTCGACGCGAACGGCAGGCCGGTGCTGCCGGTGCGCTGGTCGGACAACGAGGTCAGCCTGTGGCCGGGCGAGTCGGCGACCCTGACGGCCACCTACCGCATCGCCGACCTGCACGGCTCGCAGCCCCGGGTGCGGGTCTCCGGCTGGAACGCGGTGGAGCGGACGGTTCCGGCGGGGCTGCCGGCACCGTCCGCCCAGCTCAGCTCACGTTGAGCGCGGTGTCGTCGATGACGAAGGACGTCTGGAGGGTCGACCCCTCGACGCCGCTGAACTTGATCGTGGCCGTCGTGCCGGCCAGGGAGGAGACGTCGAAGCTCTTCAGGACGTATCCGGAGGCCGCGTTGAGGTTGGAGTACGTGGCCAGGGTGGTGGATCCGGCGGTCACCGTCAGCTTGTCGTAGGCGGTGCTGGTGGTGGTCTCCGCGGTGTCCACGTGCAGATAGAAGCTGAGGGTCGCGGAGCAGCCGGACGGGATGGTCACCGACTGGGACAGCGTGTCGGTGTGGGCCGATCCGTAGCCGTCGAGCCAGGCCTTGTAGGAGCCGGTGCGGGCGGCCTCGCTGGTGGAGTTGGTGATGACCCCGCTGCTGGCGGTCCAGGTGGTGTTTCCGGACTCGAAGCCGGGGTTGCCGAGCAGCTGGGCGGCGGTGCAGGTGCCACCACCACCACCACCGCCACCGCCACCGCCTCCGCCGCTGCTGCTGCCGTTCCCGGCGAGCCAGGCGGTGGCGTTCAGGGCGAGGGCCGCGTTGGTGGCGCCGCTGTCGTTCCAGCCGTCGTACAGCGTGTTGCCGGACTGGCCCGTGCCGTCGTCGATGGGCGAGGAGTCGCCCCAGAAGGCGACCCGCCCGCTGCCGAAGGTGCTGGTGGCGAAGAAGGCTCCGGTGTTGCCGGAGTAACCGCTGCGGTAGAGGAGACCCTTGACGCTGGAGTTGTCGGAGGGCTTCAGGGTGGCGGTCGTACCGTCGGCGATCAGACTCTTGGTGACGGTGCCGAACGAGCCGTGCAGCACGGGGTCGGTGCTGTCGCTGATCGCGGCCGGGTAGCCGGAGCTGATGTCGAGCGTGTCGATCGAGAACCCGAACGGGTCGGTCGAGTCGACGCTGTTGTTCGTCATCAGGTCGTTGAGGATCTCGACCGCGTCGTAGCCGTCGTTGTTGCGGTCGGCGCCGGTGTGGTCGGAGATCATGAACAGACCGCCGCCGTTCTTCACGAAGTTCATGATCGCCGTCTTCTCGGCGGTCGTGAACAGCGTGTTCGGCTCGGGGAGCACCAGCGCGTCGAACTTCGACAGGTCGGTGGTCGTCGAACCGCCGTACGTCAGGGCGCTGGTGGCGGTCTTGAGGCTGTAGCTGCCGGTCTTCTGGAGATCGACGCCCCATGACGAGAGGGCGCCGGTCCAGTCCGTCTCCGAGGACGGGGAGGAGTCCTGGGAGAGCGGGTCGGGCTTGCTGGTGGAGATGATCCAGTCCGCGTTGCCTGCCTCCTCGGCATGGCCGTCGTCGAACAGGACGCGGTAGGTGGTGGCCGCGTGGGCGGGGGCGGCGGCTGTGCCGACCTGGAGGGCGGCTCCCGTGACGAGCAGGGCGAACCCGGCCAGGGCGGTGGTGATTCTGCGGCGGGATCTGCTGGATCCAAGCATCCGGCGAACCTCCGTGAGGGGGTGGGGTAGAGGCGGTGCGGGCGCCAACTCTGCGCGCGTAGAACTCGTTTGAGATTTCTACACGCGTCGACTCGTTGAAAGGTACATGGCATGTCGGGTCGGTGAACAGAAAACCGCTGTAACAACCGGACGGGACTGCCTGCGGATTGAGCGGGCAGATTGGATTCCAGCGGAGTTCAGACGAAGAGGGGCGGACATGGAGATCTCGGGCATCATCAGTGCCATCATCATCGGTATCATCATCGGTGTGCTGGGGCGCCTGGTCGTTCCCGGCCGCCAGCACATCGGCATTCTGTTGACGATCGTCGTCGGCATCGTGGCGGCGCTGCTGGGGTCGGCGATCGCGGCCGGGTTCGGCGTGGCGGACACCAAGGGGCCGGACTGGATCGAGTGGTTCATCCAGATCGCACTGGCGGCGCTGGGTATCGCGGCGCTGGACCGGACCAGGGCGCGCCGGTAGCGGGAGCGGTCTGGTGGCCGAAGCGCGCCGACCGCTGGAGCGCGCCGCTCACATCGCGTAGATGTACGGCGTGGTCGTGCTCAGCGCCTGGAAACCCAGTCGCTCGAGGATCGGCCTGCTCATCGCAGAGGCGTCCACCTGCAGATATCGATAACCGTGAGTCGCGGCGGCACGGGCCCGGTGGGCGACGAGGGCGCGATAGACACCGCGCCCCCGCCACCCTTCCACCGTGCCGCCGCCCCACAACCCGGCGAATCGCGTCCCCGGCACCAACTCCATCCGAGCGGCGCTCACCGGCTCGTCCCCGGCCAGGGCGACGACCGCGACCACGGTGTCGGGCTGCTCGGCGAGCCGCGCAAGCAGCCGGTGCCGCAGCCGCGAACCGTCCGTGCCGAATGCCTTCTCGTGGACGTCCACCACGAGATCGACGCCCACCGCGTCCGTGGCGGTCACCACCCGCACGCCGTCCGGAAGTCCGGCGTCGACGGTCAGTCCGGCACCCTCGGCGATCATCAGTGTCTCCTCCGGCTCGGGCCGTAATCCGGCCTCGACAAGCCGCGCGCCCAGGTCCGGCGGGAGGTCGTGGCCGTACAGCTTCCACTCGAAGTCGCGGCCCAGCCCCCGGAAACGGTCGATCTGCTCGGCGATCGCTCGATCCGCGGTCGCCCCGTCCAGGTCCGACCAGACAACGCCGTTCCATCCCTCGCCGTCCGCCACCTGGCGCACCACGGAGCCCACGCGCTCGACACGCGCGCCGGGACCGTCGGGCCGGGCGCCCTCGCGCATGTCACGGTCGTACAGAGCGAGCACCGCTTGATGATCCATCAGAGCACTCCACCATCCGCGCGACCCCCGCGGCAACGCAATTACCCGGCCCCGCGCGGCCGCACGGCCGCCATGTACGCGGCGAGCCGGTCCCGGTTGCGGGCCAGGCAGTCGATGCGGGCCTGGATGCGCTCGACGTGCCCGCTGAGCAGCGCCGCCGTCTCCGGGGTCACGCACGCCCGGGGCGGATGGATCTGGTCGGGGTCGGAGAGATACGGGAGGATCGCGCGGATCATCTCCGTCGTCAGCCCGGAGTCGAGCAGGCCGCGGATCTGCTGCACGTCCTGGACGGCGGCCTCGCTGCAGACCACCGTCTACAACACCGGCATCGCCGCGGGTTCCCTGGTCGGCGGCCTCGCCCTGGACCGGCTGGGGGCGGCAGCGCTGCCCTGGACCGCGCTGCCGCTGGTGTCGGCCGCGCTCGCGATCGTCGTGCTGGGACGGCGGCACGCGTTTCCCGCCGCCGGTACGGCAGGCGACGCGACCGCTCGTCCGCTCAGCCGAGTTCGAGCGTCGTCACCCCGAAGACCCGCTCCAGGGCGTAGTCGCGGACCGGGCCCGTGTACATGCGGGCGGTCTCGAAGGAGGGCGTGAATCCGGCCCCTTCGGCGAGGGCGACGCCCGCCGCGCTGGTCTCGGGCACGTCGACGGCGACCTGGCGGCCGGCCGCCTCGGCGACGAGGGCGGTGAACAGGGCGCGGGCGTCCTCGGCGGTGTCGGCGAACAGGGGGCCGATGCGCAGGCAGTCCTGGCCGGGGCGGATCACGCCGTAGCCGGTGAGTCGGTCGCCGTCATGGCGTACGAAGGCCCGGTGGCCAGTGCCGGTCAGCCAGGCGGCCACGAACCGCGGCCGGTCGGCCGGGCAGCAGGCGCTGTCGTACGCCGTGACGGCCGGCAGGTCGGCGGCGCGCGCCGGGCGGACGCCCTCGGGGATCTCGGCGGCCGGGGCGGAACCCACGAACCGGGCGGTGCGGTAGGCCAGTTCGAAGCCCGACTGGCGGTAGTTGTCCTGCTGGGCCACCACGCCGTCGAGGCCGACCGTGCGGGTGCCGGCGTGGGCCAGTGCGGTCTTCCAGGTGGCGAGGCCGTGGCCGTGGCCGCGCAGGTCGGGGCGGACCAGGTACCAGCCCAGGAAGGCGTAGTCGGCGCTGTAGTTGACGACGGAGACGGCCGACACCGGTTCGCCGTCGATGCGGCCGATGAAGAACCCTTCGGGGTCCTGGGCGAAGAAGGCGGGCACGTCCGACAGCCCCGGATTCCAGCCCTCGTCCGCGGCCCAGCCGCGGACCACCGGCCAGTCGTCGGACGCGGCCTGGGTGACGACGAGGTCCTGGGGGGCCGGAGATGTCATCGATGCGCTCCATTCAGCGGCTGGTTCGGACGGGGGCGGCGACCGGCGCCGCGTCCGCAGCATCCTTCCCGATCACCGGGCGTCGCACCACGCCGGGATCAAGCCGTCGCCATGCACAACGAGCCACTTCGGTGGGCTTGTTGACCGAGGCGGCGCACCGGGACAGGTGCACGGCGCAGGCCCCACCGGTCGGGGTCCGGTGGGGCCTGCAGGCACGTTTCTCGGCGCGCCGCCTCGGCCGCGTGCCGGACGGTCAGCGCGTGCGGCCCCGCCCGAAGCGCCGGCGCAGCACGGTCCCGGTGAGCAACAGCGCCGCACTGCCCGCGACGGCCGGGCCCGTGAGGTCCGTCCCGGTGTGGGCGAGCGTGGTCACCGCGGCCGGCGGCTGGACGGGGTGCGTCCTGGGGCCGGGGTGGGTCTTGACCGGGGTGGGGGCGGGCGGCTCCGGGGTGGGGGTCTCCGGCGTGTTCGGGTGGTCGCCGGAGGTGTTCACCGAGGTGTTGCCGGTGACCGGATTGAGTGCACCGACCACGTTCACGCTGTTGCCGCTGACGTTGACCGGGAGGTGGACCGGCAGCTGGATGCCGTTGCCGGAGATCACCCCGGGCGAGTCGTCCTCGGTGCCCTGCGCGGACGCGCCGCCGGTCGTGGCCGAGCCGCCGGGCGCGCCCTTGCCTGCGTCGCCGCCCTCGTTGGCGCAGGTGTTGCCGGCCGCCGGGTTCAAGAGCCCCACCACGTCCACGGTGTTCCCGCACACGCTCACCGGGACATGCACCGGCAACTGGATGCCATTACCGGAGATCACCCCGGGCGAACCGGCCGCGGTGCCGTCCGCGCCGGAGTCGGCCCAGGACGGGCCCGCCACGGCCATCGCACCGGAGGCGGCGGCGACGGCGATCACACCGTTTCGGGTAACCCGTTTCATAGGTTCCCTGCCTTCCAGAAATTGATGCGGGCGCTCGCCCGCACCGGTTAAACCGTGAACGCACCATGTGAGTTATGGCCGATCGACATTTCACCCCATCGAGCGACACTGATATCGAACCCGTGGCAAAATCGTGTAATGGGGCCTGAAGCCGGTGATCGCGTCAGAATACGGCACCCCGCTCGGGCCGGCTCGCCGGGAGGCGTGCTCACCGACGCCCGCTTATGGTGATCGAAAGCCCCGTTTCCGGTCCGCCACGGAGCGTCCCTGGAGGCCCTCGATGCCGGCCATGCCCCGTACCCGGCCCGCCGTGCGTCGCTGCGCCGGCGCCGGAGCCGTCGCGCTGGCCCTGCTCGGCGCGGGGCTGCCCGCGACCGCGGCGGCGAGCGGCAAGGAGCCGGACCTGACCCGCTTCTACCGGCAGAAGGCCCGCTGGACGGCGTGCAAGGACGTGGAGCTGCCCAAGGACATGCAGTGCGCCAAGGTGACCGTGCCGCTCGACTACGCGAAACCGGCCAAGGGGACCATCGACCTGGCGCTGTCCCGTTACCGGGCGACCGGGAAGTCCCGGGGCTCGGTGCTGCTGAACTTCGGCGGCCCCGGCGGCTCGGGCGTCAGTGGGCTCGGGCTCGGCGGCAAGGACTTCATGAGCCTGACCAACGGCTATGACGTGGTCGGCTTCGATCCGCGCGGGGTCGGCCGCTCCTCCCCCGTCAGCTGCGGCGACGGCCTGGACGAGTCCTCGGACGGCGCGGGCACCGACAAGCCCCCCGACATCGCCCATCCGCAGGCCCTGATGAAGATGCTCAAGCAGCTGACGGTCCGGTGCACCGAGAACTCCGGGCCCGTGCTGTCCCACATAGGCACGGTGAACGCCTCCCGGGACCTGGACGTCATCCGCCAGGCGCTCGGCGACAAGAAACTGAACTACCTGGGCTTCTCCTACGGCACCAAGCTCGGCGCGGTGTACGCGGCGCAGTTCCCGCACAAGGTGGGCCGTATGGCCCTGGACGGAGTGGACACGCTGACCGAGTCACTGGCCGAGCAGGGGGTGGCGGGCGCCCAGGGACAGCAGACGGCACTGGACGACTTCCTCGACTGGTGCGTCACCGACCTCGGGTGCCCGTTCGGGCAGGACCGGCGCAAGGCGGGGGACGCGGTCGTGGAGCTGGTGCGCTCGCTCGACGAGCACCCGGTCCCGTCCGACTTCGGCGGCCCCTTCTCCGGTCAGGACCTGGTGGGCGCCATCGGGCAGGGGCTGTACAGCAAAGAGCTGTGGCCGCTGCTGGAGCGGGCGCTGGCCTCCCTGATCGAGGACGGTGACACCCGGGGGGTGCAGAACATCGCCTCCGGCGGCTACGCCCTCCCCGTCGGGCAGCGCCGTGGCAGCGGGATCGTGGCCAGCGGCGACATCCCCGTGGACAACCTGTCGGCCGCCCTGATGGCGATCAACTGCGCCGACGATCCCGACCGGCCGAGCGCCCGGCGGCTCACCCAGGATGTCGACCGGCTCTCCAAGGAGTACCAGCAGGCGTCTCCGGTCTTCGGCCGGTTCCGGCTCACCCAGGTGCTGCTGTGCTACGGCCGGCCGCGCGGCACGGACTTCATTCGCGACAAGGTGAAGAACGTATCGTCCGCCCCGATGCTGCTGGTGGGCACGCGCGGCGACCCGGCGACGCCGTACCGCTGGGCGATCGAGACGGCGAAGCGGCTCGGGGCGTCGGCCGTGGTGCTGGACAACAGGGGCGACGGCCACACCGGGTACACGTCCTCCAAGTGCGTGCACGGCAAGGTCGACGACTTCCTGCTGTACGGCACGCTGCCGGCCGACGGCAGCTCCTGCCCGGCGGACGGCGACAGCCGCGGCGCCACCGCCGACTCGTCGGGCTGAGGCTCAGGGCCTGCCTGGCGGATCACGTCGCAGGAACCCAGCGGTGCCTCATGTACGCCGGTGAGCGGGGTGTGGTGCGTGCAGCTGCAAGGCGGAGGAGGCGTGGACAGTCAGCCTCCCCCACCGCGGCGGGCGGCGACGCGGTGGGGGCATGCGTGTGTGTCATGATCCGCCGGGCTGGCCCTTAGGCGAGAGTGATTTCGGGGGCGTAGAGGTCGAGCCAGTGGGCCAGGTCGAGGGTGCGTTCCAGGCCGCGCCGGGCGACCTGGCTGCCCAGCCCGGTCCGGTGGGCCGCCCGCTCCGCCTTCTCGCGGTCGACGAGGTCGAAGACCCGGTGGTCGGGCCGGGTCAGCAGCTCCTTGACCTGCTCCTGGAGGGCCCGGCCGTACTCCGGGTCCTGGGTGGAGGGGTAAGGGCTCTTGACCCGGTCGTACACGGACTGCGGGAGGACGTCCCGGGTGGCCTCCCGGAGCAGGGTCTTCTCGCGGCCGTCGAAGGACTTCAGGGCCCAGGGCGCGTTGTAGACGTACTCGACCAGCCGGTGGTCGCAGAACGGCACCCGGACCTCCAGGCCGACGGCCATGCTCATCCGGTCCTTGCGGTCGAGCAGCATGCGCACGAAACGGGTGAGGTGGAGATAGCTCATCCGGCGCATCCGGAACTCGAAGTCGCTCTCGCCGTCGAGGCGCTGTACGCCGGTGACGGCGGAGCGGTAGCCGTCGGCGATGTACGACTCCAGGTCGAGGGACTTGGTGAGGTCGGTGCGCAGGACGTCGGTGTCGTCGCCGAAGTGCCGGCCGAACATGTACAGCCAGGGGAAGGTGTCGGCGGTGCGTGCTTCCTCGTCGAAGAACTGCAGGTAGCCGCCGAACACCTCGTCGGCGGACTCCCCGGACAGCGCGACGGTGGACTGGTCGCGGACGGCCCGGAAGAGCAGCAGGAGCGAGGCGTCCATGTCCCCGAACCCGGCGGGCAGGTCGCGGGCCCGGATCACCCGCTCGCGGACGGCGGGGTCGGCGAGGCTGTTCACGTCCAGGACGATGTCCTGGTGGTCGGTGCGGGCGAGCCTGGCCACGTCGTGCACGAAGGGTGTGTCGGGGGTGCCGCGCAGTTCGTCGGCGACGAAGTTGTCGGCCTGGCCGACGAAGTCGACGGAGAAGCTGCGGACCTTCTCGCCCTGCGCGGCGAGTTGCCGGGCGGCCAGGGCCGTCATGGCCGAGGAGTCGAGGCCGCCGGAGAGCAGGGTGCAGCGGGGCACGTCGGCGACCAGCTGGCGGCGCACGATGTCGTCGAGGAGCTCGCGGACGGTGGCGACGGTGGTGTCGCGGTCGTCGGAGTGCGGGCGGGTCTCCAGCCGCCAGTACGCCCGGGTGCGCAGTCCGTGGCGGTCGACGGTGACGACGGTGCCGGGTTCCACCTCGCGCATGCCCTCCCACACCGCGTGCCCGGGGGTCTTGACCATGGTGAACAGCTCGCGCAGTCCGTCGAGGCCGACCCGGGGGCGGACCAGCGGGTTCGCCAGGATCGCCTTCGGTTCCGAGCCGAACAGGACGCCGTCCGGAGTCGGGTACATGTAGAACGGCTTGATGCCCATGCGGTCGCGGATCATCACGAGCTGGTCGTGGCGGCCGTCCCAGACGGCGAAGGCGTACATGCCGTTCAGTCGCTCGGCGACGGTGTCGCCCCACTCCACATAGCCGCGGAGCACGACCTCGGTGTCGGAGTCGGTGGTGAACTCGTGGCCGCGGGCGGCGAGTTCGCGGCGCAGTTCGGTGAAGTTGTAGGCCTCGCCGGAGTAGACCATCGCGACGGTGCCGTCCGGGGTACGGACGGTCATGGGCTGGCGGCCGCCGGGCAGGTCGATGATCGCGAGCCGACGGTGGCCCAGGGCGGCGGGGCCCTCGCTCCAGGTACCCCGGTCGTCGGGGCCGCGGCAGGCCATGGTCTCCGTCATTGCATCCAATGCGCGCTTCTCGGTGGTGAGGTCACGGTCGAAGGAGACCCAGCCGGTGATGCCACACATGCGTTACCTCCTGCTGCCGGTCTGCCGGACAACCCGCGCCACCTGCGGCTCCACGGCGGAGGCGATTGCCCGAGCGAACCACTTGTATTCAGCACCTATATAACGAGCGTGCGCCCGGGACCCGGCACGGTCAACCTGGCTGTAACACGAACGGCCGCCTCGGCCTCCTCTTTCGGCCGTGCTTTGCCCGCGCGAGGCCCGCGATTCCGCCCCAGACCGGGCTCCGCCCGCCCGGAACACGCCAAGCGCAAAATGTTCCCCAAGCGGAACCGGCGCCGCGGTTTTCCCGGGCGCCGGTCACCTGTCGCTGTCGCGTCCTCGCGCTACGGCGCCGCCGTCAGGAACCGGTCCAGCGCCGCCGTCAGCTCGGCCGGCCGCTCCACGGGAAGCTCATGGCCCGCGTCGATGATCCGGACCACCGCGTCCGGGTAGGCCTTGGCCATCCGCAGCATCTGCCCCACCGGCAGCTGGATGTCGTGGTAACCGTGCACCATCAGGGTGGGCGCGGCGATCTCCCCGGCCCGGTCGAGGACGTCGAAGGCCCGCATGGCGCCGTACAACGTCATGACGACCTCGCGCGGGGTGGCCGCGGAGGCGCGGATGTACTCCCGTATCTCCTCGCGGGGATGACCGGGTGCGAAGGCGCGCTGGATGTTCGCGGCGACGAACAGCTTGAACGGCGCCAGGGTGGAGGCCGCCATCAGCAGACCACGGCCGCGGCTGTACGTCATCCGGCCGATGGAGTTGACCAGCACCATCCGCTCGACCCGCTCGGGATGGGTGAGCGCGAGGGTCTGGGAGATCATGCCGCCCATGGAGTGACCGACGGGGACGAAACGATCCACCTTGAGATGGTCGAGGAGGGCGACGACGTCCTCGGAGAGTTCCGCGATCGTCTTCACGCCGGCCCCGGTGCTCTCGCCGTGACCGCGCAGGTCGAGGCGGATCACCCGGCGCAACTCGGCGAAGTGCGCCATCTGGTGGTCCCAGCGGTGCCGGTCGGCGGTCCAGCCGTGGATGAACACCAGGGGCGCGGCGGCGCCGTCGCGGGGGCCCTCGTCGTCGTACGTCAGCGCCGCTCCGTCGACTTCGAGCTGCGGCATGGGGGCCTCCTGGGGCGCGATCCGGTTACTGCCGGGTACGGTAACCGGCCGCCCCGGCCACCGTCATCGGGAAGCCGGCCTCAACACGGTTACAGCGTGCGCCTGATGGCCGCCACGGTGGCCTCGGCGTCGTCCGCGGACACCGCGAGCCGCGCGAAGGGCGCGGACGGCTCCAACTCGACCAGGACGACCGGGCCGTGCCCGTGGACGGCGACGAAGTCCCGCCCGCCGGGGTGCTCCCAGGCGCCGACACAGAACCGGTCGGGCAGAAAGTGGCCGGGGTGCGGTTCACCGCGCAGCACCCGCCACCAGTCGGGCTCCACCGAGGCCGCGCGCACCTGCGCGAGCGGCACCCTGACCCGGCCACGGTGGGCGAGCAGCCGCTCCCGCCCGCCCAGGCGGACGACGACCTCGTCGCCGTCGACGGTCAGCCGGGCCATCACGCTCACCTCCACTGGGAGAATTACCCCAAATGCCGCAATGGCGAATCGGCCCTATGGTGCTGATATGGAGCACGCACTCAGTCCTTCGACCCTCGCCGAGCTGCGCCGCCCGCGCCCCTACCCCGCCGTCTCCGTGCTGACGCCGACGCACCGCCGCGAGCCCGACAACGCCCAGGATCCCGTCCGGCTGCGCAATGTCGTGGCCGAGGCGAAGAAGCAGCTGGAAACCGATCCCGCGGTCACCCGCGAGCGGCGCAGCGACGTCTTCGACCAGCTCGACCGGGCCCTCGCCGAGATCGATCTGGCACATGCCGAGGACGGTCTGGTGATCTTCGCCGCGCCGGGTGAGCACCAGGTGTGGTCGCTGGCCCGCAGCGTGCCCGAGCGCGTGGTGCTCTCGGACACCTTCCTCACCCGCAACCTGGTCTCGGCCCAGGCCGCCGAGCGGCCGTTCTGGGTGCTGTCGATCTCGGCCGACCGCGTCACGCTGTGGAACGGCGGGGTCGACCGGGTCACCGAGAGCGAGGCGGGAGGCTTCCCGCTGATCCGCAGCCAGGAGAACTTCGACGCCGAGCGGCTCCAGCGCATCGGCGACATGCCCAGCACCTTCCGCGACGAGGACACCAAGCGCTTCCTGCGGGACGCGGACACCATGATGGCCGCGCTGCTGCGTGAGGCGCCGAGGCGCCTCTACGTCACCGGCGAGCAGGCCGCGCTGTCCCTGTGGGAGGAGTTCGGCAACGTCACCAGGCACAGCATCCCCGTGCAGCACGGCGGTCTCACGCACGCCGGTCCGGAGGCCGTGTGGCAGGTGATCCGGCCGCTGCTGGAGGCGGACGCCCGCCGGAACACCGCGTCGGTGACCCGGGAACTGGAATCCGCGCGCGGACACAAGACGTTCGCGGCCGGTGTCGACGAGGTCTGGCAGAGCGCCCGCGAGGGCCGCGTCCGGCTCCTGGCCGTCGAGGAGAACTACCGCACCGCCGTCCGTGACGACGGCGACCACCTGGTCCCGGCCACGAGCGGCGACCTCGACGCCCGCGACGACATCGTGGACGAGATCGTCGAGCGCTGCCTGGAGACAGGCGCCGACGTCCGCTTCGTCCCGGACGGCACCCTGGGCGACGAGAACGGCATCGCCGGGGTGCTGCGCTACTGACGAACCTGCTCGCTCGGCCGACGTCTAGGCTCGGAACATGATCGTCGGCTGAGAGGGAGTGTGGGCGTGGCTGAGCTGCTGGGCGTCGCGGTACTGGGTGCCGGACACATGGGTGCGGACCACATACGACGGCTCGACCAGGTGGTGAGCGGTGCGAGGGTGGCGGCTGTCGCCGACCCCGACCTCGATCGCGCCAAGGAGGCGGTGGCCGGTCTTGACGGGGTCACCGTTCACGCGGATCCGCTGGCCGCCCTGGACGCGCCCGGTGTCCAGGCCGTGCTGATCGCCTCCCCCGGCCCCGCGCACGAGGAGCCGCTGCTCGCGGCCTTCACGCGCGGGCTGCCGGTGCTGTGCGAGAAGCCCATGGTGCCGGACTCCACAGGTGCGCTGCGGGTGGTGGAGGCCGAAGCCGGGCTCGGACGCAGGCTGGCCCAGATCGGGTTCATGCGCCGCTACGACGGCGAGTACCGGCGCCTGAAGTCCCTGCTGGACGGCGGCGGCCTGGGCCGGCCGCTGATGCTGCACTGCACCCATCGCAACGTGTCCTCGCCGCCCGGTTTCACCAGCGCCATGCTGATCAACAGCTCGGTCTCGCACGAGATCGACGCGGCCCGCTGGCTGCTGGGCCAGGAGCTGACCGCGGTGACCGTGCTGCGCCCGCAGCCCTCCTCGGGTGCCCCTCAGGGGCTGCTGGACCCGCAGCTGGTCCTCTTCGAGACCGACGGCGGCGCCCTCGTCGACGTCGAGGTCTTCGTCAACTGCGGCTTCGGCTACCAGGTGCGCTGCGAGGCGGTCTGCGAGCGGGGCAGCGCCCGGATCGGCGAGGACCACACCATGCTGGTCACCTCGGCCGGCGCCGCCCGCGAGGAGGTGCCGCAGGACTATCTGGTGCGGTTCGCCGACGCCTACGACCGCGAGGTGCAGTCCTGGGTGGACGCCACCCGGCAGGGCCGGGTCACCGGGCCGAGCGCCTGGGACGGCTACGCGTCCTCCGTGGTCGCCGAGGCCGGGGTCCGGGCGCTGGAGTCCGGCGGCCGTACGACCGTCGAACTCGCCCCGCGCCCGGACCTGTACGCCGAAGGCGTCAGCCGCTGACGCTCGCGGAGCCCGTCTCCAGATGGCCGGTGAACCGGCGCGACCAGGTCGCGTCGGAGTCCACCGTGACCGTGAAGTCGTACCAGCCGCCCTGGTAGGCGACGGCGTTGAAGTAGTCCTCGACCGAGGCACCGGCCGCGACCGGGTACGTCCATGGGCCGTCGGTGCGGTAGTTGTTCGAGATGATCGTGAACTTCACCGGCACGGCACCCGAGTTGGTCAGCTTGAACCAGATGGCGAGCTTGCCAGTGCCGGGTTCGACGGCGTAACGGGTGCTCACCTCGGCGGACTTGCCGGCCTTGGTGGCGTCGCCCTGGAAGCGGCGCAGGAAGCGGTTGGGGCCGGCCATGGTCAGGTCGTACTTGCCGCCGCCGTAGCCCGTGCCGATGTTGAAGTAGTCCGAGGCGGTTCCGCCCGCGGCCACCGTGTACTGCCAGGGCGTGGTGTCCCGGTAGGCGTTCGGGTGGATGGAGAGGTGGGCTGCCCGGGTCGCCGGGGCGCCCTGGTTGGCCATGGTGAACCAGGCGAGGATCTTGCCGCCGGTCCCGAACTCCAGGTGGTCCAGGTACCCGTTGGGCTGGTAGGGCAGCGCGCGGGCCGGGCGGGTGCCGGACTCCTGGGTGGGCAGGGCGTTGGTGGTGGGCACCGGGTTGGGCAGCGGGCCGCAGGTGGAGTAGCCGATCACGCTGGTCGCGGGTAGGGAGACGGCGCCGTAGACCGGGTTGGTGAAGTCGAAGACGCCGGTCAGGTCGCCGCTCACCGTGCGCCGCCAGGCGCTGATGTTGGGGCAGTTGGCGGGCTTGCCGAGGGCCGCGGTCCAGGTCTCCAGGAATCGGAGCACCGAGGTGTGCTCGAAGACCTCGGAGGAGACCCAGCCGCCGCGCGTCCAGGGCGAGATGACGATCATCGGGACGCGGAACCCGAAGCCGTAGGGCACGCCGTTCAGGAACTCATCGGCCGTGCCGGCAGGCGGCGCCGGGGGCGGGACGTGGTCGAAGTAGCCGTCGTTCTCGTCGTAGTTGAGGAACAGGACGGTCGAGTTGAAGACGTCCTCGTCGGCGGCGAGCGCCTGGTAGACCAGGTTGACGAAGTGGGCACCGTCGCCGGGCGGGGCGTAGGGGTGCTCGGAGAACGCCTGGTTGGCGACCACCCAGGAGACCTGCGGAAGGGTGCCGGCGACGGCGTCGGCCCTGATCGCGGCGGCGATGTCGTCGGGGGTGGAGCCCGTCACCCCGGGGACGGAGGCCATGCCCCGGTCGTACAGCGGGTTGCCCGCCTTGGCGCCGGCGAAGTTCTTGAAGTAGGCGCAGCCGTTGTCCCCGTAGTTGTCCTGGGCGTTCTGGTAGACCTTCCAGGTCACCCCGGCGTTCTGCAGTGCCTCGGCGTAGTTCTGCCAGGTCAGTCCGGACTCGTCACCGCCGTCGTAGCTGGCGGAGTCGACCTTGCCGCTCCACAGGTAGGTGCGGTTGGGGCCGGTGGCGCTGAGGGTGGAGCAGAAGTAGGCGTCGCAGATCGTGTAGTTGTCGGCGAGCGCGTAGTGGAAGGGGATGTCGGAGCGGTCCAGATAGCCGAGCGACCGCACATTGCCGACTCCCGCGACCCAGTTGTCGAGGCGGCCCTTGTTCCAGGCGGAGTGCTGGGAGGACCAGGAGTGCGGCAGATCGCCGTTGCACTGGGCGAGGGTCTCGCCGTCCTGACCGCCCGCGTCGGGGGTGGCGCTCAGCTTCCACGGGTACTGCCGGCCGGAGCCGTTGGGCTGGTTGAAGACCGGGTAGCCGCCGCTCAGGGTGATGCCGCTGCGGTCCGCGAAGCCGCGGACGCCCTTGAGGCGCCCGAAGTAGTGGTCGAAGCTGCGGTTCTCCTGCATCAGGACGACCACGTGCTTCACGTCCGAGATCGTGCCGGTCGCCGTGCTCTGGGCCGCGGCCGCCGTCCGTGGGCCGGCGGCACTTACCGCCATGCCCGCCGCCACGGAAGCGCCCAGTCCCACGAAGCCTCTTCGGCTGATCGGTGTCATTCGCCCCGTCCTCGTCACGGGTGTGCCCCTGTGGCACACCGCGCGCAAGGGTGCACGGACCGTTCACCAAGGTCCAGGCCGGAGCGGTGAGGCGGGAGTGAACAAAAGTCAAAATACGCGTCGGCAGCGCCGGATCGCTCTCACACGCCCCCGAACAAGGTGCTCAGGCCCCGCTCCACGACCGCCTCGACGTCCTCCTCCCCCGGTGCCACCACCTCGTGGGTGCGCTGCAGGAAACGGAAGAGTGCCTGAGTGTCGAACTGGAGCAGGGCGAGCCCGTGCGGCGAGTGGAACTCCACGGCCGTACGGCCCCGGCCGCAGGGCCAGATGTGCACGTCCCCGCGTCCGGCGGGGACATCGAGGCCCTGGTCCAGCAGCGAGCGCGCGAAGGTCCAGGTGACCTCCTCCCCGCCGAGGGTGACCTCGGCGGGGAAGTCGACGAACACGGCCAGCGGATCACCGGAGGTGTACCGGAGCGTGGCGGGCACCGGGACCTCCTGGTCCTCGGCGGTGATCAGCCGGGCGCGGGCGGGTTGCTCGAAAGTGATGTCCATGCCTGTAGGACTCCACAGGTGCCCTTCGCATGACGCGAAATCCGGACAGATTTCCGCGGTTGGCCGAGACCGCGACACTGCGAACACAGGCGCGTCGAACAGTCGCCCGAGCGCTACACGGACGGCCTTGAATGTAGGCCAAGTCACGTAGTGCGCCTACGACTTGCCCCGTCCGGCCGCTACGTCTTTCATGGGGGTCCACCAGCCCGTGAAGACTCTGGCATATGCCAGAAGCACCACCGGATCGTGTGTTGCCAAATCCCTTACGGGGCGTCGCAGGCTGTGCAACAGTCGTAACCGGTCCCCCGCCCGTCCTGGCCGTACCGTCCCCCCATCGGAGTGCGTCATGCCGTCCCATGTCTCCGCGGACCGCCCCGCCGCCCAGCCGCCCGGGCACGGCTCGGTCGAGGCGTTGATATCGCAGACGCGGCGGCTCAAGGGCGACGTGGACGCCGTACGGCGGGACACCCGGAGCGACGGTTCGGATCCCCGGGATCGCTGGCAGCGGGCGCTCTGCGACCTCGCGCTGCATCAACTCAACGATCTGGACGAGCACTTGGCGCAGCTGCGGGACGGCCCCGCGCCGCTGCCGCCCGTCCCGGACGCCGGGCTCGCGCACCCGTCGGCGCCGGTCGGCATTCCGCACGGTTCGCTGCTCAGCAGGGTCGGCAGCGCGGAGTGGAACCTCCTGACGGACGAGGCAAGTTGGTCCGGTGAGCTCTACCAGATCCTCGGCCGCGACCCGGCCGCGCCCGCGCTCACCCTCGACGAACTGCCCTCACTGGTAGTGGACGAGGACCGGCCCGGGCTGACCGCGATGGTCACCGACTGCCTGGTCGACGCCAAGCCGATCGACGGCGAGTTCCGCGTCCTGCGGCCCGACGGACACGTGCGGACCGTGCACATGATGGGCGAGCCGGTGCTCGGCGGCGACGGCAGCACCGCCTCGATGTGGGCCGTGCTGCGGGACGTCAGCGAGCTGCGGCGCAGCCAGCGTACGGTGCGCGAGACCCGTGACTCGATGCGGCACCAGCACCGACAGGACCGGACCGAGCAGCGGCTCGCGGCCGAGCTGCAGGAAGCCGTGCTGCCGCCGGGCCGCGGTGCGCTGCGGCTGCCGCGCCGGGGCCCGGGCGCCCTGGAAGCCGCCGCCCGTCACCTGCCGTCGGGGGCCGGCGCCCTGCTCGGCGGCGACTGGTACGACGCGCTGGAGCTGCCCGACGGCGACACCCTGCTCAGCGTCGGCGACCTCACCGGACACGGTGTCGCCGTCACCTCGGGCATGGCGATGCTGCTGGGCGCCGTACGCGGCATGGCGATGGCCGGCGCCGGGCCGGGGCAACTCATGTCCCTGCTGAACCAGTTGCTCGACACCACCGTGCAGCCCGCGCTGGGCAGCGCCGTCTGCTGCCGCTACCGCCCCCTGACCCGCACCCTGACCTGGGCACAGGCAGGACACCCCGCCCCGCTGCTGTTCCGCGGCGGGACGGGGTGCGTGCTGAGCGCGCCGGACGGCGTCCTGCTCGGCGCCACCTCGGGAGCCGGTTACGGGCAGGCCGAAGTGACCCTGGAACCCGGCGACCTGCTCCTGCTGCACACCGACGGACTGCTGCCCGGGCACAGCGCGGCGGACTCCCTGGACCGTCTCCTCGGCATGGCGCCGCGGTTCGGAGCGGCACGCACCGCCCACGACTGTGTCAGGACCGTGATCGAGGAGTTCGGCGAGACCGGGCGCGAGGACGAGGCCTGCGTGCTCATCGCCAAGGTGAGTGAGTAAGGGCAGCCGGCGCCACCCGGATCAGTCGGCGCACGCGAGTCTGCCGGCGCGCGTCACAATGCGTACAGGCTCCCTACGCCTGTGCGCTGTTGTTCGTCCCCCTGCTCCTGGCCTTGGGCAGGACGAGCTTGATCTCCTCCCTCAGTTCCTGGATCTTCGGGTAGCCGGAGTATTCGGCGGTGAGCCGGTACATCTGGCGCAGCCGGTCCCAGGTGCGGTGGGAGGAGTTCGATCCCATCGACATCAGGGCCAACCGTGCGTAGCGGTCCGCCTGTTCGGGGTCGTCCGCGATGAAGCAGGCGGACGCCATGGACAGGAAGTCGAAGATCTTCGACCGCTGCCGGCCGTCGACCCTCAGCGCCAGGGCCTTCTCCGCGAAGTGCTGGGCGTGTACGGCCGCGCTCGGGTCGTGCTCGGCCAGCGTGCGGTAGGCCAGGGCCTGCATGCCGTACAGATCCTCTTCTTTGAACATCTGCATCCAGCTCGGCGGCGGCACGTCGCCCCGGTCGGAGACGAAGAGGTCCTCCGCCTGGCCGAGGGTGCGGCGCATCGCCTGGCCCCTGCCCATCGACGCCTGCGCCCAGGCCTCGATGGTGTAGAGCATCGCCCTGGTGCGTGGCAGCACCTCGTCGCCCGAGCCGGACTTGGCGAGCTTCATCAGATCCAGCGCGTCGTCGGGCCGGCCGAGATGTACCATCTGGCGAGCCGCTCTGGAGAGCGCCTCGCCGGCACGCGGCCGGTCACCGCCCTCACGGGCCGCGTGGGCGGCGATGACGAAGTACTTCTGGGCCGTGGGCTCCAGGCCGACGTCGTGCGACATCCAGCCCGCGAGGACGGCGAGATTGGCGGCGACGCCCCACAGGCGCCGCTGGAGATGGTCGGGGTGGCGGTAGGCGAGCATGCCGCCCACCTCGTTGAGCTGTCCCACCACGGCCTTGCGCTGCAGCCCGCCGCCACGGGCCGCGTCCCAGGCGCGGAACACCTCGACGGAACGCTCCAGTTCCTCGATCTCCTCGGACCCGATGGGGGCGGCCTCGTAGCGGTCGAACCCAGCGGGGTCGGCGTGCAGAGGGTCGTCGAGGACGGGGGCGTCGGCCTTGAGCGTGGGGTCGGTGTGCAGCCAGTCGTGCATGGCGCTGCTGAGTACGGATCCCGCGGTGAGCGCGGCACCCGCGCCCACCAAGCCGCGTCGGTTGAGCATGAGGTCCATTCCCGTGAATTCGGTGAGGACCGCGGCGGTTCGTTCGGGCGCCCACGGCATGCCGTCGGGATGTTCCACGTTCCCGTCGTCCGACCGTTTTCCCGTACGCCCGTGCCGTACCAGACCGAGGTCCTCGATGGTCACGACACGGCCGAGACGCTCGGTGAACAGGGCCGCCAGCACCCGCGGCACCGGATCGCGCGGGATCTCTCCCGTGTCGATCCACCGCCGCACCCGCGAGGTGTCGGTCGCCAGCTGGGGGTGGCCCATGGCCGCCGCCTGCCGGTTGACCAGCCTCGCGAGTTCGCCCTTGGACCAGCCGGCCAGGCCGAACAGGTCCGAGAGACGGGTGTTGGATTGTCCGCTCACGTCAAGCCCCCAGGTTCTCGGCTGAGTTGACAGTAGCCCCGTGCCAGTTGCCGGGCGACTATTCGCCACGGTTCGCCAGGGTGCGCCAGATGGTGTGCCACTGGGCAACGGGTGTCAGGTAGGAACGCGCCACCCCGACCCGGTCGCCACTCGACGGGCACACTCCCCAGGGTGTGTCCGGGCGGCCGGGCCGGGTGGGCGCCGAGGACCTCTCGCAGGACTTCTCAGGCAGGCACCGCAGGTACACGAAGGGATCTGTATCGCCCATGTACGCAGCATCGTCCTCCGTGTCCGCCCCGCCCCGGACGCTGCGCCCCCGCCCGGCGGGCAGCGGACCCTATCTCGACCCCGCCCGTACCGGGGCCGCCGTACCGGTCGTGGGCCGGCCACGGCGCGCCGCGGTTCCAGGCACCCAACCGCTCAGCGGGAGACTCGACTTGTCCGGCCCCCAGGGCGCACAGCTGCGCACCGCGATCGCGTCGGTGCACCGGATCTGCCCGGAGTTCGCTCCGGTGCAGGTGCTGCGGCGCTCCGGGCGGTCCGTGATCCTCGTCGGGACGACGGGGCGCAGCACGGCCGTAGCGAAGTGTCTACTGGACCAATCCCCCGCCTGGGCGGAGCGGATCCGCCACGAAATAGCCGCATACCGCTCGTTCGTCCGGCACCGGCCGCCGATCCGGGTGCCGAGGCTGATCGCGGCAGACCCGGACAACTGCACGCTGGTGATCGAGCGGATGCCAGGGCGGGTGGCGGCGGTACAGCGCCACCCGGCGGAGGCTCCGCCCCGGGCGGACATCCGGGCCGCTCTCGGCGCGATCTGCCGGCTGAACGCGTGGCGACCTCCGGCGGGCACCTTCGACGCGCCCGTGGACTACGCGGCCCGTATCTCCCGGTACCACGAGCTGGGTCTGCTCACCGACCGGGACATGGGTGACCTGCAGAAGCTGCTGCACGGCATCGCGGTCGCGGCGGGCCGACAGGGAATGGGCCAGTTCTGCCACGGCGACGCCCTGCTCTCGAACATCCTGCTGTCGCCGGCCGGTCCAGTACTGGTGGACTGGGAGCACGCGGGCTGGTATCTGCCGGGATACGACCTGGCGACGCTCTGGTCGGTTCTGGGGGACGCCCCGGTGGCGCGTCGTCAGATCAGCCAGATCGCCCAGTCGGCGGGGCCCGCGTCCCGGGACGCCTTCCTGGTGAACCTGATGCTGGTCCTCACCCGGGAGATCCGGACGTACGAGACCGCCGTGCAGCGTTCGATGCACGACGCGACCCCGGCGGCACCGGGTATGGCCCACCCGGGTGCCGCGCCGACCGGCGAGGAACAGCGGCTGTTGCTCCGGCGGCTGCACGACGACTGCCAGCTGGCCCGGCGGGCCGTGCGCGCGGCGGTCGGCACTCGCTGACGGGGACGAGGATCCGCGGTGTGCTCAGGGCAACTGCGCACCGCGGATTTCTCGGATTTCCCGGGTGGCCGTACCGCTCACACTGGTGTACGCCACTGACGCCGCGCAGGCCGGGAGCCTCCGCCGCGAAACTCCCACGATCATCGTATGACATGGGAATTCTCCCTTCTCTGGGCATGATTGACGGATCGTCGGCCAGCCGGTACCACTGAGCCACGCTCAGCCCCGCACGCCCCGCCGCGCCCGATCGCCCCAGGAGGCCGTCTTGCGAGGATCCGTCACCGAGCCAGCGCCCACGCGCGGCGGCAGACATCTACGGAGGGCGGCCGGTGCCGTAGCCTCCGCGGCGCTGCTGTTGCCGTTGCTGGGCGCCGCTCCGCCCCCCGGCGAGACCGCGTCGTCCGCCGGACTGCTTCAGCGTGCGTTCGCGTCGGCCGCCACCGAGTACCACGTGCCGCAGAGCGTTCTGCTGGCTGTCTCCTATCTCCAGTCCCGCTGGGACACCCACGACGGCGCGCCGAGTGTGACGGGCGGCTACGGCCCGATGCACCTCACCGACGCGCGCACCGCGCTGGCCACCACCACCGAGCACTTCGCCGACGGCACCGAGGACGCCCGCGGCGACAGCGCCCGCCCGGCCCTGCACCCCAGCGTCAAGGTGCCGGCGAACTCCGCGCTCCCGGCCCGTCTCAAGACCCTCGTCCGGGCCGCCGGGCTGACCGGTATCCCGGCGGCGGAGCTGCGCACCGACCCGGCGGCGAACGTGGCCGGCGGCGCCGCCCTGCTCGCGGCCGCCCAGCAGTCCCTGCACCAGCCGCTCAGCGCCGACCCGGCCGAATGGTACGGCGCGGTCGCCCGCTTCTCCGGCGCCGACGACACGGCGACCGCGGCGGCGTACGCGAACGACGTGTTCGACGTCCTCCACACGGGCGAGGAGCGCACCACGGACGAGGGACAGGTGGTCGCCCTCGCCGCCCAGCCGGACCTGAAGGCCGACACCGCGCAGCTGAAGCTGACCGGGCTGCGCACGGTGGCGGCGGACGACACGGAATGCCCGACAACGGTGTCGTGCGAATGGATCCCGGCGCCCTACGAGGAGTTCGGGGACAACGACTACGGCAATCACGACGTCGGCGACCGGCCGGTCTCGCAGAGCATCAAGTACATCATCATCCATGACACGGAAGGCGCCTGGGACGGGACCATCAACCTGATCCAGGACCCGACCTATGTGTCCTGGAACTACACCGTCCGCTCGACAGACGGTCTGATCGCCCAGCACGTCAAGGCGAAGGACGTGGCCTGGCACGCGGGCAACTGGTACATCAACGCCAAGTCGATCGGCATCGAGCACGAGGGCTTCCTCGCCTCTCCGGACGCCTGGTACACGGAGGCGATGTACCGCTCGTCGGCGCGGCTGGTGAAGTACCTGACCGCCAAGTACGGCATTCCGCTGGACCGGCAGCACATCCTCGGCCACGACAACGTGCCGGGACCGACCACCTCCACGATCCCCGGGATGCACACCGACCCCGGCCCGTACTGGGACTGGCGGCACTACTTCGAGCTGCTGGAGCACCCCTTCAAGCGCACGGCGGGCAAGAAGGGCGGTCTGGTGACGATCCTGCCGGACTACGCCACGAACCAGCCGACGTACACGGGCTGTGTCACCAAGGGCCAGCCGTGCGCCGTGCACGGTTCCAGCGAGGTACGGCTGTACTCCGACCACGACGAGAGCTCGGCCCTGATCAAGGACATCGGTCTCGGTACGACACCGACGGCCGACGTGAACGACATCTCCTCGCGGGCCTCCACCGGCCAGCAGTACGCGGTGGCGGACACCTGGGGCGACTGGACGGCGATCTGGTACCTGGGGCAGAAGGCCTGGTTCAAGAACCCGGCGAAGGCGCCGACGGCGGTGACCGCCGCAGGGCTGGTGGTGACGCCGAAGGCGGGTCTGACCAGCGTCCCGGTGTACGGCCGTGCCTATCCGGAGGCGGCCGCGTACCCCTCCGGGGTACCTGCCCAGGCGGTGTCGGCGCTGCCGTACACCATTCCCGCGGGCCAGGAGTACGTGGTCGGTGACGAGGTGCCGGGCGAGTACTACTACGCGGTCACCTTCGACACCGCCTCGCACCTGGTCGTGGCCGGCAAGGACCTGTACTACGAGATCCAGTACGGCCACCGGGTCGCGTTCGTCCGCGCGGCCGACGTGACGGTGACGCCGGCCAGCCGGTGGGTCAGGAGGTAACCCTCGTCAGCCCTGCTGGAACAGCTCCGCCGGGAGCGGTTTCAGCAGGGCGTACAGGTCGTCCGTGATCGGGCGGTCCCAGGCGGCGATGGTCACCAGGACGCCGTCGCTGCGGTCGAACTGGACGCAGGAGATCCGGCTCTCGGAGAGCTTGAGCCGGCGCACGATCAGCAGGTTGTCGCCCTGCAGGACCGGCATGTCCTCGGTGCCCACGACGGTGACGTCCTCGTCGTTCTCCAGCGCCAGCAGGAGCTGGCCGACCTCGAAGGGGATCTCGTCCTCCGCGACCTCACGGGCCGGGGAGCCCTCGGGGAGGTTGCCGATGATCATCGCGGGGCCGCGGCCGCCGAAGAGGTCGTAGCGCAGGAAGACGCCCTGGCAGGTGCCGTCGGGGGCGGGCAGCAGCCCGGCGCCGAGGTTGCCGGGCCAGTCGCCCGGGTCCATGGCCAGTACGTCGAAGTCGGGGCCGGCGGGAGTGGCGCTGCGGCGACGGAGGAACGACATGCGGTCCATGGTACGGGGCGACTGCCTCTGGCGGTGCCGGGCCGGGTGGTGGGCGCCGTGCCAGGTGGCGGTTGTGTGGTGGCGGCGGCAGCGTCGTGGCCGGTCGCGCCCGAGCGGCGGAGCCGCATGTCGGATACCGTCCCGCGGCCCGAGGGCCTGTCTGACAATTCCCGTCGTCGCCCGGAGGGCGGCCTCGCGGCGTCAGGTGCGTGCTCTGGGGGTTCCCCCCGGCCGGAGGCTGGGGGAGTTGCCGGGCGTAGGCACTCGTACTGGACGTACTTGGGTCTGCGCCCGGTGCGGCGAGAGTGCGTGCATGGCGTCGCGAGGCAGACGGGCATTGTCAGACAGGCCCTATGGGGTTGCCCCCTCCGCCTGTTTCATAGTGGAGGCGAGCTCGGCTCGTGCCTCGTCCGCCAGGCCGTCCGCCCCGCACTGTTCGGCTGTTTCCAGGCCCCTGCGGAGGTGGGCGGGGTCATGGAGCGCTGTGCCCAGGGCTACCAGCGCGCACGCGAGTTCGTAGGCTGCCGGGGAGCGTTCCAGGTGGGTCACCGCCTCCTTCAGGTAGGTCAGGCGGGCCGGGCCCGTCGAGACCTCCGCCGCTGTGCGCAGGGCCTGGCCGATCGCCGACGGGGCGCCGAACTGGCGGGCGCGGCCGACCGCTTCCAGGGCCGTGGCCAGGGCGCGGCCGGGTGTGTCGTGGCTTTCGGCGCGGGCCAGGTGGAGCTGCCAGGGGCACCACGCCGGGTTGCGGATGCCGCGTGGTTCGAGGCGGCGACCCGCGGCCGCGAGCTCGGCCGCCGCGTCCTCGGTGAGGCCACGGGCGAGGAGCAGTTCACCGTAGACCGTCTGGACGTCGGGGAAGACCACGGCCGCCGGGAAGGGCTCGTGGAAGGAGTGGTCCTCGGCGAGCCGGGTCGCCTCGTCGGTACGGCCGCGGGCGAGGAGGGTCTGGACGAGGGTGCCGACCGCGTACCAGTGGACGGGGGTGCCGGGGCCGACGCGTTCGGCGAGGCGCAGTCCGGAGCGGACCAGTTCCTCGGCCTCGGCGAGGCGGCCGCGCCGGTAGCGGACGTATCCGAGGAGCGTGTAGGCGAACGAGAGGTGCGCGCCGCGCCAGCCCTGGCGTTCGAAGTCGGCGGTGCCGGCGGCGAAGAGTTCCTCGGTGCGGTCCGGCCGGTCGGCGTACGTGAAGGCGAGGGCGACCAGGACGGGGACCTCGAAACCGCGGTCCGGTTCGGCCCAGCCGAGGCCGCCGGCGAGGGCGCGTTCGGCGTGCCGGAGGGCGACGGACGCGGGTTCGCCGCGCTGGACCGCGTCCCAGGTGCGCAGACCGATGATGTAGCGCTCGGTGAGGTCGCGGCCCTGGAGCCGGTCGGCGAGCCGGGCGAGCCGGCGGGAGCGGGAGGGGTGGTCGGGTTCGTCGGCGCGGAAGGCGTCCCACATGAACTGTTCGGAGAGCATCCGCAGCCGGACCCGGGCGTCGCCGCTCACCCGGATCTCCCGGGCGAGGCTCTCGGAGGCCTCGGCGAGCCGGTCGCTGTGGGCGAGAACCTGGGAGAGCCGGTAGACGATGTTCTGGCGTAGCTCGGGTTCGGCGATCGGTTCCGCCAGGGCCGCGCGCAGGTGGTTGACGGTGGTGGCGGGTTCGGTGAGCAGGGAGGCGCTGCCGAGTTCGTAGAGGACGGCGGCGCGGTCCTTGGCGGGCGGGGGTTCGCGCAGGGCGCGGGCGAGGTAGCGGCAGGCGGCGTCGGGGGCGCCGGCCCGCAGGGTCTCGCCGGCGGCGGCGCGCAGTCTCTGGACGACCCAGGTGTCGCCCTCGGGGTGGGTCTCGAGGAGGTGGCGGGCGGCGGTGGCGGCGCTCTGCCCGTCGTCGGTGACGCACCAGGCGGCCTGGCCGTGCAGGGCGACCCGGACGCCGGGCGGGATGGCCCGGTAGACGGCGGTGGCGATCAGCGGGTGGACGAACTCCAGGGTCTCGGCGCCGGTGAGGACGCGGGCGCCGCGCAGGGCGTCGGCGGCGTCCGCGGCCTCCTCGTGGCCGAGGCCGGCGACGGCGGCGGCGAGCGCGTGATGGATCTCGGTGCCGAGCACCGCGCAGGCCCAGGCGAACCGGACGGTGGAGGGGCCGAGGCGTTCGAGGCGGGCGATCAGCCCGCTGCCCTTGACGGCGGCGGCGAGGTCGCGCAGCAGGGGTGCGCCGGCTTCGGTGGGGTCGAGGCCGCGGTCGTGGACCTTGGCGGTCAGTTCGACGGTCTCGAAGGGGTTGCCGGCGGTGACGGCCCAGCACTCGTGGCAGAACGTGTCGTCGGCGTGGGCGCCGAGGCTCTCGCGGACCAGGCCGGCGACGGCGTCGGCGCTGAGCGGTTCCAGGTCGTGCGGGCGGCCGCCGGCCCGGCCGGGCAGTCCGCGCAACGACTCGGCGTGGTCCGGGAGTTCCTCGGGCCGGTAGGCGACGACGACGAGCAGCGGGAGTTGCTCGGCGCGGGGTGCGAACGCGGCGAGCCAGCCCAGGGATTCGGGGTCGGCCCAGTGTGCGTCGTCGAGGACGAGGACCATCGGCGCCCGGCGCACGGCGAGGTGGGTGAGCACCCAGTCGAGGCCGTCACGCAGGCCCTGCTGGTCGGGCGGGGCGCCCTCGGTGGGGGCGCAGAGGCCGAGTGCGGGACCGACGATGTCGTACCAACTGCCCAGTGAGGCGCGGAGTTCGGCCTCCGGGGCGCCGGCGAGGCGGGGTTGCAGGAGCTGGCGGGCGACGTGGAAGGCGACGCGCTGTTCCTGGTCGCCGCCGCGGGCGGAGAGCACGGTGCAGCCCTGCGCGGTGGCGCGGCGGCGGACCTCGGCGAGGAGGGCGGTCTTGCCGATGCCGGCGCGGCCGGCGAAGGCCAGCACTGCGCCGAGCGGTCGGTCGGCAGGTGTGGCGCCGTCCGCGCTCAGACCGGTGAGCTCGGCCAACGCCTCGTCGACGACAGCGAGTTCGCTCTCACGTTCGTAGAGCGTCCGTCGGTTGCGAAGGACCCGCTGTCCCATGACCACCCCCCGCCACGGTGATGTGCGAGCGCGGGGAGCGGGCGCGCACCGTGGCTTACAGGCAGCTCAGCGTACGCTCGATGAGCGTGGTCCGCCCCCTACTGACGGTTACTGACCCAAGGGGCTTGACGGGACACTTCAGGACTCTTCGGACGACGACGGCGGGATCACCGCGACGGGGCCGGCCGCGTGCAGCAGGACGGCCTGGGTGACCGAGCCCATCATGCGGGCAGGGGCGAGCAGGCGCCTGCGGTGGCGGCCGACGACGACCAGTTCGGCGTCCTTGGAGGCGGCGACCAGGGCGCCGGCCGCGTCTCCGGGCAGCGCGAGCACCTCGGCGCGCACGTTCGGGTACTCCTTGAGGTGCGGGGCGAGAAAGCCCTCGGCGAGGGTGCGGGTCTCCTGCTCGACCTCGTCCTGGTCGACGGTCGGCGGGGCGAGCTCCCCGGCCGTGGCCCAGAACTGGACCGGCCACGGGTAGGCGGCGATCACCTGGAGCCGGGCGCCGCGCCACACGGCCTCCTCGAAGCCGAAGGCGAGGGTGGCGTCGTCGGGGCTGTCCACGTCCACGCCGACGACGACCCGGGGCCCGGGCTGCGCGGGCAGCTGGTCGTGCACCTCCCGCCCCGGCCGGGGTACGACGACCACCGGGCACCGGGCGTCGCGGGCGGCGGCCATGCCGTTCGAGCCCAGGATCAGGCTGGCGAAGCCGCCGCGGCCCCGGGAGCCGAGCACCAGCAGCTGGGCGTCGGAGCCCAGTTCGGGCAGCAGCGCGGACGGAGCGCCCTCCAGGGCGACGTACTCGACGGCCGGGTACTCGGCGACCGGTCCCACCGCGTCGGCGACCAGCCGGTCGCGGGCCTCGTCGAGGACGGGGTCGCCGGCCGCGTCGGGCTCCCCGGCGACCAGCACGTCCGGCTGCCCCCACGCGGCGTACTGGCGCACATGCACCACCCGCAGCGGCGCGGCCCGTCGCCGGGCCGCGTCAAGGGCCCAGTCCAGGGCGCGCAGGCTGTCGTCCGAACCGTCCACCGCGGCGATGACCGGCGCAGTGCTCATTGCCCACCTCCGGAATACGACCTTCCCTGTCCGGGGCCAGCCTGTCGCAGGCTGCGGCCCCGGAAGGGCGCTGCCGGTCACGTGTCCGGAAATCCTTGCGGAACACCCCCCGGTTCACCTCTCTGCCGACAGAACCGTGGGGGGAGGCGGCGCTCAGGTCAGGTCGAACTCGCCCTCCCGGGCCCCCGAAACGAAGGCGCCCCATTCGGCGGGGGTGAAGATGAGGGAAGGGCTCTGCGGGCGGCCGCTGTTGCGCATCGCGATGAATCCCTCGACAAAGGCGATCTGGACATCCCCCACGCCACGGCTGCTGGACTGCCACTCCGCCTCGCTGAGGTCCAGCTCCGGCTTGTCCCAGCCCAGTACCGACTGCTGCTGGATGGTGCTCTCGGCCACGTCCGTGCTCCTCCCGAATTCGTCGTCCGCGGCCAGCCTAGCTTTCGGTTCCGGCACTCAACAGGCCACGTGAAGGGGACCTTTCAGGAGTCGGGGGCCGCGGCGCCGACCAGCCACATCGAGAAGAACTGGGAGCCGCCGCCGTAGGCGTGCCCGAGCACCTTGCGGGCGCCGTCCACCTGGTGTTCTCCGGCCTGGCCACGCACCTGGAGGGCGGCCTCCGCGAAGCGGATCATGCCGGAGGCGCCGATCGGATTGGTGGAGAGGACACCGCCCGACATGTTGACGGGGAGGTCCCCGTCGAGTTCGGTGACGCCCGATTCGGTGAGTTTCCAGCCTTCACCCTCGTCGGCGAAGCCGAGGTTCTCCAGCCACATGGGCTCGTACCACGAGAACGGTACGTACATCTCGACGGCGTCGATGTCCCGGCGGGGGTCGGCGACACCGGCCTGGCGGTAGACGTCGGCCGCGCAGTCCTTGCCGGCCTGCGGCGAGACGGCGTCCTTGCCCGCGAACAGGGTGGGTTCGCTGCGCATGGCGCCGCCCAGCATCCAGGCGGGCGGTTTCGGGGAGCGGACGGCTCCGGCCCGGTCGGTGAGGACCATGGCGCAGGCGCCGTCGGAGGAGGGGCAGGTCTCCGAGTAGCGGATGGGGTCCCACAACATGGGGGACGCCTGGACCTTCTCCAGAGTGATGTCGTGCTCGTGGAGGTGGGCGTAGGGGTTCTTGAGCGCGTTGCGGCGGTCCTTGTAGGCGACCAGCGAGCCGACCGTGTCGGGGGCGCCGGTGCGCCGCATGTAGGCCCGCACATGGGGGGCGAAGAAACCGCCCGCGCCCGCCAGCAGCGGCTGCTGGAAGGGGATCGGCAGGGACAGTCCCCACATGGCGTTGGACTCGGACTGTTTTTCGAAGGCGAGGGTCAGCACGGTGGAGTGGACGCGGGCGGCGACCAGGTTGGCCGCGACGAGTGCCGTGGAGCCGCCGACGGACCCCGCTGTGTGGACCCGCAACATGGGTTTGCCGACCGCCCCCAGCGCGTCCGCCAGGTACAGCTCGGGCATCATCACGCCCTCGAAGAAGTCGGGTGCCTTGCCGATGACGACGGCGTCGACGCCGGCCCAGGCCAACTCGGCGTCGTCGAGCGCGCGTTGCGCGGCCTCCCGGACCAGTCCGGCGATCGACACGTCCCGCCGGGCCGCCACGTGCTTGGTCTGGCCGATCCCTACGACGGCCACGGGCTCCTTGCTCATCGCGGATCCCCTTCCTGAGAGGGGCTCTCCAGTGGGTCCCCTTCGAGTACGGCGACCAGGTTCTGCTGCAGACAGGGCCCGGAGGTGGCGTGGGCGAGGGCGCGGTCGGAGTCGCCGCGGTGGATGCGGGCGGCGGCCTCGCCGATGCGGATCAGCCCTGCGGCCATGATCGGGTTGGCGGCGAGGGCCCCGCCGGACGGGTTCACCCGTACGTCGTCGCCGAGCCGCAGCGCCCTGCGGAGGACGACCTCCTGGGAGCTGAACGGGGCGTGCAGTTCGGCGGTGTCGACGGGCCGTTCGAAGGCGCCGGCCCGCTCGGCGGCGAGCCGGGCGGACGGCGCGTCGGTCAGGTCGCGGACGCCGAGGCTGTGCGCCTCGATGCGGTGGTCGATGCCCCGGATCCAGGCGGGCCGGGAGCACAGCTCGCGGGCCCGTTCCCCGGCCGCGAGGATCACCGCGGCGGCCCCGTCCCCGATGGGCGGGCAGTCGCCGGTGCGCAGCGGTCGTACGAGGTAGTCGCCCTGGGGCACCGGACCCCGCAGCTGGGCATGGGAGTTGGCACCGGCATCGGCCCGGCTGCGGGCGCCGACGGCGGAGAGCGCGGGCTCGTCGGTCTCGCCCGCGTCGATCAAGGCCTGCGCCTGGAGCGCGGCGAGGGCGACGGAGTCCGGCCAGAGGGGGGCCACGTAGTAGGGGTCGAGCTGGCGGGTGAGCACGTCCCGGACAGAGCCCGGTGAGGACTTGCCGTACGAGTAGACGAGTGCGGTGTCGGCGTCCCCGGTGAGCAGCTTGGTCCACGCCTCGTACAGCGCCCAGGCGCCGTCCATCTCGACGTGCGACTCGGAGATCGGCGGCCACGCGCCGACGCCGTCGAGGGCGAGGGTGAAGGAGAAGGCGCGGCCGGCCAGGTAGTCGCTGGAGCCGGAGCAGGTGAAGCCGATGTCGGCGGTGCGCAGACCGGTCTGCTGGAGTACGTCGTGCAGGACCGGCATGAGCATCTCCACCTCGGAGAGCTCCTCGCTGGTGCGCCGGTGGTCGGTCTGCGCGAAGGCGACGACGGCGATGTCCCGGGCGCCGGATGCTTCCTCCCTCGTCACAGCAGCTCCTTGTATGTCTCGTAGTCCGCGTCGGGTTCGCCGGTGGGCCGGTAGTGGTCGGGGTAGCGGGCCCCCTCGGTCCACACCGGCTCGACCCTGAGGCCCATCCGCACCTGGTCGTAGGGGATGCCGCCGATCCGGCCGTGCAGGGCGAGGCCGGCGCCGTCGAGGGCGATGTGCCCGTAGACGTACGGCACCTCGATGTCGAGGTTCTTCGCCTTGATGTTGACGATGCAGAAGGTGGTGACCGTGCCCCCGGGACCCACTTCGACCTGTTCTGATGTGGCCACCCCACATGTGGGGCACGCACCCCTCGGCGGGACGTACACCTTGCGGCAGGAGGGGCAGCGCTCGCCGTAGGTCCGCCGGGTGGAGAGGGCGTTGATGTAGGCGGACTGGGCGCGGCCGGGCGAGTAGGTGTAGTCGAGGCGGGCGTGGGCGACGATGCCTTGCACGGCGTCCTCGAACTCGCCGCTGTGGCCGGTCGGTTCGGCCGCCGCGCCGTCGTACGGTTCGAAGCACGCGATGTCGGTGATGGCACCCGACCGCTCCTCGGCCCAGCGGACGCGGACTCGCATGCCGGTGCGGACGGCATCGGGGCCGGGGGCGTCAAGGGCGTGCAGCAGTGCGGTGTCGGCGCCGTCGAGTCGGACCAGGACCCAGGCGAAGGGGGTGTCGAGGGGCTGGCCGCGGCGGGGTTCGTGGTTCCAGGCCCAGGTGGTGACGGTGCCGGTGGGGGCGACCTCGACCAGTTCGCGGATCTCGTCGGCGGTGACCGGGTCGTACTCGACGGGCGGGACGAGGGTGCGGCCGTCGCCGGTCCGCACGCCGAGGACGACTCGTTCGCGCAGGCCGGTGAGGAAGGCGCTCTGGACGGGTCCGAGGGAGCGGGTGAAGGGGAACTCGACGACGAGCGGGGCTTTGAGGACTTCGGGCATGCCCGGTCTCCTTCAGTGGCGCTTGTAGAGGGGCGGCCGCTTCTCCGCGAAGGCGCGGGCGCCTTCCTTCGCGTCGGCGGTGTCGAAGATCGGCCAGCCGCGTTTGAGTTCGGCGGCGAGCCCGTCGGTCTCGGTCAGCTCCGCGGTCTCGTATACAGAGGCCTTGACCGCCTCGACCGCCAGCGGGCCGCAGGCGTTGATCTGTTCGGCGATCTCCAGGGCCTTGTCGAGCGCGCCACCGTCCGGGACGACATGGCCGACGAGCCCGACGGAGGCGGCTTCGCGGGCGGTGTACGGCCGTCCGGTGAGCAGCATCTCCAGGGCGTGGGTGCGCGGGATCTGGCGTTGGAGCCGGACCGTGGAGCCGCCGATCGGGAAGAGCCCCCGTCTGACCTCGAAGAGCCCGAAGGTCGCGGACTCGCCCGCGACCCGGATGTCGGTGCCCTGGAGGATCTCGGTGCCGCCCGCGACGCAGTAACCCTCGACGGCGGCGATCACCGGTTTGCGCGGGCGATGATGACGGAGCATCGCCTTCCAGTGCAGGTCCGGGTCGGCCTTCAGCCGGTCGCGGAGGTGCTCGCCCGCCATGCCCTTGCCGGCCAGCGCCTTGAGGTCCATCCCGGCGCAGAAGGCGCCGCCTGCTCCGGTGAGCACGATCGAGCGGACCGTGTCGTCCTCGTCGGCCTCGATCCAGCCGTCGTACAGGCCGACGAGCATGGAAATCGACAGCGCGTTCTTCGCCTCGGGCCTGTTGAGCGTGAGCACCAGTGTGGCGCCCTGGCGCCGTACGGTGAGGTGTTCCGTCCCACCCATGGACCTCTCCCCTCTGCCGGAACGAGAACAGGTTGCAGTAGGGCGGGAGGCACTTCAAGGGTTTTCTGACAGTCAGTCAGATTTCTTCGCGCGAACCCTTCACACTTGCCGCGCCCTTTGCTCTGATGACCGGCGAACCGACAAGTGCGCCTTTGTTCGCCATGGTCGCCGGGGTCAGGAGGAGCGGTGGAGTACAACCTTGCCGATCTGTTCGAGTCGGTCGTCGACGTGGCCGCGGACCGCGAGGCGCTCGTGTACCTCGACCACCCCGGCACGGGCGAGGAGCGCCGGCTGACCTACGCGGAGCTTGACGCGGCCGCCAACCGCATCGGCCACCATCTGGTGGACAGTGGGATCCGCCCGGGCGAGCATCTCGGGCTTCACCTCTACAACGGGGTCGAGTACCTCCAGACGGTGCTCGGCTGCCTGAAGGCGCGGGTCGTACCGGTCAACGTCAACTACCGCTACGTGGAAGAGGAGTTGGTGTACCTCTATCAGGATGCCGACCTGGTCGCGCTGGTCTTCGACGCGGAGTTCGGCGACCGGGTGGCGGCGGCGCTGCCGCGGGCGCCGAAGCTGCGGCACCTGGTGCGGGTGGGCGAGCCGGACTCGGGCCCGAAGGCCGTGTCCTTCGCGGAGGCCGAGGCGGCGGGCTCGCCCGGGCGGGGCTTCGCGGCGCGCTCGGCGGACGACCAGTTCATCATCTACACCGGCGGCACCACCGGGATGCCCAAGGGTGTGATCTGGCGTCAGGAGGACCTGTTCTTCGCCGGGTTGGGTGGTGGTGCGCCGACCGGTGAGCCGGTGAAGCGGCCGCAGGAGCTGGCCGAGCGGGTCGCGGCGGGCGGCACCGGCATCACCTTCTTCCCCACTCCCCCGCTGATGCACGGCACGTCGACCCTCACGACGTTCATCGGCTTCAACTTCGGGCAACGGGTGGTGATCCACCGCAAGTTCGTGCCCGAGGAAGTGCTCCGGACCGTCGAGAAGGAGAAGGTCACCAGCATGTCCCTGGTCGGCGACGCGATGCTGCGCCCGCTGATCGACGCTCTGAGAGGGCCGCTGAAGGGCACCGACTGCTCCTCCATGTTCAGTGTCTCCTCCTCCGGCGCGATCCTCTCCGAGACGGTGCGCCGGCAGTTCAGCGAACTCGTCCCGAACTGCATGCTGCTCAACAACTTCGGATCCTCCGAGTCCGGCTTCAACGGCACCGCGACGAACGACTCCGGGGCCGGCAGCCGGTTCCGCGTCCGCGTCAACTCCCGTACGCAGGTGGTCGACCCGGCCACCCACGAGCCGGTCGCGCCGGGCGAGATCGGCCGGGTCGCGCAGTGCGGCCATGTGCCGCTCGGCTACTACAACGACCCGCGGAAAACGGCCGAGACCTTCTTCGAGAAGGACGGCCGGCGCTGGGTGCTCCTCGGTGACATGGGAACGGTCGACGAGGACGGTGTCGTCACGGTGCTCGGCCGGGGCTCGCAGTGCATCAACACCGGGGGCGAGAAGGTCTACCCGGAGGAGGTCGAGCAGGCCCTGAAGTCCCATCCGGACGTGTACGACGCGTTGGTGGCCGGGGTGCCGGACGCCAAGTGGGGCAACCATGTGGCGGCCGTGGTGCAGCTGCGCGAGGGCGCCGTGCGGCCCTCTCTCACGGACATCCAGACCCACTGCCGTACCCAGCTGGCCGGATACAAGATCCCCCGTCAGCTGGTGATCACCGAGTCCATCCGGCGGTCGCCGAGCGGCAAGGCGGACTACCGGTGGGCGCGCGCGGTGGCGGTCGCCGCCGACCGGTAGGACGCACGGGTGTACCACCGCGGCGCGGCGGTCCGGGGGCCGTACTCTGTGCGCACGATTCGACATGGATCACGCACAGTGTCACGACGGCATCTGGGCGACGGCTCGGTCTTCGGGCCGATCCGGAAGGCGGGCAAGACCCGGCGGAGGTCTGGAAGGACACGGAGCGCGTGCGCACCGAGTACCCGGACTCCGTCGAGTACTCGCTGCGCGGCCTGTTCGGGTTCATGCGGCGCTACGCCGACCAGACCACGGTCCTGGTGTTCCTCGGCGACCACCAGCCCCGCCCGGAGGTCGTCGCGGGCAGCCCGCGCGGGGACGTCCCGACCACGATCGTCGCCCATGACCGGAAGGTCCTGGACCGGGTCGCCGGCTGGGGCTGGACGCCGGGTCCGAAGCCGGCCGGGGACGCCCCGATCTGGGCGATGAACCAGTTCCGCAAGCGCTCCCTGAAGGCATTCGGGCCGCGGGACTGAGCGCGGCTCAGGCGTCCAGGAAGCCGAGGGTACGGCGGACGAACCCTTCGGGCTCGTCGAGCCAGGGGTAGTGACCGGCGCCGGGGTGGACGGTGACCTCGGCGTTCGGGAAGGCCTCGGCGGCGCGCCGGGCCAGCGCCGGGCTGGGTCCGCCGTCGAGTTCGCCCGCGTACAGCAGGACGGGGGCGGTGAGGGCGCGCAGGGCGGTCCGGGTGGCGCCGGGTGTGAAGGCGCCTTCGGCGAAGTAGCGCTCGCCTGCCTCGTCGTTGGTCTGTTCCTCGGCGGCCGCGTCATGGGCCCGGGCGGTGTCGTCCCAACGGCCGTAGAAGAAGGGCACGAACGCCTCGTCGAAGTCCCCGGTGCCGGTGAGCCATGCCTCCAGCGCGGGGAACGCCTTGTCGAACCAGGGCTCCCCAGACCGCTGCCGGGCCGCCGTCAGCCGCTCCTCGGGCGTGGTCCTCAGGCCGAGCGCCGAGGGATTGCCGGTGATCAGCGCGAGCCGCCGCACCCGGTGCGGATGGGCCGCCGCGTACAGGGTCGCCAGGCTCGCGCCCGCCGAGTGCGACAGTACGTCCATGTGGTCGAGCCCTATGTGGGCCCGCAACATCTCCACGTCGTCGACCTGCCGGTCACAGCGGTACGACGCGGGGTCGGCGGGCACCGCGGAGTCGCCGGTCCCCCGCAGATCGAGCAGGATCAGCAGGCGGTGGGCGGCCATCCCGCCCAGGTCCCCGAGGTAGTCGGAGGCACGCATGGGGCCGCCCGGCAGCACGACGAGCGGTTCGCCCTCGCCTCTGACGTGGTAGGCGAGGCGGGTCCCGTCCGCCGCGGTGAAGGTGGGCATACCGCTGATCATGGGGGACGGCGGCGCCGTATCGCAACGGAGTTCGAGGGCCCCCACCCGTGCGGGCGGCGGTGTCAGGCGCTCGGTCCCGGCTTGCTCACCCGGAACGCGAACTGTCCGCAGAAGGTGAGCTTGCGCAGGTTCACCAGGGCCATGTTCCGCCGGCTCTCGCGCGCCCAGGTGTCGATCTCCGTGTTGAGCGGCGATTCCTTCCGCCAGAACAGGCCGTAATCCTGCTTCCGCGTGCCGTGGTAGGTACGCATGATCAGTGTCACGCCGTCGAGCGACGGCCGGATCTCCTCCAGGACGAGTCCTGCCTCCTCCACCAGCACCCGGAAGCCGTACGGCGTGTAGTTCCACAGGCTGAAGGAGTGGTAGGGCTCGAACTGGGAGGTGCTGCCGATGAACAGCCCGCCCGGACGCAGCACTCTGCCCACCTCCGCGAGCAGTTCCCTGGGCCGGGCGACATGCTCGAAGACCTGGTGTGAGTAGATCAGCGGTACGGCGTTCGAGCGCAGCGGCATGTTGACGCCGTCGAAGTACACCACCGGGTCGCCTCCCGCTGGGCGCTGCGCGGCCTCCCGGGAGTCGCGGATGTCGAGGCCCACCCACCGCACCTCGGGGTCGTGCCGGCGGAAGAGCCCGGCCGAGGTACCGCGCCCGCACCCGAGGTCGACCACCCGGTCCGGTGCCCTCGACGAGCTCATGGCCTCGTCGAGGTAGTAGCGGGAGGTGACCTGGCGGGCGTGGTCGTCGGGGATGCAGTCGTGCATGAGTTCCCAGAGGGTCGACATGCACCCACGCTACGGAGGCGCCGTTCGCTGGGCCACGTCCAGGCGGGGGCTCGGGACGGCCGTCATCCCCTGGGACGAACGGGGCGGCGCGGACAGCTGTGCCGGGCGGCTGATGCCGGACAGGTCGCGGACGGCCACGCTGTTGCGGTCGGCGACCGTGCGGCCGAGCGCGTGGTACGGCCACAGTCCCCCGGCCTGGCGCCGGCTGCGCTCATTCCACTCCATGGCCTCGGCGGCGCGGGCCCGGAAGAAGTTGAGCGCGTAGCCGCCGGAGTGGATCCGCAGCAGGAAGAACCCGCCGGGGTACTCCTTGGCGGCGCCGACCTCCTGCAGCGTCACCTGGGGGGCGAGAGGCACATGGATGCGCTTGTTCCGGTGGGTGTGGCCGGCATGGTGGAGGAACACACCGGGGGCGGCGGCATAGGCCCGGAGGACCGCGCGGGCCTGGCGGCGGCCGAGGCGCTGTGCGGGGCTCACCGGGAAGAGGGCGTCCCGGACGGTGAGCGGATGGTGTCCGAAGACCACGGTGGGCTGTTCCCGGTGGGCGCGCAACCGGCGCCGGAACCAGGACAGTTGCTCGGCGCCGAGGCCGCCCGCGTCGCCGCCGTTCCCGCGTTTGTCGTAGGTGTCGAGCCCGATGATCCGCAGCCCGCCCACGTCGTGCTCGAAGTAGCCGGGACCGTCCGGTGTACCGAAGGCGCGGCGGAAGGTGTCGCCCTCCTTCGCGTTGCGGTCGTGGTTGCCGCGGACGACGAAGTAGTCCCGCCGGTGGGTGCCGAAGCCGTCCAGGATCCGTCTGGCCTCCGCCAGGTCGCGCGGTCCGCCGCCGGCGGAGATGTCACCGGCCGCCAGCAGCAGGTGGGCCCCGCGGCTGCGGGCCTCGTCCACCACGGCGCGGCTCATCAGCTCCGGATAGGCGGTGCGTCCGGCCCCCTGTGCCACTCCGCGCAGGAAGGGCACACCGGCCACCAGACCGGCGACGGTCTCGCCGATGTGCAGGTCGTTGCAGAGGGCGAGGGAGAGCAGATGGCGGCCGGGCGGGGGCTGCGGGGTGGTGAAGGAGTAGGGGCCGCCGGGTGAGCCGAGGCCGTGCCGGGAGGTGCCGGCCGCGTTGCCGCGCACCAGGTGCAGCGCGGTGGGTGCGGCGGGCACGCCCCGGGAGCGGGCCTGGTAGTAGTAGGTCTGGCCCGGCTCCAGGCCGGTGAGCTCGACATGGTGGTGGGCGGTGGGCCGGTCCTCACCCGCGGTGCGGTTGAGGCGGGCGGGATGGGTGCCGTAGACGACCTCGCCCTCCGTGACGGCGGGCAGCATACGGCCGGTGCCGTCGTCGGTGCCGGGCAGGGCGGTGTGCCAGGTGATGACGGCGCGGTCCTCGGTGAGGGTGACCAGTTCCAGGTGGACGGCGGCGAGGAAGCGGGGGTGACGGGGCGCGGGGGCGGTGGCGGACCGGAGCAGAGCGGGTGCGAGCAGGAAACCTGAGCGCAGCATCTCGCAGGGGCCGGGTATGCCCGCGAGTGCGCCAAGGGGGACGGGGAGGCAGCAGCGCATGTCTGCTATGTGCACTCCCCCAGTGAACGGCGGACGTGGTACCGGAAGCCGCGCAAGGTATGGAACCAGACTTCTTGGATCCTCATGAGGCGTCACCGAACCGTTGCCGCAGCTCCCGCTTCAGGATCTTGCCGCTGGCGTTGCGGGGTAGCGAGTCCACGAACAGCACCCGCTTGGGTGCCTTGAAGGCGGGGATCTTCTCCTTCACATGGGCGATCAGCTCGGCCTCACCGACCTCGCCGTGCGCCACGACGACCGCCGTGACCGCCTCGATCCACCGCTCGTCGGGCAGGCCGATCACGGCGGCCTCCGCGACGGCCTCATGGGTGTAGAGGGCATCCTCGACCTGTCGTGAAGCGACCAGTACGCCACCGGAGTTGATGACGTCCTTCACCCGGTCGACGATGGTGAGGTAGCCGTGGGCGTCGCGCACCGCGAGGTCACCGGAGTGGAACCAGCCGTCCCGGAAGGCCTCCTGGGTCTCCTCGGGCTTCTCCCAGTACCCCTCGCACAACTGCGGTGACCGGTAGACGATTTCGCCGGGCGAGCCGTCGGGCACGTCCTCGCCGTCCTCGTCGACCACCCGCGCCTCCACGAACAGCACGGTACGGCCGCAGGAGTCCAGCCGCCCCTTGTGCTCCTCGGGCGCCAGCACGGTGGCCAGGGGCCCGATCTCGCTCTGCCCGAAGCAGTTGAACAGGGCCAGTTTCGGCAGCCGTTCACGGAGCCGCTCAAGGACGGGCACCGGCATGATCGACGCCCCGTAGTAGGCCTTGCGCAGTCCGCCCAGGTCGCGGGAGGCGAAGTCGGGCCGGTTGGACAGCCCGATCCACACGGTGGGCGGCGCGAAGAGGCTGTCCACGCGTCCGGCTTCGATCAGGTCGAAGAGAATGTCGCCGTCGGGGCCGTCCAGGACGATGTTGGTCGCGCCGACCGCCAGGTAGGGCAGCAGGAACACATGCATCTGGGCGGAGTGGTAGAGCGGCAGCGCGTGCGCGGGCCGGTCCCCGGCGCTCAGGTCGAGGGCGGCGATCGCGCTCAGGTACTCGTGCACCAGCGCCCGGTGGGTCATCATCGCGCCCTTGGGCAGCGCCGTCGTCCCCGAGGTGTACAGCAACTGCACCAGGTCCTCGGTACGCGGTTCGGGACCGTCGTACGGCGGCGCGGCCGAGAGCCGGGCGAGGAGCGAGCCGTCGGCGTCCCGCAGCGGCAGCACCCTCACCCCGTCCGGGAGTCGACCGTCCAGACGTGGGTCGGCCAGCACCAGCGAGCTGCCCGACTGGCCGACGATGTAGGCGAGGTCGTCGCCGGTCAGGTTCTGGTTGACCGGCACATGCACCAGGCCGGCCCGGGCGCAGGCGAGGAAGGCGATCAGGTACGCGTCCGAGTTGTGCCCGTAGGTACCGACCCGGTCGCCGCGGGCGAGGCCCTGGTCGAGCAGTACGCTCGCCGCCCGGGAGACGGCGTCGTCGAGTTCCGCGTACGTCCACCGGCGCTCGCCGTACTCCAGCGCCACCCGCGCGGGGGTGCGCCGGGCGCTGCGCCGCAGTACCCCGTCAACCGTGCTGCCCTGTCCCTGCGTCATGACTCATGATCCTCGGCCCGCCGCCCAGGCAGGTCAAGCACCACGGAACCGCGCCCGCACACACCCGCGCTCAACCGCTTCTTCTCGCAACGACGTTGGGAGGCACAGATGCCCACACCGACGACCTCGCGGCACGCTGCTCCACCGGTCTCCGCGAGAAGGACATCCTTGCGTCCCCCGCGTTGAAATCCGTCCGCGTGCACGAAGCTGAGCGCGTGTGGTCCCGTTCCCCATGGGGCGGGACCACACGTGAGTGACACAGGGAGATCCCGGTTGACGCGCAATGCATCAACAGTCGTTCAGAACATGGGGATTCTGCTTCAGCGTGCTCCCGTGCGCCCCTTTGGAGAAAGGTTTCGGGAAACCGAGAAACGTGAAACCTGGGCAGGACTCGTCTCGGAGGTCAAGTCCGAAGCTCGTTCACTCATTTCACGTGTAGCACCAGGCAGGAGGATTCCATGAACCGTGCTGTGCCTGAACAAAAACGAACGTGGACGACAGGTACTGCTCCCGGCATATTCCCTCTCCTCGGTCACGGTATCGCCTTATACCGTCGGCCGCTTGCGTTTCTGAATTCTTTACCCGCACACGGGGACCTGGTCGAGATACGGCTGGGCCCCCAGCGTGCCTGGATGGTGTGCCACCCGGAGCTGACCCACGAGGTGCTCATGGATCCGCACACCTTCGACAAGGGGGGCCCGCTCTACGACAGGCTCGGGAACCTGATGGGCGACGGTCTCGTCACCTGCCGCCAGCCGACCCACCGGGACAAGCGCAGGCTGCTGCAACCGGCCTTCCGCCCCTCCCACGTCGCCGCCTACACGGACCTAGTCACCGAGGAGGCCGAGTCGGTGTGCGAGGCGTGGCAGGCGGGCGGGACCGTTCCCGTCACCGAGGCGATGATGACCCTCACGACCCGGGTGATCAGCCGGGTCCTGCTCTCCGACTCACTGGACGACACGACGACCGCCGAGGTGCGGGACTGTCTCGCGGACGTCGTCCGTGGCCTGTTCCTGCGCACGGTCGTCCCGGTCGACGCCCTCTTCCGCCTTCCGACCCCCGCAAACCGCCGCTATCGCCGCGCCCTCTCCCGTCTGCACGCGATCATCGACACGGCGATCGCGAAGCGCCGGCTCGGTGCCGACCGTGACGACGTGCTCGGAACGCTGCTGGCGGCCGCGCGTGACGACGGCGGCGCAGCGGCGATCACCGACCAGGAGATCCACGATCACCTGATCACGCTCCTGCTCACCGGCGCCGAGACATCGGCACTGGCTCTGGCCGCGGCCTTCAACCTGCTGGCCCGCCATCCGGAGGCGGAGCGCCGCCTGCACGCCGAACTCGACGCCGTCCTCCCCGACGGCCGCCGGCCCGGCCCCGACGATCTGCCGCACCTCGTCCACACCCGGTGCGTCGTCTCCGAGACGCTGCGCCACTCCTCGCCCGGCTGGCTCTTCACCCGCGTCACAACCCGGGAGACGGAACTCGCCGGGTGCCGGCTGCCCAAGGGAGCCACCGTGCTCTACAGCCCCTACCTCCTGCACCACGATCCGTCGTGGTTCCCCGACCCCGAGCGCTTCGACCCCGACCGCTGGCTGCCGGGGCGGCCGACCGCCGCACAGCGCCGCGCGACGATGCCGTTCTCCGCGGGCAACCGCAAATGCCTCGGCGACGAGTTCGCCATGGTGGAGGTCACCCTGGCGCTCGCGACCATCGCCGGCCGCCGGCGCCTGCGCCATCTGCCCGGCTCCGCCGAACAGACACCGCGCCCCGCGATCACGCTGGGCCCGCGTTCCCTGGTCATGGCCTGCGAAGCCCGTTCCAGCATGCCGTCAGGCGCGGCGCCCCGAGCCGCAGCCGCCCCTCGCGTATCGGACTCCCGAACGGCAGGTGATCACGTTGTCGGCAACACATGAGGACATCACGGTCGGTGTACTGGACGAAACCCCGGCCGCCAACCTCCGGGACCTGATCGACACCCACCTCCACATGCCCTTCCCCTTCCAGCGCAACCCCCATGAAGCCGAGGCCGCGGCCGGCGTCGACGCATGGCTGAGCAGGTGGGGCCTGACCGGCGAACCGAGTGTGGCGGCGATGATCGCTTATACTCGGCCGGCCGAACTCGCGTCCTACAACAGTCCCACCATGGATTCCGCCCTCCTCCAGATCGTGGCTAATCAGATCGCCTATCAGTTCATCTTCGACGACTGTGCCGAGGATGTCGGCCGACGCTCTCCGGGCAGGTTGGTACCCATGCTGTGCGAGAGCATCGCGGTTCTTCGGGACGGCCGACCGGCCGGCACCCCCCTCGGAGCAGCCCTGGCCGACCTCCACCGACAGGTCCGTGAGCGGTGCACACCCGCGCAGGCCGCGCGGTGGGCCTGGAAGAGCCGTGAGTACGTGCACGGCCTGCTGTACGAAGCGGTGGCGCAGGCCCAGCCCTCTCTGGTGCGGGCTGGAGACTGCACCTCGATACGGTCGCTTACCGCGGGCGTCGAACCGTTCTACCCGCTGTGCGAGGCCGCCCAGCCAGACGAACTGTCCCCCGCCGAACTCCACCACCCCGTCGTACAGCGGCTGGGCCGGCTGTCGGCCGACGCGGCGGTGTGGATACCCGACCTGTTCTCCGCGGTGAAGGAACAGCGTACGGGCGGAATGATCAATCTGGCCCTGGCCCACCAGCGCGAACACCGATGCTCTCTGCAGGCCGCCGTCATCCTGGCCATCCAACAGATCAACGGCACGATCGAGGAGTTCCAGAAGCTCTACGCCGAGGTAGAGCCGGAGTTGAGCTCTGCGGGTATCGGCTATGTGGAGGGCATGATCGGCTGGATCCGCGGCTGTTACCACTGGTCCCGTACCGTGCCACGCTACGCCGACGTGGTGTCGGTGCCCGCCGTCTCGTAGGGCACCTGACGCGCCCGGCGACAGCGTCACCGGGACCCCGACCATCCGGACCCTATACCCGGAGATCGGACATTATCTCTCTCGCAGTTCATGATTCACCCTATGGTGCCCAATCCGACCTGCCGTACCTGGTCCGGGCGTACGCTCGGCTCTCCTGGGCCGAACGACAGAAAGCGGTACGGCACATGGCGACGGAGCCTAGGCAGTCGATCACTGACCGAAGGACGTTGATCGAGCGCCAACGGGAGCTTGAGGCCCTCGATGCCGCGTTCCAGGAGCTGCGGGGCACCACGGACGGTGTCCCGCGCGCGAGGCGCAGGGGACTGCTCGCCCTGACAGGGCGGGCCGGACTGGGCAAGACGGCACTCATGACGGAAGCCCGGGCCCAGGCCGCGGCATCCGGGCTCACCGTGCTCTCGGGCAGGGGTGGCGAATCGGAGCAGGGGTCGGCGTTCCGCGTCGTACGCCAGTTGATGCAGCCCTCGCTGGCGAGGATGGACGAAGCGGAACTCCACTCATTCCTGGGAAGTTGGTACGACATCGTCGCCGCCGTGCTCGGCCTCGAAGCGAGGGGCTCTGCCCCGGCACCGGACCCGACCGGGGTCCGCGACGGTCTCGACTGGGTCATGACACGCCTTACGGTGCAGCAGGCACCCGTCGTCCTGCTCCTGGACGATCTGCACTGGGCCGACGCCGAGTCCCTGAGCTGGCTCGCCTCCTTCGCCTCACGGGTCGAAGACCTTCCGCTGCTGATCGTGGTCGCCTACCGGCCCGACGAACTGCCGTCCGAAGCGGGCGAACTCCGCACGCTCGTCGCAGACCACGGGGGCCGCCCCCATGACCTGGCGCTGCTGACCGCCGACGGCGTGGCGCAGATCGTCAGGAGTGAGATCGGGGAGGCGGCCGAGGACCAGTTCTGCAAGGAGTGCTGGTCGGCCACCGGCGGCAGCCCCTTCGAAGCGGTGGAACTCGCCATCGGACTCGCCGAGCGGAAACTGAGGGGCACCGAGGAGGATCTGCCCGCGATGCGTGAACTCGCCGCGACGATCAAGGGCCCGGGACTGATCGCGCGTCTGGAACGACTCGGCACCGCGACCGTCCGCTTCGCACACACCGCGGCCGTACTGGGTTCTCCCTTCGCACCGCAGCTCGCCGCGACCATCGCGGTACTCGGCGAGCAGGCCGCCGCCGAGGCGACCCGGAAACTACGCGCGGCCCGGATCCTGACGGAGGGCCACGGCCCCGAGGGCGAGCTGGAGTTCGTCCATCCGCTGATCGCCACGACGATCTACGGATCCATCGGCACGGACTTCCGTGCGGGTCTGCATGATGCCACCGCGCAGGCGCTCCTGGCCGCCGGATACGGTCCCGCCACCGCCGCCCGCCATCTGCTGGAGGTCCCCTGCGACGGCAGTACCGAGACGGTCGAGTGTCTACGCGAGGCCGCTCGCGAATACCTTCGTGCCGGGGCTACCGAGGCGGCCGGGCGTCTGCTGACCCGCGCGCTGCAGGAGCCGCCCTGCCCCGAGGACCGTGCCGCGATCCTTCACGAACTCGCGTGCGCCACGTTCCTGATCGAACCCACCGCCACAGTGAGGCATCTGCGGCAGGCGCTGGCGGAGCCCCACGTCGACCCCGATCTGCGCGCTTCCGTCGTCTTCCGGCTGGCGCAGGCTCTGGCCCACACCGATCAGATGGCCGAGGCCATGCGGGTGGCCACCGAGGAGGCGAAGCAGGCCCCAAATCCGCGCGTCAAACTGCGGATGCAGGCCGATCAGTTCGTCTGGGGCATGTTCCGTACCGACGACCGCGACTCACCCGCGCGCTCCCGGACGCTGGCGCGGCTGGCCGAGCAGTTGCCGGGCCGCAGTCTTGAGGAGCGCTACATCCTGGGCCTGCGGGCCTGGGACGCCATCATGCGCGGCGAACCGCGGCAGACCGCCCTCGGGTATGCGAACAAGGCCCTGCACGGCGGCATGAGCTGGACCGACGAGAACCGGGGTTTCGAGGTACCCGCCTCGGTCGCGCTGGTCTTCATGTACGGCGACCAGCCTCGACAAGCCGAGGAGTTGTTCGCCAAGGGGATCGCCGAATGCTTGGCCAAGGGGTGGTGCGGCTCCCACCTGGCCCTCGGCCAGACCCTCGCCGGCTACATCCGCTACCGCCGCGGCTGCCTGGCCGAGGCCGAAGACCTTGAACTGCAGGGTTTGCGTATCGCCGACAGGGTCGAAGGGGCCGTGCCTGCCCAGTGGTTCGCCGTCGGCATCCTGATCCAGACCCTGCTCGCCCGTGGTCGCGTCAACGAGGCACGCGCACTCGCCGACAAGCACCACTTCGGTGAGGCGACCCCGAACGCCGTCATCTATCCAGACCCCCGCACCGTCTACGCGGAACTGCTCCTGGCGGAAGGACGGCATGCCGAGGCGGTGCTGCTGCTGTCCTCGGTCGGGGACTGGCTGGACGCTCGGGGCTGGCGCAACCCGGCCTGGTGCCCGTGGCAGCTGCGGCTCGCCTCCGCGCTCGCCCCAACCGCCCCCCAGGAGGCGGTCCATCACGCCCAGGAAGCCGTACGGCGCGCCCGGGAGTTCGGGGCCGCCTCCACCGTCGGTCAGGCCCTGCACACCCTCGCGGAGGTGACCGGTGGGCCCGCGGCCGTCGATCTGTACGCGGAGGCCGTCGACCACCTGGAGCAGTCGCCCGCCGCCTACGAACTCGCCCGCGCCCAGGTCGGCCACGGTGCCGCGCTGTCCCGCAACGGGCGGCTGCAGGAGGCCGCCGAACGGCTCTACCAGGGGCTGGAAGGCGCCGTCCACTGCGGGGCCGAGGCGCTCGCCGCCCGGGCCCGGGGGGAGCTCTCGGTGGCCGGGCTGCGCCCGCTGCCGTTGCGCTATGTGCAGGCGGACACGCTGACCGCCAAGGAACTCCGAACCGCCGAACTGACCGTCCAGGGCCACCCGGTGGCCGTGGTCGCCAAGGAGCTGCGCCTCACCGAGCAGGGCGTTCGGCAGTTGCTGTCCCGCGTCTACCGCAAGATCGGCACCGACGCCGCCGGCCTCGCCGGGTTCCTGGAGGCCCGTCCCCACCATCGCCCCTGAGGGACGGGCCGGGGTCAGACCGGGCGGGTGCGTCCCTCCCAGTACGGGTCGCGCAGCCGCCGCTTGTACAGCTTGCCGTTGGGGTCGCGGGGCATCTCGGTGATGAAGTCGACGGTCTTGGGCCGCTTGTAGCCGGCGAGCTGTTCGGCGCAGTGGGCGAGGAGGTCGGCGGCGAGGTCGGGTCCCGGCGTGTGTCCGGGGGCGGGTTCGACGACGGCCCTGACCTCCTCGCCCCAGTCGTCGTGCGGGATGCCGAAGGCGGCGGCGTCGGCGACGGCGGGGTGGGAGAGGAGTGCGGACTCGATCTCGGCGGGGTAGATGTTGACCCCACCGGAGATGATCATGTCGATCTTGCGATCGCGGAGGAAGAGGTAGCCGTCCTCGTCGAGGTAGCCGAGGTCGCCGACGGTGAAGAAGTCGCCGATGCGGTTCTTCCTCGTCTTGGCCTCGTCCTTGTGGTAGGAGAAGCCGCCGGTGTTCATCTTCATGTAGACGGTGCCGAGTTCACCGGGCGGCAGCCGGTTGCCGTCGTCGTCGAAGACCGCGAGTTCGCTGATGGGCCAGGCCTTGCCGACCGTACCGGGCTTCTTGAGCCAGTCCTCCGCGGTCGCGAAGGCGCCGCCGCCCTCGCTGGCCGCGTAGTACTCCTCCACGCTGGGGCCCCACCAGTCGAGCATCGCCCGTTTGACGTGGTCCGGGCAGGGGGCGGCGCCGTGGATGGCGTGCCGCATGGAGGAGACGTCATAGCGGGCGCGCACCTCCTCGGGGAGGGCGAGCAGGCGGTGGAACTGGGTGGGGACCATATGGGTGTGGGTGCAGTCGTGTGTGTCGATCAGGCGGAGCATCTCCTCGGGGGCCCACTTGTCCATGAGGACCAGGCGGTGGCCTATGTGGAGTGACGCGCCCGCGAACTGCAGTACGGCCGTGTGGTAGAGCGGCGAGCAGACCAGGTGGACGTTGTCGCCGAAGGGCCGGATGCCGAAGATACCGAGAAAGCCGCCGAGGTAGGCCTCCTCGGGGAGCCTGCCGGACAGGGGGCGGCGGATGCCACGGGGGCGGCCGGTCGTACCGGAGGTGTAGTTCATGACCCAGCCGAGCTCGCGGTCCGCGGGCGGCGACTCGGGTTGTCCGTCGAGGAGTTCGGCATACGGCCTGAAGCCCTCGACCTCGCCGACGGCGTACCGGTGGGTGGCCGGGAGACCGGCTTCGTCGGCGGCGTGGCGGGCGGGACCGGCGAAGCGTTCGTGGGCGAGGAGCACCTTGGCGCCGGAGTCGGAGACGATCCAGGCGATCTCCGGGCCGACGAAGTGGTGGTTGACGGGGACGAGGTAGAGGCCGGCCTGGGTGGCGGCCAGGTACGCGGTGAAGAACTCGGGCCCGTTGGGCAGCACGGCCGCGAAGGCGTCACCGCGTTCCAGGCCCGCGGCGCGCAGTCCGTGGACGAGGCGGTTGGCGGCGGCGTGCAGGCGGCCTGCGGTCCATTCCTCGCCGTCGGGTGCGACGAGCACCGTGCGGTCGGGTTCGCGGGTGGCCTGGGCCCAGAATCCGACGGGGGGTGTGCTGGTCACTTGGCGCTCCTTCCGGCGATGCGGTTGATGCGGTCGACGGCCTGCTCGAAGCCGCGGGTGAGGTCGTCGAAGACGGCCTGGACGCTGCGTTCACTGGTCATGCGGCCGACGATCTGACCGACGGGGGTGCCGAGCAGGGGCTCGACCTCGTACTTCTGGATACGGGTGACGGCCTCCGCGACGAGCAGGCCCTGCAGTGGCATGGGGAGAGCACCCGGGCCGTTCGGGTCGTCCCAGGCGTCGGTCCACTCGGTGCGCAGCTGGCGTGCCGGTTTTCCGGTCAGGGCGCGGGAGCGGACCGTGTCGCCGGAGCCGGCGGCGAGCAGCTTGCGCGTCACCGCGGGCGAGGAGAGATCGGCTTCTGTGGTGGTCAGCCACATGGAGCCGAGCCACACACCCTGGGCGCCGAGACTGAGTGCGGCCGCCACCTGCCGTCCGCTGCCGATGCCGCCCGCCGCCAGCACGGGCAGCGGGGCAACGGCGTCGACGACCTCCGGGGTGAGCACCATGGTGGCGATCTCGCCGGTGTGACCGCCGGCCTCGTAGCCCTGCGCCACGACGACGTCGATGCCCGCGTCCCGGTGCTTCACGGCGTGCCGGGCGCTGCCCGCGAGCGCGGCGACCAGGATGTCCTGGTCGTGGGCGCGGTCGATGACGTCGGCGGGCGGGGAGCCGAGGGCGTTGGCGAGCAGCCGGATGGGGTAGCCGAAGGCGACGTCGAGCTGGGTGCGGGCGACCTGCTCCATCCAGCCGGTGATCCGCCACCCCGACGCCTCGCCCTCGGCCAGCTCGGGCACCCCGTACTTGGCGAGGGTCTCCCGCACGAACTGCCGGTGCCCGTCCGGGATCATCGCCTCGACGTCGGCCTCGCTGACGCCTTCCACCTTCTTGGCGGGCATCACCACATCGAGGCCGTACGGCTTCCCCTCCACATGCGCCTCGATCCAGTCGAGGTCGCGTTTGAGGTCGTCGGGGGCGGTGTAGCGGACCGCGCCGAGCACTCCGAAACCGCCGGCCCGGCTGATGGCCGCGGCGACGGCGGGGAACGGCGTGAAGCCGAAGACGGCGTGCTCGACTCCCAGGGTCTTGCTCAGCTCCGTCTGCATGGGCGCAGGATGCCGCAGTCGACCGACCGACGGAAGAGCTTTTCTGATGCGCCGTCAGATTTCTGCTCCGGCAGGTTTCTGCTTCGGCAGGTTTCTGCTCCCGGCAGGTCTTTGCTCCGGCAGGTCTTTGCTTGATCAGATTCTGTGGCGGACACCCGGGCCGGGCGAGCCGCCCGTCACTCCCCCTCCAGCACCGCCATCGCCGCGTTGTGCCCCGGTACCCCGCTCACCCCTCCCCCGCGCACCGCGCCCGCCCCGCACAGCAGGACGTTGGCGTGCCGGGTCTCGACGCCCCAGCGGCCGGTGCCGTCCTGGGCGTAGGGCCAGGAGAGGTCGCGGTGGAAGATGTTGCCGCCGGGGAGTCGGAGGTCGCGTTCGAGGTCCAGGGGGGTCTTCGCCTCGATGCAGGGGCGGCCGTCCGCGTCGAGGGCGAGGCAGTCGACGAGGGGCTCGGCGAGATGGGCGTCGAGCTGGGCGACGGTGGACCTGAGGAGTTCGCCGCGTACGGCGTCGTTGTCGGCGGTGAAGAGCCGGGCGGGGGTGTGCAGGCCGAAGAGGGTGAGCGTCTGGTAGCCGCGTTCGGCCAGGTCACGGCTGAGGATCGTGGGGTCGGTCAGGGAGTGGCAGTAGATCTCCGAGGGCGGGGCGGCGGGGAGCCGGCCGGCCGCCGCCTGGGCGTGGGCGGTGGCCAGCTGCTCGTAGCCCTCGGCGATGTGGAAGGTGCCGGAGAACGCCTCGCGCGGGTCGACGGCGGTGTCCCGCAGCCGGGGCAGCCGCTTCAGCAGCATGTTCACCTTGAGCTGGGCGCCCTCGGCGGGCTCCGGTGCCGGGTCGCCGGTGAGGGCGGCGAGTTCCTGCGGGGCGGCGTTGACCAGGACGTGCCGGGCGGCGACGACCCCCTCGCCGTCGGCGGTGCGGTAGGCGACCTCGGCGGCCCGGCCGTCCGTCTCGATCCGTACCGCCTCGTGCCCGGTGGCGAGCACCGCGCCCGCCGAGCGCGCGGCCGCGGCCAGGGCGTCGGTGAGGGCGCCCATGCCGCCGACCGGCACGTCCCAGGCGCCCGTGCCGCCGCCGATGACGTGGTAGAGGAAGCAGCGGTTCTGCCGCAGCGAGGCGTCATGGGCGTCGGCGAACGTGCCGATCAGCGCGTCCGTGAGGACGATCCCACGGACCAGGTCGTCCGTGAAGTTCTCCTCGATGGCGACCCCGATGGGCTCCTCGAACAGGGCCCGCCAGGCCTCCTTGTCGTCGATCCGGTGGCGCAGTTCCTCGCGCGAGGGCAGCGGCCCGGTGAGAGTGGGGAAGACGCGCTCGGCGACCCGGCCGGTCATGCCGTAGAACCGTTGCCAGGCCTGGTACTCCTTCTTGCCCCCGGTCAGTCTTTCGAACGCCTCGCGGATGCGCCGCTCGCCGCCGCCGACCAGCAGTCCGGTCGGCCGGCCGGCGCGCTCCACGGGGGTGTACGACGAGATGGTGCGGCCGCGGACGCGGAAGTTCAGGCCCAGGTCGCGGACGATCTTCCTGGGCAGCAGGCTGACCAGGTAGGAGTAGCGTGACAGCCGCGCGTCGACACCGGTGAACGGGCGGGTCGAGACGGCGGCGCCACCGGTGCGGCCCAGCCGCTCCAGCACCAGCACGGTGCGGCCGGCCCTGGCCAGATAGGCCGCCGCGACCAGGCCGTTGTGGCCGCCGCCGACGATGATGGCGTCGTAGGTCCTGGATGCTTCGGTGGCAGGGGGCATGGTTCTTCGTAACACATGATGATCTAGCCAAGTAAGAGGCTTGCCGCAGGGCGGCCGTTCGGACGGCGCGGGTTGTGTGTGGCCGGTCGCGCCCACGCGGCGGAGCCGCATTGTCACAGCCCCGCGCTCCTGATGGGGGCGCGTTTCACAGGCGTCCGCCAGATGCCCGCTGTTGGCGTAGTACCGCCACACGGCGGTACAGCTGCACCGCCTCGGCCCCTCGGCCCAGCTGCTCCAGGCAGTGCGCCTCGTCGTTCCGGCTGGCCAGCGTGTCCGGATGGTCCGGGCCGAGGACGCGCTCCCGCGCACTGGCAACGCGCCGATACTCGGTCAGTGCATCCGCCCACCGTCCCAGCCACCCCAGGCTCACCGCGACCTCCCGGCGGCTGACCAGGGTGTCGGGGTGGTCGAGGCCGAGGACCCGCTCGCGGATGGCGCCTACGTCGCGTGACTCGGCGAGGGCCTCCTCCCAGCGGGCGAGGCGGCCCAGGTTGACGCCGAGGCCGTGGCGGGCGCGCAGGGTCTCCGGGTGGGCGGGGCCCTGGACTCGGGTGCGGTCGTCGATCAGCGCGCGGTAGAGGGTGAGCGCGTCGGCGCTGCGGCCGAGGCGGCCGAGGCTGACGCCGACCTCGTAGCGGGCGGCGAGGGTGTCGGGATGGTCGGGGCCGAGGGCTCGGGAGCGTGCCTCGGCGACCTCGCGGTAGGTCCCCAGGGCCTCCTCCCGGCGTCCCAACTGACCCAGTGCGTAGGCGACTTCGTAGCGGGTGACCAGGGTGTCGGGGTGCCGCGGGCCGAGGACGCGAGTGCGGGCGTCGGCCACGTCGTGGGCCATGCGGTACGAGTCCTCCAGCCGGCCCAGCCTGCTGAGGTTGAAGGCGAGGTTGTGGCGGCAGCGCAGGGTGTCGGGATGGTCCGGGCCCATCAGCCGTTGCCGGGCGGCGAGTACGGCCGTGTACACCTGGTGGGCTTCGAAGTGGCGACCCAACTGGCCCAGGACGTAGGCCATTTCCTGGCGGGCGGCGAGGGTGTCGGGGTGGTCGGCGCCGAGCCCGTGCTCTCGGGCGCGGGCGACCTCGGTGTACTCGCGCAGGGCGTCGGCGGCGCGCCCGGTGCGGCTCAGGGTGAAGGCGATCTCGTAGCGGCTGGCGAGGGTGTCCGGGTGGTCGGGGCCGAGGAGGTGGACGCGCTCGGCGGCGACCGCGCGGTGGACCTCGCCGGCCTCGGTCCAGCGCCCGAGCCGCCCGAGACCGAGACCGGCGTTGTGCCGGCCGGCGAGGGCGGTGACGGTCTCCGGATCGGGGGCGGGGACCGCCGGGAGGGGCTGGGCGGCGCCGGTGGCCGGGCGGGCGATCCATTCCCCGGTGAGCCCGGCTCCGGGGTCGGGCGGGGTGCTGCGCAGGCCGGCGCCGGTCGCCTTGTGGCCGGTGGTCATGCCACGGGTCCAGGACGGCAGCCGGTGCTCACGGAGCGCCGGTTCCAAGGGCCGGAGTCGGGGCTGCGCGGTGACGACGGTGGGGACGTACGTGGGTGTCGTACGCCCGGAGGTGATCCGGCGGCCCAACTCCTCGGCGTCGTATGGACGTTGCCCGGGCCGTTTGGCCAGCAGGTCCAGGATGACCTTCTCGAGCCAGCCCGGCAGTTCGGCGCGCCGGCCGCGGGGCGGCGCGGGTGGGGTGTCGCGGTGGCCGACGAGGATCGCCCAGGCGTCGTCCAGGTCGAAGGGCGGTGCCCCGGTGGCGATCTCGTACAGCACGCAGCCCAGGGAGTACAGGTCGCTGCGCTGGTCGACCTCGGCGCCGCCGATCTGTTCCGGTGACATGTAGTGCGGGGTGCCCATGGCGATGCCGGTGCCGGTCAGCCGGGAGGTGAAGCCGATGTCGTGGCCGAGGCGGGCGATGCCGAAGTCGCAGAGCTTCACCGTGCCGTCGGTGAGCCGCATGATGTTGGCGGGTTTCAGGTCCCGGTGCACGATGCCCTGCTGATGGGTGTAGGCAAGGGCGGCGGCGACCTGCTCGGCGATGTCGACGACGTCGCCGACGGGCAGCGGATGGTGCTTGTTGTCCTCCATGAGCTGGCTGAGGTTGCGGCCGTCCAGCAGCTCCATCACGAGGTGGAGGATGCCTTCGTGCTCGCCGAAGTCGTGGACGACGGTCACCCCGCGGTGCGAGAGGGCGGCGGCCACTCTCGCCTCACGGCGGAACCGTTCGCGCAGGACGCGGGTGAACGCCTGGTCGTGGTGCGGGCCCAGCGGTTTGAGGCACTTCACGGCGACCTGCCGGCCGAGGGACTCGTCGCGGGCCCGCCAGACCTCGCCCATCCCGCCCCGTCCGATCAGGTCGAGCAGCCGGTACCGACCCTGGACCAGCCTGGTGTCAGCCATCGCGCGCCGTCGCCCCCCGTCGCTACAGCCCCGCCCTCCCCAGGGGGTCGCCGTCAAGGTGCGGCCGTCGCGAACCGGCCCGTTCCATGACACACCCCCTGGTCGTCCAGTATGGCGGTCTAATACCCGACTTTGTACGGTGCCGGGCGCGCGTGGGGGCCGAGCCTCGCCATGGCGCGCAGGATGTGTTTGGGCGGGAGTTGCCAGCGCAGACGTGCGGGAACACAGCGCAGGAGGGTGCCGGTGGCGCGCAGTCGACGGGTCACGACGGCGGGTTCGGGGGCCGGTCTGCCGTAGAGCTCGTGGGCGTACGGCGGCAGGGAGGCGTACGCCAGGTGGGCCACGCGCCGCCACAGCACCTCGCGCGCCGGTGTCAGGAGCGGGTGCGTAGGAGGGCGGAGCAGGAAGTCGTCCACCGCGCGTGCGTCGGCTCCGACGGCGAGCCGCGGCCGCACCTGCTGGAAGTAGGCGGCCAGCTCCGCCCGGTCGGCCGGTACGGCGGCCGGGTCGAGGCCCACCAGGCGGGCGCTGACCCGGTGCTCGGCGAGGTAGCGGTCGGCCTGGGCGTCGGTGAGGGGGAAGCCGGAGCGGCGCAGGACGTGCAGATACGAGTCGATCTCGGCGCAATGCACCCACAGCAGCAGCTCGGGTTCGTCCACGCCGTACCGCTCGCCGGTGTCCGGGTCGGTCGCGGCCAGCATGCTGTGGATCTTCCGCACCCGGGCCCCGGCCCGCTCGGCGGCCTCCGTCGTGCCGTAGGTCGTCGTGCCGACGAAGTTCGCGGTCCGCATCAGCCGGCCCCAGGCGTCCCGGCGGAAGTCCGAGTTCTCCATCACGCCGCGCACCGCGCGCGGGTGCAGGGCCTGGAGGTAGAGCGCGCGGATGCCGGCGACCCACATCATCGGGTCGCCGTGCAGCTGCCAGGTCACGGAGTCAGGGGTGAACAGTCCGGGGTCGCCGCCCATGACCGCAGGCTAACGCCGTACCCGCGGCATCCCCAGTCCGATCCACGAGATGATCTCCCGCTGGATCTCGTTGTTGCCGCCGCCGAAGGTGAAGATGACCGCCGAGCGGTAGCCGCGTTCCAGGTCGCCGTGGAGGACCGCGCCGGCCGAGCCCTCCTTCAGCGGGCCCGCCGCACCGGCGATCTCCATCAGCCAGGCGTAGGCGTCGCGGCGGGCCTCGGAGCCGTAGACCTTGACGGCGGAGGCGTCCTGCGGTGTGAGGGTGCCCTCCTGGACGGCGGTGACCATCTGCCAGTTCAGCAGCTTCATGGCGTCGAGGCGGGTGTGGGTCCGGGCCAGGCCGCGGCGCACCCAGGGGAGGTCGACGACGCGGCGGCCGTCGGCGAGCTTGGTCTCCATGGCCCAGCGCTGGACGTCGCGCAGGGCGCGGATCGCCATGGTGCCGTGGGCGGCGAGGGTGACCCGTTCGTGGTTGAGCTGGTTGGTGATCAGCCGCCAGCCCTGGTTCTCCTCGCCTACCCGGCGGGATACGGGGACGCGGATGTTCTCGTAGTAGCTGGCGGTGGTGTCGTGCGAGGCGAGTGTGTTGATGACGGTGCAGGAGTAGCCGGGGTCGGAGGTCGGCACCAGGAGCATGGTGATGCCCTTGTGCGGCGGGGCCTCGGGGTCGGTGCGGGTGGCCAGCCAGACCCAGTCGGCGGTGTCGCCGTTGGTGGTCCAGATCTTCTGGCCGTTGACCACGTATTCGTCGCCGTCGCGTACGGCTCGGGTCTTCAGGGCGGCCAGGTCCGTGCCGGCGTCGGGTTCGCTGTAGCCGATGGCGAAGTCGATCTCGCCGGAGAGGATGCGGGGCAGGAAGTACGACTTCTGCTCGTCCGTGCCGTACCGCATGATCGTCGGGCCGACCGTGTTCAGCGCCATCAGCGGGAGCGGTACGCCCGCCTGGGCGGCCTCGTCGAAGAAGATGAACTGTTCCATCGCGGTCAGGCCACGGCCGCCGTACTCCCTCGGCCAGCCCACGCCGAGCCAGCCGTCCGTGCCGAGCCGGCGGACCGTCTCCCGGTAGAAGCGTTTCTGCGCGGCGGGGTCGGCGTAGCGGGCGTAGGCGTTGTCCGGCACCAGGCCGGCGAAGTAGGCGCGCAGTTCGGTGCGCAGCCGCTGCTGCTCGGGCGTGTGGTCGAGGTGCACGGCGCCTCCAGGCTCCCCACGGGCGGTCCTGACGGCGCACACCGTAGAACGTGTTGCAGAAATTGGGAATGGCGGCGCAGGTACGTGAACGGAACCGCGGTTCGGCGGGAGCGGGCGTTCGTGAAGCCGGCCATCTGGTCAGTGGATCGCGCCGGCCCACCCCACGTCCGTGCGCACCTCCTTCGGTGCCGGTGCGAGGATCGACACCGAGACGAACAGTGTCGCGACCATCATCAAGCCGAGCATGTCGTACGCGCCGACGCGGGTGAGCCGGTCCGACGGGGTGGTCCTGGCCATGACCACGTTCCACTGGGCCATCGTCGGTTCAGTTCCACCAGCACCCCGTCGCGAACGAGAACGCGCAGATCAGCCAGAGCGGCAGCAGCAGTGCCATGGCCGGGGTGGGGGCAGCGACCGCGGCTCCGCAGCGCGACGAACCGCATGGGCCACCTGGGGGGTGAGGGCCGGATGCGCCGGCTCTGCTTCTTCGAGCCGTCCGCCTAGAACAGCCCGCCGTCGACCTGCAGCGTGCGGCCTGTCATATAGGCCGCGTCGGCGGAGGCGAGGAAGGCGTATCCGGCGGCGATCTCCGAAGGCTCCGCCAGCCGCCGCAGCGCGACGCCGAGCTCGATCCATTCGGACGGGTCCTGCTTGCCGACCAGATCGGGGTGCAGATAGTTCGAGGAGTTCTCCGCGGCCATGTCCGTGGCGGTGCCGCCCGGAGCGATGGCGTTGACGGTGATGCCCTTCCGTCCGAGTTCCGCGGACAGGTTCAGGACCATCGACTCCACCGCCGCCTTGCTCGCCGCGTACAGCGTGTGCCCGAAGAACGCCCTCGACGCGCTCACCGACGAGGTCAGCACGATCCGGCCGCCCTCGCTCATGTGGGCGACGGCGTGCTGGACCGCGAACAGCTGCCCGCGCGTGTTGACCGCGAAGACATGGTCGAAGTCGGCGGGCGTGATCTTCTCCAGGGCATCGAAGTGCTCGACTCCGGCGCAGGACGCGAGCACGTCCAGCCGGCCGAACTCGGCGACCGCCCGCGCGATCAGTGCTCCGGTCTGCTCCGGGACGGCGACGTCGGCCTGGACGGCGATGGCGTGACCGCCGCCGTCACCCAGCTCGGCGACCAGGGCGTCCGCGGCCTCCTTGTTGCCCCGGTAGCCGATCGCCACCGCCGCGCCCTCCTGGACCAGTCGCCTGGCGACAGCGGCGCCGATGCCACGGCTGCCGCCGGTGACGACCGCCGCCTTGCCTTCAAAACGTGCCTTCTGCGCGGATGACACCACTGCTCTTCTCCAAGGAAACCGGGGGAGTGTCTCTGTGGGCGACGGCTGCGGCGCCCGAACCCAGCGGGAGGCGTGCACCGCGCCCGAGGCGTGAGCGCGGGCGTCCGGACGTCACCGGTCTACGACGGGCACGCCCACCGTAACATCAACCGCAGGAAATCCTTCACTTAGACATCCACGGGAACCCGCCTGACGTAACCTCGACGCGTCGACCCCCAGATCACGGCCGGTCGGCGCGGCCGAGAAAGGACGGGCTCACGGTGGCTTCCCGCACCCCTGGCGACAGCGGCAGACCACGGTTGCGGGCGGACGCGGCCCGTAACCGGGCACAGATCCTCGCCGCCGCTCGTACCGCCTTCCGCGAACTGGGCACCGCCGCTCCCCTGGACGAGATCGCCCGCCGCGCCGGCGTCAACATCGCCACGCTCTACCGGCGCTTCCCCGATCGCGAGGCCCTCGTCCAGCAGGTAGTCCTCGACGGGTTCGTCACGGTGGTCGACGCCGCTCGCCGCGCCCTGGACACCGCCCCGCAGGACCCCTTGGCGGCCGTCGAGGGGTTCCTGCTCCACCTGGTCGACGAACGGGACACGCTCGTACTCCCCCTGATCGGCGGGCCGGTCGCCACCAGCCCCGAAGCGGTCGAACTCCAGGGCAGGATCGCCCCCCTCCTCGAAGAGGTGCTCACCCATGCCCGCTCCCGGGGTGCGATCAGACCCGACGTGACGCACATGGACCTGATCACCACCGGGGCTCTGGTCTGCCGCCCCATGCCCTACCTGCCCGCGGAGCAGGCCAGGGCCCTGGCCACCCGCCATGTGCGCATCTTCGTGGACGGCCTGCGCCCGAACGGCCCTCACCCGCTGCCACCGTCCCCGACACTCCGGGAAGTCACCGTCCATCTGCACATGGGCGCGGAGAGCGACTGAGCCGCAGCGTGGCGGGGCGATACATTTTGCCGGCCACGCTCAACCAGCGCCTGGCGACAGGGATCAGCGTGATCAGAGCGGTGACGGTCAGCCGTCGGCCTACGGGCGTCTCCGGCGATGGCATCTCGGCTCCCCCCGGCCGTGACACCCTGCACAGGCCAGCCGTCCCACGGCGTCTCGCGGGGTGCCGGGGAACCGGTGACCAACCTGCGCCCGGAGGCCGCCGTTCAGGCCAGTGCCGCCATGAATTCAGTGCAGGCCACGGCGCACGCCCGGCAGGCGGCCGCGCTCTTCTCCGCGCCGGGGCGGGTGTCGAAGGCCTGCGCGCACTGGAGGCAGACCGTCCGGCACCACTGCAGCTGGACTCGCAGCCCCGCCTCGTCCTGGACGTTCTCCTCGGTCAGCGCCCGGCAGGTCGCGTCGCACACCTCGGCGCACATGATGCCCGTACGGCGCACCCGCTCCAGCTCGGCCGTGCCGTCGGGATCGAACACACTGGCGCGCAGCGCGCACAGCCGAGCACACTCCGTACAGGCCTGCGCGCAGGTGAAACGATCCTCAAGGTATCCGTAGAGCTCCTGTTGAGAAGTCGTCGGCGTCATGCACTCCGGGTTGCCGAGGTGCGGTCACGGCAAACACCTGCGTCCGGTTCATACCGTTCTGGGCGGGGTATCCCTATACCTATGAGTACGGTATCGATGGAGCTGGCCGCTCCCAGCGGCCTGATGAGTCTCGGGCTGTTCGTGGTGGCGGTGGCCGTACTGGCGATGCTCGCCGGGGGCTTCTGGCTGGGCAACCGTGTCAAGTACCGCGAGTCGCCCCGGCCGCGTCCCGATGAGCAGCCGAAGCTGCCACCGGAGGGCGCGATCCACGAGATCCGGGAGAACCGTGAGTCGGAGGAGATTCCCCGGATGCCCGAGGGCGGCCGCCCGCTCACTCCCTACGAGCTGAGCAATCAGCAGACCAGGCCGAGCACGTCGACTGACCGGCCGCGCTGGAGCAAGGGCAGCAGCGGCTCGTTCGGTGGTGGCGGACTCGGCGCCCACTGACCCTAGACAGTCCCCCGGCCCGCGTCGAGACGTCCGACGTGGGCCACGTTCCCGAGGTCCTCGGCGTCCTGGCTCGGCGTTGCCGCGAACCAGGCGTCGAGGATCTCCTTGAGCACCGGCTGCGAGGTCAGGCGCAGACTCAGGGCGAGGACGTTGGCGTCGTTCCAGCGGCGGGCGCCGTCGGCGGTGTACGCGTCCGTGCACAGGGCCGCGCGGACGGCGGGCACCTTGTTGGCGGCGATCGATGCGCCGGTGCCGGTCCAGCAGCAGACGACCGCCTGGTCGGCGCCACCGGCGGCGACATCGCGGGCGGCCGCCTCCGAGCAGACCGCCCACTGCGGGTCGGCCCCGGGATCCAGTGCGCCGTACGTACGCACCTCGTGGCCACGGCGGCGCAGCTCCTCGACGAGGAGGCGGGCGACGGGTTCGTCCATGTCGGAGGAGACGGAGATCTTCATGCCTCCATCTTCTCCCCCGCTCAGTGGGCCAGACCCAATCGGGCGTGCGTCGGCTTCGAGAGCGCCTTTGACTGCACCGCGCCGAACAGGCCGGGTACGGCGCACCGTGAGGTGAGGGCGACGGTGGCCTCGCTGCCGTTCAAGCCGGAGCGGCGGCGCACCGAGGTCTCCGCGTCGTAGCCGGGGAGGGGACTACAGGGACTGTCGCATGATCCAGCCGCGGATTCCCGTGTCTTCGTCTGCTACGACGGCTGACGGGCGGGCGAGACGCACTGCGGCGGGACCGGGTCACCGGCCGGTGCGGGCGGGAGCCGTATGACCTCGCGGGACGCCATCGGGCGCGACACCATGGCCAGGCGGATCCTCGACGCGATGCGCGAGGGCAACGACCCGTTCGACCTGCCCGACATCCTCGCGACGACACCAGCATCGCCGCGATCACGGCGGGCGTCGCCACTCTGTACGAGCGTGAACCGGAGGTGTTCCAGGCCCTCGACCAGGGCGCCTCCAATTCGCCGAATCGCCGGCCGTCTGGCCATCAAGGGAAGGACGTACGGTCAAGGCCTGTGTGGCACAGGTCCTGACGCAGTTGCCCGTCGAGTCCCGGCTCCACGCCGGCATCATCGCCTTCGCGTGAGCCCGGCCGGTGGACCTCGACGAGGGACCTCCCTTCCCCCGGCGCCCGTGCTCTGCGCCGCCTCCACCGCGACGCCCGAGCCGTCGGGGCTCAGTCGATCCCGGCCGGGCGCAGCAGCGCGGTGACCGCGGCGGCCCCGATCGCGACCACCAGGAACGGGGTCTTGCGTCACGCGAGCAGCACGGCGACGGCCACGCCCACCGGCCGGCCCGTGGCCCTTCGCCAACCCGGTGGTGCGGCATCGCGATCATCAACTCCCTCGGGGAATACCGCCGGATTCGTCGGCGCCTCCTGGTCTGCCGCCCCAGCATCGGCGCGGGTGGCCGGGCGCGAGGCATGCCGCCGGCCGGAAGGCGTCCATGACCGGACAGGACGTGCTGGGGGCCGTCGGCCCACTCGCCCAACGCCGTGTGGTCGCGCCGGCCGCGCCCGGCGGCGACACGGGGGCCCGGTCCTTCGCGATGGGCGGCGTGACAGACCGGTGACACATCGAAGCTCCGGTTGTCACGGGGGACTTGGCGGTCACCTGTGACAACCGGAGCTTCGGTCCGCAAGACTCGCGATCACGTGGGTCTGGAAAAGCCTGCCGACTCCGTCACCTCTCCCGGCCTGTCGGGCGCGCCTGTTCCCGGGGTTCGGTGGCCACGCCCTCCGATACCCCGCCGCCCTGGAGCGGGGGAAGGGCACAGGCGCGCATCCGACGGAGCAGCCGGGCGCTGACCGGCCGAACCCGTGGGTGTGTCCCGTCGTTGCGGTCCGTCTCGGCCTGCCACCGCGCACGGCGCTCGGCCGCCGTCGCCGCGTCGTTCAGTTCGGTGCAGTCGAGGGTGTCCTGGTTCACATCCACGACGATCGTGTCGCCGTCCTCGATGAGGGCGATCGGGCCGCCCTGCGCCGCCTCGGGCGACACGTGACCGATCACCAGCCCTACCGACCCGCCCGAGAAGCGGGCGTCGGTCATCAGGGCGATGGTGATGCCGCGTTGCCGACAGAGTGCCGTGATCCGCGAGGTGGGATCGAGCATCTCCGGCATGCCCGGTGCTCCGCGCGGTCCCTCGTAACGGATCACTGCGATGTCCCGGTGCTGAAACTCCTCCGGGGCCCTGGTCAGTTCCTCAAGCAACGCTTGCTCGCTGTCGAACACCCGGGCGCGGCCGACGAATCGGCCGTTTTCCATGCCACCCTCGACCCCGGCGAGCTTGATGACGGCACCGCCCTCGGGGGCGAGATTGCCACGGAGCAACCTCAAGCCGCCTGTCGGCTTGAACGGCGCCGACAGTGGATGGATGACGTCCCCGTCGGGTGCGACCGGGCTGAGGCGTGCGACTTGTTCGGCGAGCGTCTCACCGGTGCAGGTCATGCACGTGCCGTCGAGCATGCCTGCGGCGAGCAGTTCGCGCACGATCACCGGCAGGCCGCCCTTGGCGTCGATGTCAACCATCGAGTACCGCCCGAAGGGCCACGCGTTCACCAGCACGGGCAGCTTGCGCGCCATCCTGTTGAACTCCTCCTGGGTGATCACCTCGCGCCAGTAGTCGATGCCCGCGGCACGGGCCAGCTCGGGCGCGTGCAGCACGACGTTGGTGGAGCCGCCCATCGCGATGGCCACCAGGGTGGCATTGCGCAGCGCCGATGGGGTGACGATGTCACGTGGCCGGATGCCGCGTTCTGTGAGCAGCTGCAGTGCATCGAGCAGTTGGGCGGGGAATTCCTTGATCCGGCGCGGATCTTCAGATGCCGGGCTCACCATGTGCAGTGGCTCCATGCCGCAGGTGGCGATGAACGACTGCATGGTGTTGTACGTGAACATGCCGCCGCAGCTGCCATGGCCCGGCGAGGCCTCCAGTGCCACCCGCCGCCGCTCGGCCGCCGGCTCTGCCGCCGCCTGGAAGCAGGAGATGATGTCGATCGGCTCGCCGGTGCGGGAATCAGTGCCAGGGCGGATCGAGCCGTCGGACATGATCACCGCGGGGACGTTGCGCTCCAAGATCGCGGCGAGGGTCCCCACCGGGGGCTTGTCGCAGGCGACCACCGCGATCACGCCGCGGACATCGCTCCCCTCCAGGTGGAGACACACGCCGTCGTTGGTGGTTTCCCGGCCGATCAACGAGTAGCGCATCTGAGGCGTGCCATTTCGCTGCCCGTCGGAGATCCCACCCGCGAAGTTGGGCGCGATCACCCGCACCGGGAGATCGTCGTCGACGACGCGGCGACGCAGTTCGGCCTGGATCGCCTCAATCTTCGCGGGGACGCCGGCGTAGCAGATGCTGTCACCCAGGTTGCCGATGACGCCCCAGGCGGGACAGTGGATCTTGTCCGGGTCCTGTCCCAGCAGTCGCGCCGTCGCAACCATCTGAGTATCCTGCCCCGGCTTCCATTCCTCCGCCTCGTTCACCGTGATCCTCCGTAGCACCCGCCCGATATCGACGTCGGGGCGTTCGAAAAGGGGCCCGCCAAGCTGAAGCAAAATCAGTTTAACGACCCGACGAAGTTGACGTCGGCGACCGGCCGCCAGCTTGGCCGGCTGGTGGTCGCCCGCCGCTATGAGGCTTTCCAGGGAAAGAAGCGACCAGGTGTCCAGCATGGGCGCCGAGGCACCGGTCTGACGCGGGACCTGTGGCGGATCCACGTACCGGACGCTGCGTACCGGCTGACCCGTTGACGAGAGGCACGAGCCGGCTCAATGACCCGTGGGCAGTTTCGCGGTGATGGATCGAGCCACCTGGACCGTCTTGCCCTCCGACACGGCGGCCGGCGTTGTCGAGGCGGCCGCACGGGTCCCGAAGGTCAGCACCCGGCTTCGGGCTCCCACGTTCCACACGACGAAGGTGACGCGCTGCTGCGCCTGTGCCTGATAGGCGGTCTCCCGAAAGGCCCGCCGGCCCAGGCCGCTCACGGGATCGACCCGGACGTCACTCCCATCGCCTGGTCGAGGAGTACGGACAGGGGGTCGTTCCGTCGCCGGCCGTCCAGGCGTCGGCGTCGTCGTCGTCGTCGAGGCAGGAGATCTCCGACGTCAGGGCGGAAAACTTCAGAGACGGAGGTCCGCGTGCCCGGTGCCTAGTCGGTGGAGCGCCCCGGTGCGGTGTCCGTGCGGGACTCGATCGCGGTGAGGACCGAGGACATGTCGAGGCGTCCGTTGCCCAGCCGTACGCTCTCGCCGTAGAGGTCGCTGCTGAGGTCGAGGAGCGGGGTGGCGATGCCGGCCGCTCGGGCCGCGTCGGCGATCAGCCGGGTGTTGGCGTAGGCGTCCGAGGTAGCGGCCTGCACCGTGAAGTCGTGCGCGGCGAGCATCGGGACCTTGACCCGGGTGACGCCGCTTCCGAGCTGGCCGGAGTCGACGACGGCCCGGAAGGTCTCCAGGTCCAGGCCCTGCCGCTGGGCGAAGTGGACGGCCTCGGCCAGCGCCGCGATGGTCGTGTCGAGGTAGAGGTTGACGGCCAGTTTCATCAGCACCCCGGTGCCTGCCGGACCGCAGTAGACGGTCTCCCGGCACATCGGGGCGAGCAGCGGCCGTACCTCTTCCACCGTCTCCCGGTCGCCGCCGAGCATCGCGACCAGTTCGCCCCCCTCGGCCGGCCTGCGCGAGCCGGACACCGGCGCCTCGACGAAGCGGCCGCCGGCGGCGTGGACGTCGGCGGCGAGCCCGCGCGCGTACTCCGGTGCCGTCGAGCCCATCGACACGACGATGCGGTCGGCGACGAGTTTCTCGAACGCCGGGCCGCCCCGGCCGAGGACCGTGTCCGTCACCGCCTCGTCGAGGAGCATGACGATCACGACACGCGCGCGTGCGAAGACGTCCTCGACACTCGTCGCGATCTGCGCCCCGGCCGCATGCAGCGCCTCGGCGCGGTCGGCCGTCCGGTTCCACACGACGAGCGGGGTTCCGGCCCGGGCGAGATTGAGCGCCATGGGCTGCCCCATCACACCGAGCCCCACGAAGCCGTACAGGGGGGCACGGGAGCTGCCGGTCGGTTGCGTCATCGTCGTGACTCCTGGTCGGCGTACGGAGGGCGAAGGGCCATCGGCACTGTACGGCGCGGAAGCGGCCGACGGCCCGCTGCCCCTCGCGGCGATCGGGCCGCGAGCCGTCCGGAGGCGGCGCGGATCAGGCCGTCCGGCCAGGCCTGGTGGCCGTTGAGCATGGGGTTGGGCGCTCCTGGGCGAGGGCCGCCGGTTCACTCGTCCACGAGCTGGCCGGTCAGGTGGCCGCCCCTGGATGCGCTCGCTACGCGCGACGACGGTGGTCCGCCAGGGCTTCTCGGGCCCCTGCGGGAGGAGATGCGCTCGGGCCGGCACGACCTGGTCATCGCCACGCGGCGGCCCCGCGGCCGAGCGCTCTCCTCGGTGCCGCCGGCCGACGAGGAGTACGTGTCCACCAACCCGGACGTGGCCCGCGTCCGCGAATGCCCGCGTGCGGCCACCCACGACCGGTGAGGCCGATCGGGTCAGGCGCGGCGCGCCTCGGTCGTACGCGTGGTCGTCGGTGGACGAGTCGGTGGACGATCGGTGGAACGACCGCCTCAGGGCGGGCCGCCCGGTACCGCACCACCACCTGAAGAGGCCCGGCCATGAAACTCTTCGACGACCCGCTGTGCCGGCCGTTCCGGCCGCTCGGGCTCGACGGCAGCCCCCGCGTCACCCCGGCGGCGCCATGACCACCGCTCCGGGCGGCCGCTACGGCGAGGCCGCCTTCCGTCCCGATCAGGCGGGTGAGGCTGAGCGCATCGACGTCGGCGCCCTCGTCTACGACGACATCACCATGGCGCGGCTGCGGGCGCTCGGCGCCAGCCCGGGCTGGCGTTGCCTCGATGTGGGCGCCGGCACGGGCACGATCTCCCGCAGGCTCCTGGACGAGGCCGGGGTGGAGAGCGTGCTCGCCGTGGACCGGGACGTACGTTTCCTCACCGAGCGGCCCGGGCTCGACGTGATCGAGGCCGACATCACCGCCGCCCCGGAGTCGGTCCGCGGCCGGTTCCGGCTCGTCCACGCGCGTTTCGTGTTGATGCACCTGCCCGAACACGACCGTCTGATCACCGCGTTGGCCGGACTCGTGGAGCCGGGCGGGGTGCTGGTGCTCAGCGACGCGGTCGACCTGACGAGCGACCGGACGCCCGAGACGCCGTACTCCACGGTGATGCGGGCGATGTGGCAGGGGCTGCGGGCGACCATCGGGACGGATGTCTCCTGGGTGCCGTCGTATCCGCAGCTGCTGCGGGGGGCGGGGCTGGTGTCCGTCGCCGCCGAGATCCATGTGCCGCCGCTGCTGCCGGGCAGCCCCGTCAGCCGCTTCTGGGCGGACACCTGGGAGCGGAGCCGGCCGGCGATGCTCGCCACCGGCCTGGTCGACGACGCCGCCGTCGACGCGGCGGTCCGCTACCTGGCCTCCGACGAGTGTGCCGCGCTGTCCGCCGGCATGCTGACCGCCTGGGGACGAAAGCCCGAGGAACCCGAGGAGGCGGCCGCGCGCTGACGCGTCGCGATCGGCGGACACCCGCTTCCGGCGACGTGTCCCACGCTCAGACCGGCCGGGGTTCCGGACGGACCAGTCCGGTCTGGTAGCGATGACGACGAGTTGGGTGCGGTCACAGGCGCCCAGTTCGGTCAGGGCGCGCTGGATGTGGCTGCGCACGGTGAGCACGCTCAGGACGAGTTGCTCGGCGATCTCGTCGTTGGACCTGCCGCGGGCGGCGAGCATGGCGACCTCCCGTCGTCGTCCCCCTGTGGTCAACCGGCGGGCGCAGGACGCAGTACCCGCCTCCGCGGCGACGTACTGCGGTTGCAGCGGGGCCTACCGCGGTTTACGTACGGCGGTGACTCAGCGTGTCCGGTCGGTCCGTGTGACGCATCTGCGCAGAAACGGCACACAGGCTGCACACTGCCTGGCCAAAGGCTCGCTACCGTTCAGGCCGTTCGATCCCCCATACGAACGAGATCAGGCCACGGCCGAGGACGCCGCTGGCGCAGTCGAGTCAGGAAGACCGCGGATGGACTACTGCTCCTCGTGCCGTCGGCACCTCAACGGCGCCCTGGCGTGCCCTGGTTGCGGCGCCTACGCCCCGGACATCGCGCCCCGCGTCGTTGCGACGCCCTGGCAGGCCCCGGCCGACAGCGCCTGGCACGACGACACGGAAGAGGCGGAAGAGGCGGCCGAGGCTTCGTACGACGACTCCCCCACCGTGTCCGGCGCGCCGCTCGGCCGGGCAGCCAGGCGCCGTCAGCGGGTCCGCTGGAAGAAGACCCAGCGGCGGGCCCTGGTGGCCACCGCGGTCGCTCTGGTCGGCGGCGGTCTGACCGTCGCCTCGCTGGACCGGCAGTCCGCGGACCGGGCACAGGCGGCCGCCGCCCCGGACAACGCGCCCATGGGAGTCGCGGACGAACAGGCCACGGAGCCCATCCCCTCGGTGCCGACACCGACCGGCCGCCACCGGGCCCCGGACCCCACGCCCTCCGCCCGGTCGACGGCCATCGCGAACGCGCCGCACGAGCAGACCGCCGGCACACCCCGCGCAACCCCGGCACCCCGTCAGCTCACCGGCACGTCGGTGCCGTCCACGGCGCCATCCGCCGCCCAGCCCCAGGCTGCGGCCGCAGCCGCGGTATCCGGCACCACCGCCACGCAGTCGGAGCCGGCGGCCACGCCCACGCCCACACCCACCGCCGCTGCCGCTGCCGCTGCCGGCACCAGCGCACAGACACCGACGGCGAGTCCGGCACCGACCACGACCGCGACCTCGCCCTCGCACCTCTGTCTGCTGGTCATCTGCCTCGGCTGACGCACCGCCCCGACGGCCGTCTCACTCCTCGATCCGGTCCACCAGCCCCCGGGCCAGGGCACGTTCGGCGGTGACGGGGCGGCGGTCGAAGGCCAGGTGCAGGGTGCGCCGGCGGCCGATGCCGGGCGGGATGCTCACCGCGCCCCGCCTGGTTCAGCTGCGAGTCACCAGGGCAGCCGGCCGTTGACGTCGAAGTAACCGCCGGTCGGTCCGTCCGGGCCGAGCTGCGCCATCCGGACGATGATCTCGGCGCCCTCCGCCACGGTCTGTGTGCCCGTGTTGCCGTTGAGGTCGGTCTTGGTGAACCCGGGCTCGACAGAGTTGATCCGCATGGCCGGGAACGCCTTCGCGAACTGCACGGTGAGCATGTTCACCGCGGTCTTGGAGGTCGGGTACGCGATGCCCGAGTAGAAGTGCGCGAAGTGCTCCGGGTCGGAGAGTGCCGTCAGCGAGGCCAGTCCACTGCTGACATTGACCACGACCGGTGCCGCCGAGCGCTGCAGCAGGGGCAGGAAGGCGTGCAGGACGCGGACCACACCGAAGACGTTCGTCTCGAAGGTGGTGCGCATCTGGTCGGCGGTCACGGTCTCGGCGGTGGGCACGCTGTTGTCCGCGTTCCGGGTCTCGATCCCGGCGTTGTTGATCAGGACGTCCAGTCCGCCGTCGGCCTCGATCGTCTTGGCCGCGGCGTCGACCGAGGCGTCGTCGGTGACGTCGAGGAGAACGAACCGGGCGCCCAGTTCCTCGGCGGCCCGGCGTCCACGCTCGGCGTCCCTGGCCCCCACATACACGGTGTGACCTGCGGCGATGAGCTGGCGGGCGGTTTCGTAGCCGATGCCCTTGTTGGCTCCGGTGATCAGTGTTGTCGTCATGCATCCAGCCTGCGCCCAGGCCGCCCGGTCAGCCAGCAGACCCTTCTTCCTGGGACTGCGGGTACCACCGACGCGCCTCTCTGACCTGGGCTTGCGGAGGCCGAAACGGCTGTGACCTGCTAGGTCGGGTTGCAGAGGCGATCGAAGGCGGTCAGAGGAAAACGCTCTGATTCGACCCCGATTCGACCCGGGTCACTCAGAGGCAGCCAGAGGCATCGACCTCCCGAACTGCCCCCTGAATGACCCGAGTTGGCTGGTTCGGATCTGGCGCGGCGACTCTGGCAGACCTCTCGTTCATCTCCGGTCGAGCCGCGATGGGGACGCCTGCCTCCGACCGGTGCCAGAGCGCACGAAAGCCCCCAGGACGGCCATTTGTCGGCCCCGGCGTCGTAGGTGTACGTCCACTTCTGGGACGGGTCGCCCGCCGCGTCGGTCTGCGTCGAGATCAGGGCCCGGGAGTCGTCGTCGAAGGTGTAGGCGGTCGTCCGGGCCAGAGTGTTCGGGTCTTCAGTGGTCGCTGTGGTGCGGTCGGCGGCGTCGACCGTGTACGTGGTGGTGAGGGTGCCGTTCGCGGTGGTCTTCCCAGTCAGGTTCCCCGCGTCGTCATAGGAGTCCTGCGCGTCGACGGACGTCGTGCCGGAGGAACCAGTGCCCGTGATCTGCTTGGTCAGCCCGTTGTCGTAGTAGCCGTAGGTGGTGGTGACGCCGATCCCGTCGGTGATCGTGTACAGGCGGCCGCCCGGGTCGTAGGTCGCTTCTCCAGCAGTTGCGGGGCAGCCGTCTGGGTGGTGGCCGAGGAACCGGTGTAGTTGGTGAGGGTGGTGGTCAGCAGGTTGCCGTTGGCGTCGTGGGTGAAGGCGTAGACCTGGCCGTCGGCGTCGGTCTCGGTCGCCTTGTTGCCGTAGGCGTCGTACGTGAAAGAAGTGGCGTGCTGTTCGGGGTCGGTGACGGTCTTCGGCTCGCCGAAGTCGTTGTAGATGGTGGAGGTCGTGCGGGCGGTGTCGCCGCCGGTGGTGTCGGAGACCGTGGTGGTGAGTGTGTTGCCGTCGGGGTCGTAGGTCTTGGTCGTCAGGGCCGTGTGCACGACGGCTTGGTTGACGGCGTTCGTCGTGCCCGGGTCGAGTTCGGTGAGGAGTCGGCCCAGCGGGTCGTAGGTGTAGCGGGTGACCAGGCCCGCCGGGTAGGTGTCGGAGACCTCGGTCTGGGTCAGCACCTTGCCGAGCTGGTCGTAGGCGTAGCGCGTGATGAGGCCGAGGGGTGAGGTCGCCTGGGCGAGGTCACCGTCGGCGTAGTAGACGTTGACGCGCGCGCTCACAAGCAGATCGACGACTTCAACCTGACGGGATTTGCTTCTGCCCCCGCGGAGACGGGGACTGTGCCGAAGGAGGTGACGCCTGCGTCGGTGGCGCGGACGGCCTCGACGGCGTTCCTCCCTACGGCACCTGGACATCGGTGTCCCTGATCTCGTCCGCCTCCACTTTATCCGCGGTCTACAGCGGCAGTAGCGTGGTGATGTGGCCATAGTCCGGGGCAATCAGCCACGGTGTCGGCGTAGGCAGAGACGACCTGCGCGGCCTGTTCCTCACGGCGCGACCGTGCAACCGTGACGAAGTGCCGGACCGTGGCTCCGGTCCGGCACCTCACTCCGTCTCAACTGCGGAGGATCAGCGTGGCGCTTGTCGCTCAGCTCCCGCGAACAGAGGCCTTGGGAACGGATGCGTGCCAGAGCCAGCCGGCGATCTCGCACTGCCGACACCAAGGTGATGCTGGTAGCCAACCGGCCACCGATAACACGCGTTCTAGCCACCGACTCCGTCCACCGAGGCTCATCGCCGGTGCTGTTGTTTCAGGGGAAGGACCCTCGGCGGGGTGGTGATCAGCCCGCCTTCGCTGGGTCGATCCCGTAGAGGATGGAGGCGGCCGCGGCCTGCTTCACGCCGCATGTCTCCTGTTCGTCGGCTGGGGCGGGCCACAGAGGTATCAGGCGTGACGCGGCGGACGAGGCGTCCATACGCAGGTAGTGGCAGGTGTCGTTGATGCGCAGGGCAAGGACGTACGCATCGCCGTCGGCGGCTTTCCCGGTAACCCCGGTCACCGTGTCACGGGCGGTGATGAAGCCTTTGTCCGTCAGGAAATCCACGGCGCCCTGCGAGGTATGCGTATAGCCCGCGGTCGCCATCTGCCGGTAGGCGCCGGTGGGCTGCGCGGCGAGCAGCGCGCCCATCTGTGCCACGAGGCTGCCGGGCTTGCCGTCGGTCCGTTCGGCCGGGCAGGCCGTGCCGGACTGCTTGACGGTGTAGGCGCCGATGCCGAAGGTGTAGCGGTAGCAGCGGACCGGGTAGGCGCTCGCGGCGACGGTCTGCGCATCCGGTGGTACCAGCCCCAGCATCACCGTCATCGTGTGACTGCCACCGCCGAGCCGGCCGGGCACCGTGTCGGCGCTGAGCAGCACGCCGCCGTGTGCCTCGGTCTGGGTGACGAGCGTGCCCTGTGTGAACTGCCCGCCGAAGGCGCGCCCCTGCGAGTAGAACCCCGCCGTCAGGTCCTGGCGCAGGTCCTTGGCGAGACTGGCGGCCTGGGCGTCGACCGCGGCCGTGTCCGGAGCGGCGATCCTCTGGTACATCACGGTGCCGGCCACCCCCGTGGCTCCGGCCACCAGCGCAGTCACCACGAACGGCGCAACCCGCACAAGGGCGCCACGTCGGCGTGGCTGCTCCGAGCCAGGCCGCTGGCGTTGCTCATCCCCCACCGCGTACGTCGTCATGTCATCTCCCCTGCTGGCATGGACGTTCTGAGTTCTTTCCGCGTCCGCCGATACTGCCGGCTGCCTATCCAGGTGAGGGGGAGGCAGCGCAGCACGTCCCCCGCCACGTCGTCGCCGATCGGAGACTCGAACGGTCGGCTGTGAACCGCCAGTTGAGCTGCTGCACGGCTGGGCCCGCCAGTGTCAGCCACCGCGAGGCCTTCCCGAGCGATCAAGTATGTGTTGCTGACGGCCCGTTGATGCATCCCTGGCGGTCAACATCCGACGCAGCCCCAGGTCCGACCGACCCGCCGGTCGTGGACGCCGCGAACCCGTAGCCTCTCACTCCACATGCCGTTGTGCGAGCCGCATGCCGTGCATGATTGACCTCCGGGCTGATCGTGTACAGCCAAGGCCGGAACTACGGGGGAATTCACATGAGACGTCGCTGGGTCAAGGTCCTCGCGATCACGGTGGTGGTGCTGGCCGTACTCTTCACCATTGCGGACCGAGTCGCGGTGTACTACGCCGACAAGGAAGCCACCCACCTCGCCGCGGAGAAGTACGGCTACCAGAACACCACCGACGGCCACCTCGACGTGTCGATCGAAGGATTCCCCTTCTTGACACAGGCGCTCAGCCAGACATTCGACCACGTCAAGCTGACAGCAGGGCAGTTCACCATCGACACCACGAACAATGCTCAGGGCGGCTACCTGACCGTCAAGCAGCTCCAGCTCGACCTGCATGGCGTGCAGGTGACCTCCCTCACCGCACGCAGCGCCGAGGCGAACCTCGCCACAGGCACACTGACGCTCTCGTACGACGCACTGTCCGGCGTGGTCACACGGCTCGCGGGCAACGGCGGGCCCATCCGCATCTCACAGGCCCCGGGTTCGACCGGGCAAGCTGCACGGGTCAAGGTCACGGGCACCGTCGGCGGGCGGGAACTGAACAGCACGGGCACGCTGCTCGCCCAGGGAACGGAGATCTCCCTGAACCTCCCTGGTGCGCAACAGCCGACGGCCACCTGGCGGGTCCAACTCCCCGAGAACGTGGGCTTCACCGAGGCGCGTGCCGCTTCGGACGGCGTGCGGATCAGCGTGGTCGGTCACCTGGTGAACCTCGGCTCTTCACGCTTCACCAGGTGAGCAGGCGGCCCCACCACCTGCCCTGTTCAGCTGAGGAGCCAGGGTGTGCCACCGTGAGGACGGCGAAGCGATCGGTACGCGGTCCAGGGAGGACAGACGCAGGCGGAGCCGCCGAGACACCCAGCCCTCTACCTGCGGCGGCCCCAAGCACCCCACCCACCAGGCGATCGAGGAACTCGGGCGGGCAGGCCGTGGGTTCGAGGTTCCCGAAGGAGGCTCGTCGGCGAACCGACGGGTGGTGTAGCCGTAACCGTAACCGGGTGGACGTGGGTTTGCCCGGGTGCACCGAACTTGAGGTCTCAGAAGCGAGGAACCCCACCTTCACTACCGATCCACGCGGACGTAGCGACGGGCGCGAGCCCCCTGGCCTCCGCCGACCAGTTGCACCAGAGGATTACTGCGGGACCGGCCAGGACACCGAGCCCTTACCGCCCGCGACCGTCATGATGCCCCGGCCCGTGGACGAAGCCCGGAGCGTCATGACGGTCGGCACCCACCGACACCGAGGAGGCGCAGCGCCGTGACAGAAGGCTTGCAATGGATCGGGCAGCACACATTCGACAAACCGGCGGCCGATGGGATGCTCGGCGGGATCTCCATGACCGCGATGCGCGGGGTCCCTGTCCGGGATCTGCTGTTCAGGCTAGCGACCGTCGCTGTTCGCCGGAGTACGTAGCCCGTTGTCTGCCCGCCAGGCGGCGGACGCATGCCTGTCAACTCCTGCCGTATGAACGGCGGTTCGGTCGCCTTCCGGTGAGCGGCCGACTCGGCACCCTCAATCGTTGTCGGGCACCATCGACACCACGACCTTGCCGGCCCTGGTGCGGCCCTGCTCGACGTACGCCATTGCGTCAAGCGTCTGGTCGAACGGGAAGGTTCGATCGATGACAGGGCGGAGCTTCCCGCTGTCGTAGAGGGCGGCGAGCTTGCGCAGCTGTGAGCCGTTGGCCTGCATGAAGAAGAACTGGTAACGCACGCCCAGCGACGTGGCCTGCTTGCGGACCTTGCGACTGAGGGTGTTCATGATCAGGCCCATGAACGAGGGGGCGCCGAGCTGCTTGGCGAACCCGGCGTCCGGCGGGCCGACGACACTGATGGCCAGGCCGCCGGGCTTCAGCACGGTCAGCGACTTCTCCAGGTTCGCCCCGCCCACGGAGTCCAGCACCAGGTCGTAGCCGGACAGCACCTTCGAGAAGTCCTCCTTGGTGTAGTCGACGACCACATCGGCGCCGAGGCTCTTGACCAACTTCTCGGAATCGGTGCCGGCGGTCGTGGCCACGGTGGCGCCGAGGTGCTTGGCCAATTGGATGGCCGTCGACCCGAGGCCGCCGGCACCGGCGTGGATGAGCACCTTCTGGCCCGGCTTCACAGCGGCGCGGTCGACGAGAACCTGCCAGGCGGCCAGGGCCACCAGCGGCACCGCGGCCGCCTCCTGGAGGGTGAGCGAGGCTGGCTTGGGCGCGACGTCGTCCTGGTCGATCGCGATGAACTCCGCGAAGCCTCCGATCCGCAGGTCGCGCGGACGGGCGTAGACCTCGTCGCCGACGCCGAAACCGCGTACGGCGGAGCCGACGCGCGTCACCACTCCGGCCACGTCGTGGCCGAGCGCGAACGGCGGCTTGTACTTCAGGAGCTGCTTGAACTCCCCGTTGCGGACCATCTTGTCCAGCGGGTTGATACTGGTGGCGCTCACTCTGACCAGCACGTCACGGTCCCCGACGACGGGCTCGGGTACCTCTGCGGCGCGTGCGCCGTCCTTGCCGTACTTCTCGACGACGAATGCCTTCATGTCAGTCAGCCTTCTGCGTGATTTCAGGGGTTTCTTCACGGTGGGTGCGTTTGTTCGGGCAGCTGTTGCGTTCAGCTGCCGAGGTGCCGGCGGAGCCACTGACCCATCTGCCGGATGGCTTCGTCGACTTCGGGGACGCGTCCGGCGCCGAGGATGAAGGAGTGCTGCCCTTCGGGCATCGGGTGGACCGAGGAGACAACCTTGAAGTCGGCGAGCCGGCGGCCGAGTTCGGCGCCGTCGTCGGCGAGGGTCTCGAACTCGCCGTAGTGAACGGTGGTGGGGGGCAGGCCGGTGAGGTCGGCATTGGCGATGCTGATGCGAGGATCGGCGAACTCAACGCCGGGTTCCTGCAGCCAGGCGCCACGGAAGAGTTCGAGCGTGGCCCGGCTGAGCATCTTGTCGTTGTGCTCGTTCTTGTCGACCGACGGGTTGTTGATGGTGAGGTCGGTCCATGGCGAGACGCTGACGATCGCGCCGGGGGTGGCCTCGCCCTTGGCGAGGAGGCGCAGCGGCAGCATGACGGCGAGGGTGCCGCCGATGGAGTGGCCGGTGCTGCCGATGCTGCGTGGCTCGTAGCCCTCGGAGAGCAGCCAGCGGTAGGCGGTCTCGGCGTCGTCGAGCTGCGCGGGGTACGGGTGCTCGGGTGCCAGGCGGAAGTCGACGACGAGGGAGCGGACCCCGGCTGCCTTGGCTATGTGGCCGGCGGCCTTGCGGTCGGAGTGCATCGAGGCGGTGACCGAGCCGCCGAAGTGGAAGTGGAGCAGCGCCTTGTCGGGGTCGGCGCCTTCGGGGATGGCCCAGAGGGCGGGTACGCCGCCTGCGTCGACCTCGGCGTAGGTGACGCCTTCCGGCTCCGTGGACGCCTTGTGGTGGGAGTCGACGATGTCGCGGATGACGGCCAGGTCGAGACCCGGCGTGGACGACTTCGCACTGACGCCGGCGAGGAACTCTGCGAACTCGTGTGCCTGCTGGCTGACCGCCATGGTGGCACTCCTTACGAGGGGGCCGCGTGCCTGTTCGGTGTGCGGCGAGGTTGGTGTGCTGGTGACGACGCTAGAGGCTGAGTATAGAAAAGTAAACTTAGATGCGGTTAGTATCACTGCATGGATGCGTTGAGCGATGCACTGGCAGACACCGGCCTGGACTCCCGCCTCGACCGCGACACGTCGAACTGCTCGATCGCGCGGACCCTGGAGATCGTGGGCGAGAAGTGGACGATCCTGATCCTGCGCGAGGCCTGGTACGGCTCGTCCCGCTTCAGCGACTTCGAACGCGTCCTCGGCTGTCCCCGCAACCTCCTCGCCACGCGGCTTCGCATGCTGGTGAAGGAGGGGATCCTGGCCACCGAGACCTACAAGGAACCCGGCGCGCGCAGCCGGCCCAAGTACGTGATCACGGCCAAGGGCATGGACCTGGTGCCGGCCGTGATGGGGCTCCTGCAGTGGGGCGACCGCTACCGCGCCGACCCGGAAGGTCCGGCCGTCGAGGCACGGCACCGCGGATGCGGCGCGCGCGTCCACGCCCAGATCCGCTGCTCAGAAGGCCACCCCGTCCAGGCCGATGACATCGAAAGCATCCCCGGCCCCGGGTTCCGTATGAAACCGGCGCAGTGAGATCTTTCCCATGCGCTGGGCGTCACCCGGCAACCGCGTAGGCCCGACGGTGCGGGCCGGACTGTGTCCCGAGGGCTGTGCAGGGCGAAGTCCCCGGTAGACGGTGTCACCACCAAGCCCGCGCCTTGCACCTTCGTGAGGCGACAATCCCGCCCTCCGACGCACCGGAAGGCGTGGCACCCCACCTCCGCTCCCTCGCGCACAGTGTGCGGGAATGGGCAGAGCACCCGGGCCGTACGCACGCTGCGGCCCGATTGCGCACCGGCCCGGTCACATATTGATCATGTGTCCGACGAGGCCGTACACCGCTTCCTTGAATTCGTCAGCGGGCTGGACCGTGATTGTGCAGAGGCGCTTGGTGGCCCGGGTCAGGGCTACGTACAAGTCCCTTTCCCCACCGGGGCGGGCCGTGATGATTTCCTCGGGATTCATGACGACGACCCGTCGAATTCCAGGCCGCGCGCTTCGGACGCCGGCACGATGCGTGCGTGGTGAGCGATGCCCTGGGCTGTCAGCTCGCTCACCCTGGTGTCCGCGCAGATCACTCCCAGAAGCTCGCCCGGGTGCGCGGTGCTCTGACAGCAGGAGAGGGCCGTAGAGGCGGTCGTCCCTAACCGCGCGTACGAAGGCATGAACCTGGCGGACACCGACCGGCTGGACGTCACCCGTCAGGCCAGCCACCAAGTGGCCTTCGGCTACGGAATACACCAGTGCTTGGGCCAACCCCTCTCCCGGGTCGAGCTCCAGGTCGCCTACCCACTCTGCTGCGGCGGTTGCCCGGCCTGCGGCTGGCCGTCCCGTCGGCTGACGTCCCGTTCCGGCACGACAAACTCGCCAACGGTCTCTACGAGTTGCCGGTCACCTGGTGACGGCGTCAGCTCCATCCTGAAAAGTGGCGTACGGACCTGGACGCCGGATGGACGGCCCCGAACGGGCGCCTCGGCGCCCCGAACCGAGGCGGGAGAGGGCTCAGGGGCGTGGCGCGAAGTGGACCAGGATCCGGCCCGTGTTGGCCGTGTCGATCTCCACGCGGTCGTACAGCTTCCTGATGTGCTTCTGGCCGAGGAACGCGAGGACGCGCCCCTTGAGCTGCCCAGTGCCCTTTCCGTGAATGATCTGCACGACGGGCTCCCCCGCGTGTTTCGCCTGGAAGACGATCTGCCGCAGCGAGAGTTCGATGTCGCGGTTGTTCCGGAAGATCGGGTGCAAATCCAATGTCATCAAGGTGCTACCTCCCGCTGCCGCCGCCTGTGACGACCCGGTCCGAGTGTGTCATGCGACACCCTGCCAGGACACCGACCTGGGCAGGTCCGAACGGATCGCACCGAGTTCGGACCGGTCAACTCCACCAGTCGGCCCATCCAGTCCTGTAGTACACGATGCCGGATACATCCCTCCGAGACGGCGAATCCGAAAGACCGGTGTACCGGATGACTGCTTCCCCGGTGAAGATGAGGATCTCGGCGAGTTCGGGGCGCTGGGTGAACTCCGCCCGCAGCGGTCCGGCTCGGAAACCTGCCCGCCCGCCACCGCTTGCCTGACCTGCCCAGTCTTCCTCACACGCCCGCATCCAGTCGAGTTGACTGCGGGCACCCGCAGCGGAGGCTCCGCACCGCTCTTCATACCGTAGACAGCGGAAGCGACACACGTCGTCCCAGGCCGAACTCCTCGCCCTCGTCGTCACTGACGACCGCAACGATTCCCGCAGGGACCCCGGGCAGCGTGGCCACGCGAGACGCCACCGCCAGAAGATCTTCCTCGTCAGCTCCGGTGACGAAGAAGACGTAGACGTCCCCGTCCTCCTCTCCGTCATCGAGGACTTTCACATCACCTTGCTCTTCGGTATCGGACAGGAAGTCCTCGACCTCTTCGATCCAGGGAAACGGGTAGGTCCCGTCCGGCAAGTCGGATATCGGGAGCAACGGCACGTGGATCTCAACAACCATGGTGGGCACGAGACCATCCTGCCGCGAGCGCCTCCACCCGGCTCAACCAGGGGGCGAGCCGCGTCAGCAGCCCTTGCGAGGTTGAAAACGGCTCACTGAGGCCTTTCCAACCTCCCTGCCGGGGCCGGTAGTTGGCTGCGCCGACCCGCCTCGTCCGAACGCGGAGTGGGCCCGGCTGGAGCGCACCTGCCGTCGGCCGGAGGACGTCGGTCGGCCGGCGGCTTCACCGAAGTCGGGGAAGCCGCCGACGCAGGGCGCCGGCGGCCGGTCGCGCACCTTACGGTGCAGTCCAGGGTGGTACTGGCCGTTGGCTTCCACCCCCACCACTCGGCGCTGGGTCGTCGCATGGACACCGGTCGCGGCCGCGGTGGTGTTCCTCCTGGCCGCGCGGGCAAGGCACGCACCGGGCCGCCCCGCTTCTTCCCGGGCGGCACGATGAGGTGTATTTACTAAGGCAGGTTGATAAAGTAGCCTTAGTAAATGACCGATGACCTGGACCCCGATGGAGTCGCCTCAGCCCTGCTGGCGAGTATCAGCGTGCTCGTGCGACGGGTACGCCAGGTACCGATCGAAGGCGGACTCACGATGCCCGAGCGCACGGCCCTGTCGCACCTCGACCGCTCGGGCCCCACCACCTCCTCGGCGCTGGCCCGGCAGGTGCAGATCACCGCGCAGGCCATGGGGGCGACACTCAGTGCGCTGCGGGACCGTGGCCTGGTCGAGCGCCGCCCGGATCCGAACGACGGCAGGCGCGTGGTGTTGACGGTGACCGACGCCGGTCGGCAGGCGCTGCAGGACAAGCGCAACGCGCGGGCCGAACTCATCGCCCAGGCGCTGACCAGTGACACGTTCGCCCCATCGGAGCTGGAGCAGCTCGCAGCGGCCGCGCCCCTGCTGGAGCGACTGGCCCAGAACATCGGACGCCGACGCGACCATGAGGAAGAAAACTGATGACGGATCCTCCCAAGCCGCGCGCCCCGCGCCGCTCGCCCGGTGACCGGTACAAGTGGACGGCGCTGACGAACACGACCGCCGCGGTCTTCATGTCCGCCCTGGACGGCTCCATCGTGCTGATCGCCCTGCCGGCGGTCTTCCGGGGCGTGCACCTGGACCCGCTGGCTCCGGGCAACATCGCTTATCTGCTGTGGATGATCATGGGGTACCGGCTGGTCCAGGCCGTCCTGGTGGTCACGGTGGGCCGACTGGGAGACATGTATGGCCGGGTCCGGATCTACAACTCCGGGTTCGCGGTCTTCACCTTCGCCTCGATCCTGCTGTCCTTCGATCCCTTCGACGGCGGCCACGGGGCGATGTGGCTGATCGGCTGGCGGGTGGTGCAGGCCGTCGGCGGCTCGATGTTGACCGCGAACTCGGCCGCGATCCTGACCGATGCCTTTCCCGAGGAGCAGCGCGGCTTCGCCCTGGGCATCAACCAGGTCGCCGGCCTGGCGGGGATGTTCATCGGTCTGGTCGCCGGGGGACTGCTGTCGGCCTGGGACTGGCGGGCGGTGTTCTGGGTGAACGTGCCCGTCGGCATGTTCTTCACACTGTGGGCCTACCGCACCCTGCGTGAGACCGGCAAGCGCGGCGGCGGCCGGATCGACTGGTGGGGCAACATCACCTTCGCGATGGGCCTCAGCGCGGTCCTGATCGCGGTCACCTTCGGCCTGCAGCCCTACGCCGGGCACACCATGGGCTGGACCAACCCGCTGGTCGACGGGCTGATCACCGGCGGACTGATCCTCCTGGCAGCATTCGTCGCCATCGAGAACCGCGTCTCCGCGCCGATGATCCAACTGGGTCTCTTTCGCCTGCGGGCCTTCACCTTCGGCAATCTGGCCGGCCTGGCCATCTCGATCGGCCGTGGCGGGATGCAGTTCGTGCTGATCATCTGGCTGCAGGGCATCTGGCTTCCGTTGCACGGCTACGACTACGGCGACACGCCGCTGTGGGCCGGCATCTTCATGCTGCCGCTGACCGCCGGGTTCCTCGCCGCAGGTCCCGTCTCCGGCTACCTGTCCGACCGCCTCGGCTCCCGGGGGCTGGCCACCGGCGGTGCGGTGCTGTTCGGCGCCAGCTTCCTGGGTCTGATGCTCCTGCCGATCGACTTCAGTTACTGGATCTTCGCGGTGCTGATAGCGCTCAACGGGATAGCCAGCGGCATGTTCGCCTCCCCCAACTCCTCCTCGATCATGGGCAGCGTGCCCGCACGCCTACGCGGTGTCGCCTCCGGCATGCGCGCCACCTTCCAGAACTCCGGCACCGCCGTCTCGATCGGCGTGTTCTTCTCCCTCATGATCGCCGGGCTGGCCGGCAGCCTCCGGACCACCCTCACCGCCGGCCTGCGACAGCAGGGCGTACCGGCCCACGTCGCCACCCAGGTCGCCGGCCTGCCCCCCGTCTCGTCCCTGTTCGCCGCCCAACTGGGCGTCAATCCGATCCAGCACCTGCTCCAGCCCAGCGGCACCCTGGCCCATCTGACGGCAGCGCAGCAACAGGTGCTGACCGGAGGCGAGTTCTTCCCGACCCTGATCGCCGGGCCCTTCCACTCCGGCCTGGTCATCGTGTTCGCCTTCGGCGCCACCCTCGCCTTCCTCGCCGCGATCGCCTCCCTCCTACGCGGCACCAGCCCCGCCGCCAAGGCCCCAGGACCGCAAGAGGCCGTCAGCGGTGGCCCCCTCGCGCGACCGGACAGGTACACCAGCGGCTGAACCACCTCACCGCCCGCCCCCGGCAACCAGCCGACATCCACGGGAGAAACAACACCATGACACTGACAACGATCGACCCCACGTCCGCTCTCGTCGTGATCGACCTGCAGAAGGGCATCGTCCCGGACCACACCGCCGATCGGGTCACCGCCGCCGTCAAGCAGGCCACCCACCTGGCCACCGCGTTCCGGCGGCACGGCCTGCCCGTGGTCCTGGTCAACGTCACCGGCCGCGCCCCGGGACGCACCGAGGCCGGACGGTCCCGGAGCATCCCCGCACTGCCGGCCGGATGGGCCGACCTCATCGACGAACTCGACGTCCAGCCGACCGACCACCTGATCACCAAGCGGCGGCGCAGCGCCTTCCACGACACCGGACTCGACACGCTCCTACGGGACTTGGGCGTCACCCAGGTCGTGCTCGCCGGCATCTCGACCAGCGCAGGCGTCGAGTCGACCGCACGCTCGGCCTCCGACTACGGCTACCACGTCGTGCTGGCCACCGACGCCATGAGCGACCCCGACGCCGACGCCCACCGCCACAGCGTCGAACGCGTCTTCCCCAAGCTCGGCGAAACCGCCACCACCGCCGACGTCATCGACATGGTCGGAGCAACACGATGACACTGCTCGGACGACTCCTGAACAACCGCAGAGCAGGGGACACCCACACGGCGTGGAACCTGCCCAACCTGCAAGGACCCGAGCTGATGGTCCTCACCAGCCGGCACTTCGACGGGGGTGACGGCATTCCGCTGGAACACTGCGCGAAGCACATCGGCGGCGCCGACCTGTCCCCCCACCTGGCCTGGACCCCGCCCCCACCCGGCACCGCGCAACTCCTCCTGGTCGTCGAGGACATCGACGTCCCCATAGCCAAGCCCGCCGTGCACTGCCTCGCCCTGATCGACCCGGCAGCCGAACACCTGGAGCCCGGTGCCCTGGCCGCGCGGCAGCCCGGCCCCGGGGTGCGGGTGCTGCGGTCCACCATCGGACGCGGATACCACGGTCCCGCGCCCATCAAAGGCCACGGGCCACACCGCTACATCTTCCAGCTGTTCGCCCTTTCGACCCCCGTGGACAGCGCCCCCGACTCAACGCCGGTGGACCGGGCACGGCCCCGCGCCGTCCTGCCCGCCATCACCGCACTCGTCCTCGACCGCGGCCGACTGACCGGCGTCTTCGAACGCTGACGCCAGGCCCAGGCCCAGGCCCAGGCTCCGGCACAGGCACCCATGACGGACGCCCGGGAGAGGAACGGACGCGTCATCGCCGAGTTCCGCGTCAACCACGGACAGGTCGGTGGTGGTTTCACCGGAGCGCCCCTGCTCCTGCCGCGGACAGTTGGCGCCCGCTCCGGCACGCCACGGGCAACCACGCGCGACGCCCGCACCTGCAGCGTGCGTGGCTGCAGGACGTCGAGCCGTTCGTGCCGGACTCACCCCGTACACCCGGGGATTGCCCGGACCGGATCCGTCAACACACCACGCGGCCGCTCGTAGGCTCGCGCGGAGCGTGTCCAGCTTGGACGCCGCTGGAGGCCATTCCCATGTCGGACGCCCTTGCCCGACCCGCGGTGACGGGACCATCCACGGCGCCGGTTTCGGCGTCACCTACGGCGCCCTGCCCGCGCTGATCATGGCCGCGGTCGATCCCTCCCAGACCGGTGCGGCCAACAGCCTCAACACCCTGATGCGCTCCCTCGGCACCTCGTTCGCGAGCGCCATCGCGGGTGTCATCCTGGCGCAGACGACCACGGACTTCGGCGGCCACGCCCTGCCGTCGGAGAACGGCTTCAAGGTCGTGATGGCCATCGGCGCCGGGGCCGCCCTGCTGGCCTTCCTCGTCACCACGGTCATCCCGCGCCGGAAGCAAGCCACGGCGGAAGCGGTGGACGGCGCGGGCGAGGCGGAGACGGTCTCCCAGCCCGCATGACGCTTCGTCACGTGTTCGCACGGAGGTTCGCCAGGCTCGGCACCGCCAGGACCACGGCACCTGGAGCAAGCCTCGGCAACCGGTCGACCACGGCACCGCGAACGCCGGGCCTGTCGCCGGCCGCCACGCTCAACGGGCCCTTGCTCACACCGTCCACCCTCAGTTGAGGTGCGCGACACTCTGCGGGGCGGGCGCCGCCAGGAGCCTGTCGGGCAGTGTGCCGTCGTCCGGCATTCCGGCCCGCAGCCACGCTCCGACCGCTGCGGCGTCGGCCGCGGTGACGAGCGGGCCCAGACGCACGACAGCTCCGGTGGGCCTGCGGTCCGCCGTGCACGGCTGTACGGCAGCGTGCAGCCCGCGTCGGCCCGCGCAGCCGAGAAGCTTCCGGAGGCATCCTGTGGAGATCATGACCCCCTGGGGGCTGTTGCGGACCACCCGGCGCAGCTCGTCCATCACCTGATCGGTGCCGGCCTGACACGAGGCGCAGACGACAAGGGTGAAGGGATGGCCACGGTGGCCGCGTGCGGCGTCACTCATGAGTGCACTCCTGCCGGATTTCACGGTGGACGGCTTCCACTTCGGCTCACCTCTCGCATACGCGCGGACGGCGACCACGAGCACGCCAGGACTCTTCGCGCATGCGCGTACGCGCCGTCACCAGGACGACTTGGTGACACCGGGCAGGAAACCCGCGTGCGCCTGCTCCCTCGCACGGACACGGGAGAGCCCGAACTTGCGCAGATACCCCCGGGGACGGCCGTCGACGCCGTCGCGGTTGCGGACGCGCGTGGCACTGGCGTCGCGCGGCTGCCGGCGCAGTTCGGTGATCGCGGCACCGCGCTCGGCTTCCGTAGAGGAAGGACGACGAATGATCTCCTTGAGTTCGGCCCGCCGGGCGGCGTACCGCTCGACGACGGCTTTGCGCTTCTCGTTCATCGCGATCTTGCTTCGCTTGGCCATCAGACCTTTCCTCCCCGGGCACGGATGCGGGCGACTGCCGCTTCCACGCCGATGGTGTCGACCGTCTTGATTCCTCGGGCGCTCAGCGTCAGCCGGACGTACCGGGACTCGCTGGGCAGCCAGTACCGCTTGTGCTGGATGTTCGGGTTGAAGCGGCGGGAGGTGCGTCGGTGCGAATGGGAGATGCGGTTGCCGAATCCGGGCTGGGCGCCGGTCAGTTGGCAGTGGGCGGACACGGGATGACCTGCCTCTCATTGTGGCTGGTTATCGGTAATGGAAATCGTTCCCATATAGTACCGCGTATCGACCCGGTCGTCGGCCCGCACCTCGACTTCCGCGAAGAACGCCGACCCGATCACCCACAGCTCCAGGGAGCCCGCCATGAAGCCCGGTATCCACCCCGCCTACGGTCCCGTCGTCTTCCGGGACAAGGCCGCGGACTTCGCCTTCCTCACTCGCTCGACGCTCTCCAGTGACAAACGCATCGAGTGGGAGGACGGCAACACCTATCCCGTCGTGGACGTCGAGATCTCCTCGGCGAGTCACCCCTTCTACACCGGCACCGCCCGGGTCATGGACACCGCCGGCCGGGTGGAGCGCTTCGAACGCCGTTACGGGCGTTCCGGAGACCGGTGATGCCCGAGGAAGGCCGGTTGCCGGTCGTCATCGTCGGCGGCCTGCATACGGAGGCCCGCCGACACGTCGTCGATCGCCTGCTGCGAGCGGTGCCGGGCAGCGTCGCCCTTCATCACGACCTGGCCACCGCGGGCGAGGGAACGGTACGACGTCACGTCCGCGACCGGTCAGGCGTGCTCGGGTCGGGCGAAGCGCCGCTGGTCAACGACTGCGCCTGCTGCGCCCTGCGCGAAGATCTCGTCCCCGAGCTGGAGCGACTGGCCGGCCACGGCCTGACGCGGCTGGCGATCGTCGAGCTGTGGGACTCGGTCGAGCCCAAGGCCATGGCGGAGGTCGTCGCCGCGCACAGCGGCGACGGCCTGACGCTCACCAACGTGATCACCGCGGTCGACCCGGCTCTCGTCCTGCCCTACCTCTCCAACGGAGACGACCTGGCCGAGGTCGGACTCGCGGCAGCGGCGACGGACCAGCGCACCGTCGGCGACACCTGGGCCCGGCAACTGGAGTACGCGCCCGTCCTCGCCCTCGTGGACGGCGAGGACGCGGACGAACAGGACCATGCCCTGCTGACCCAGCTCCACCCCACCGCCCGCCACGTCGACGCGGCCTCGGGTGAACTCGCGCAGCTGGCCTTCGCCGGATTCGACGTGGACGCGGCGGCCACGGCCCAGCACCCGGCCTGCGCACTCCTGCCACAGGAGGCCGACGACGCAGGCGTCACGACGCTGGTCTGGCACCGCACCCGCCCCTTTCACCCCGAACGCCTCTACCAGGCTCTGGAAGACCTCTGCTGCGCGGCAGCACGCAGCAGAGGCCGGTTCTGGCTCGCCGACCGCCCTGACACCCTGCTCTCCTGGGAGGCCGCCGGCGGCGCCCTGTGTGTCGAAAGCGCCGGTCCGTGGCTTGCCTCCCTGCCCGACGCGGCATGGGACCTGGTGCCCCCGGTACGGCGGGCGGCCGCCGCCCTGGACTGGCATCCCGAACACGGCGACCGCTGCCAGCACCTTGTTTTCACCTCACCCGGACTCGACCGCTCCGGCATCGAGCGGCTTCTCGACTCCTGCCTGCTCACCGACACCGAGTACGCAGCCGGACCCGAGGGCTGGCGACGCCTGCCGGCGGCCTTCGACTCCCTGCTCGACGCCGCGTGACACACCGCGGTGTCCACCACCAGGTGTCGTTCCGTACGGACGGGCCCGGACCACCCAGTGGTCCGGGCCCGTCCGTGGTGCGGCGGAGAGGCGTCAGCCGCCGGCATACCTGAGATGGGGAGCGACGCTTCGAAGCTTCTCGCACGTCTCTTCGATCTCCCGCTCGGGGAGGGACTGCCCTGTGACACCGGCTCCCGCACGCAGCCAGACCTCGTCTCCCTCTGCAAGCAGCGTGCGGAGGACCAGGGCCGCGTCCAGTGAGCCGCCGGTACTCCCCCGGAACACCGCCCCGCCGTACAGGCCGCGTGGCCCCTCCTCGTAGCGGGCCAGCACGCCCAGAGCGGCTCGCTTCGACACACCCGTGGCGGTGATCGCGGGGAAGAGCGACGCGAACGCGTCCCACGGTCCGGCCCCTGACCGCAGTCGGCCCGTGACGCGCGAGGCCAGGTGCTGCACCGAGCCGCGCGGCTTCACCGTCATGAACTCCTCGACCACCACGGAGCCGGGCCGGCAGGCCGCCTCCATCTCGTCGCAGGCGAGGCGTACGGAGACCGCGTGCTCGTGGATCTCCTTCGGGTCCGTGAGCAGTTCCGTCCGCCGGCGTTCGTTCTCCGCCGGGTCGGTACCCAGTGCGCGGGTGCCCGCGAGCGGCTGGGTGCTGACGCCCCCGTCCTCCCCGACCTCCAGTACGGTCTCGGGGCTGAACCCGGCCGCTCTGCGCGCACCGAGGTCCAGCAGATAGGAGCGCGCCGGGGTGTTGGCCCGTCGGCCCGCCAGGTAGGACGCGGCGAAGTCGGTGCGCGGCCCGGCGGCCAGCGGCACCTTCCGGGACAGGACGGCCTTCTCCAGCAGTCCCGCCCGGATGTCCGCGACGGTACGGGCGACCGCTTGCCCGTAGGCCGTGGCACCCTCGGCGATGATGCGCTCGGCCTCGGCCGGCGTGACCTCGCCGACCGCGTTCTGCGCGGCGGGCGGCTCGGCGAGCAGGTCGCCGGCCTTCTGCGCCCATGCCTCGTCGACCGCTCGGATGACGGCCCGGTCGCGCGTCAGGGACACGTCCACGCACGGAACCAGGGCGTGCAGCAGAGGCCCGGTGCCGCCTGCCGCCGGGTCGCCGTGGAGGACGTGCGCGAGCTCGAAGGCGGCCCAGCCGTAGAAGTGGCGCTCTGTGCCACCCGCGTTCCCCAGTGCCGCGAGGGCCTCGGCGAACACCTCCAGCGGCTGCGCGCCGGCCTCTGACGTCCACGCCCTTCCGTCGGCCCTGGCGGTGATGCGGTCTGCGGTGGCGGTGAGGGTCACCGCCGAGCCGGCCGCGAAGTGCCAGACGCCTTCCCTCTCGTACACGGCGTACTGGTCGGCCAGTCCCGCCCCGGCGAGGTGGACGGCGGTGGCCGCGGGGTCGTGGTCGGATTCCAGGCTGCTCGTGCACCGGAGCGGGGGAACCGCCCTCGCCCACTCGTCCCAGCCGGTCCGGGAACCGATGCTCATCGTCGTATGCCTTCCCTCTGCCGTTGGGCTCGTTCGACGGTCGCGCGCACCCGGTCCCGGGTCATGGGCGTGCCGCTTCCAGCCGCCAGCCTTGTGCGTGCGCTCGCTGTTCCCAGAAGGAGGAGTACGTACCACCCGCCGTGACCAGCTCGGCGTGCGTGCCGCGCTCGGTGATCTCGCCGTCCTCAAGGACGAGGATCTGGTCGGCCGACACGACGGTGCTGAGGCGGTGCGCGATGACCAGCAGCGTCTTCCGGTCGGCGAGAGTGCGGACGGTCTCGGCGAGCAGAGCCTCGTTCTCCTGGTCCAGGGCGGCGGTGGCCTCGTCGAGGACGAGGATCGGGGTGTCCTTGAGGAGGGCACGGGCGATGGACACGCGTTGGCGCTGCCCTCCGGAGAGCCTCGTGCCGCCCTCCCCCACCCTCGTGGCCCATCCGTCGGGCAGTACCTCGATCACACGATCCAGTCCGGAGAGTGCGGCAGCCCTGCGCAGTTCCTCGGGGCCGGCGCCGGGGGCGCCGATCCGGACGTTCTCCTCGATCGTGCCCTCGAAGAGGTAGACGTCCTGGAAGACCAGGGAGACATGGGCGGCCAGTTCCTCGGGAGCGACGTCACGTACATCGACGCCTCCGATCCGGACGGTACCGTCGGTGGTGTCCCAGAAGCGGGCGAGCAGTCTGGCGACCGTGGTCTTGCCGGCGCCGGAGGGGCCGACCAGGGCGGTCATGCTGCGCTCCGGCAGACGGAAGGTCAGGCCGTTGAGTACCGGGGGCGTGGGTTCCGCGTCCGGCCGACCGGTTCCCCCGGTGTCGTACCGGAAGCCGACACCCGTGAACTCCACGCTCGCGCCCTGAGGCACCTTGGGCTCGGCGGGCTGGGGAAACGGGGTCTCGTCCAGGACCGCGCCGAGCCGTTCCAGGCTGTTGCGGGCGATGCGCATACCGGCGCCGACGTCCGCGGCTCCCGAGAGGCTGTCGATCAGCCGGACCAGCAGCACCAGGAGTGCCAGCAGGGTGGGGACGGTGAGCGAACCGTCCAGTTCCCAGGACACGCCCAGCGCCAGCAGCAGGGCGAACACCAGCCGGGTGGTGAAGGCGAAGGAGACCAGACCGGGCAGTCCACGGACGATGAGCCGGCGGTCCGCGCGTGCCTCCGCGACCAGGGCGTCGTCCAACGCCCCGTAGCCTTCCACCGTGCGCCCGAAGGCCCGCAGGACCGGCTGGTTCTGCGCGAACTCCAGGACCCGGTCGGCGGCTTCGCCGATCGCCCCGTCCCGGCCCTGGTCGAGCCGGCGCATCACCGCGGTGCTCGCCAGGTGCACGGCGAACAGCACGGGAGCGCAGACCAGCAGCACGAGTGCCGTCCGCACATCGAAGAAGAACGTCGCGACCACGAGGGTGACAGGGGTCAGCAGTGAGCTGACGAACGGCCGCAGCAGGTGGGCCGGCATGTTCATCACCTGGATGACGTTCTGTCCGGCCAGCCGGCTGAACTCGGCCGCCCGGCCGGCGGTGAACCAGCCGAGCGGCAGGTCCAGCGCCCGGTCCGCCAGACGGCGGTGCAGTACCCGGGAGAGCTGCGAGCCGACGGTGAAGCCGCCGCTGAGAGCGGCAGCGTGCAGTACCGCGTAGCCGAGCGAGGAGCCGATGAGTGCGGTCAGCCAGGGCCACACGTGGCTCGGATGCTCGCTGAGCAGTGCGCGCAGTACGGGCACCAGGAGGGCGAAGGCGACGCCCTGGAGGACGGCCGCGCCGGCCAGGAGGACGAGCAGGCGGTTCAGCGGACGTGCACCGTCGGGGCCGAGGACGCGGTAGAGCTGGCGGATCATCGTGAGCTTCCCTCTCGGATGTCGTCCCGGGTCCCGCCCGCGACCGGACGGGCGGTGTTCTGGCGGGGAACGCCGTCGGACGGGACCGGCAGTGCCTCCTGCTGGGCTTCCCACAGGCGGGCGTAGAGGCCGTCGGCGGCCAACAGGTCGTCGTGGCGGCCCTGTTCGGTGATGCGTCCGCCGTCGAGGGCCACGATCCGGTCGGCGGTGCGGATGGTCGCCAACCGGTGCGCGATGACCAGCAGGGTGCGGTTGCTGGCGAGGGCGGACAGCGCGTCCTGGATCAGTGCCTCTGAGTTCGGGTCGGCGTACGCGGTGGCCTCGTCCAGGACGAGGACGGGGGCGTCGGCGAGCAGCGCCCGTGCGATCGAGAGGCGCTGCGCCTCTCCCCCGGACAGGGTGACGCCCGTGCCGACCTCGGTCGCGTATCCGTCGGGCAGGGCCGTGACGCGGTCGTGGATCCGGGCGGCGCGGGCACACCGCTCCACTTCGTCGTCGGTGGCCTCGGGGCGGCCCAGGCGGATGTTGTCGGCGACGCTCGCCCGCAGCAGCCGCACGTCCTGGAGGACGAAGCCGACGCGGCGATACAGCTCGGCCGCGGGGACGTCCCGGACATCGACGCCGCCGACGGTGACCGTGCCGGTGGTGACGTCATGGAAGCGGAGCAGCAACGAAGCGAGTGTGGACTTGCCCGACCCGGAGGGACCGACGAGCGCGGTGACCGTACCGGGGGGCAGGTCGAGGTCGATGCCGCTGAGCGCGTCGGTACGGCCGTCGTCGTAGGAGAAGGACACACCGCGCAGGGAGACGTCGTGGCCGTCGGGCACGGCGGGCGTCGTGGACTCCGGCAGGACGGCTGTGTCCAGCAGCGCGGAGATACGGACGGCGGCCGCCTGGCCGGCCCGGATCTGCTGGATGCGGGGACCGACCACGCCCATGGGGGCGGCGACGGCCGGGCCGAGCAGCAGGAAGGGCACGAACTGGGCGCCGGTGATCAGGCCGTTGGTGACGAACACCGCGCCCACCACTGAAAGGAGCAGTAGCACGACGGCCGGCGAGACCACCAGTACGGCCGCTGTGGAGGTGACCACGGTGGCCCGTACCCAGCGGGAGAAGAAGTCGGCGAATCCTTCGGTGGCGTTGAGGAACCGCTCATGGGCCTTGCGCCCGCGTCCGAAGGTCTTCAGGACGGCGATTCCGCCCGCGAACTCCACGGCGGCGGAGGAGATACGGCCCAGCGCGGCTCCGAACTCGGCCATCTGCGCGGCCGCACCCGACATGGCCCTGCTGAACAGGAACACGCCGAGGGCCAGCGGCAGCACGCTGATCAGGGCCAGGCGCCAGTCGACGGTGAACAGGTAGACCAGTGCCAGCACCGGTGCGGTGAGCACGGCGACGACATCGAGCAGGGTGTGGGCGACCAGCGTGTGCAGAGCCCGTACGTCGTCCTGCACCGCCTGCTTGACCTCGCCGGAACCCTTGGTGGTGATCCAGCCGAGCGGCAGCCGCCCGACGTGCCGGGCGAGCCGGCGGCGGAGCGTGAGCTGAAGGTCGTTGTCGGCCAGGTGGCCGACGGCGCCGGCCGCCGTGCCGCACACCAGGGCGAGCAGGCCCGCCGCGCAGGCGAGCGTGACCAGCGGCCACAGGCCGTCGCCACCGGCGCGGGAGCCTGCGGTGAGGCGGTTCGCGATGCGGGAGACGGCGATGAACGGAACCACGCCGGCGAGAGCGGCGACGGCCTGGAGGCCCACGGCGAGCGCGAGTGGCCCGCGGACCGGCTCCAGCAGTCCGCGCAACGGTGGCGGGGGTGCCGTGGCCGGCGCGGCGGGGGATGTCAAGTCCGTGCCCCGCTCGGACGGTTGTGACTTCACCGGATCCCTCCGAGGACGCCCTGGCCTTCAGGCCGGGGCAGAATCGAACACCTGCGCAGCAGGGCAGGAAAGGCCGGTTCGCCCCTGGGGCGGACCGGCGTATGGGTAGCGTGAGTTGCAGACGATGCGTCGCGAGAGCCAAGCACGCGGAGTCTCCTTGAAGTTGTGTGACCTTGCAGCAGGTGAGCTGCCTGGGCTGGTTTCAACCCGGCTGGTGTCGATCGTGGAAGACCTGATGGACCGCCGGTCCGAGAGGCAGCGTGAGCCAGGAATCACCTCCGTTCACGGAGGTGAGGATTCAATTGACGAGGACTCCGATTTCCGGGATGGGGCGACCGCCCGCCTCGGTGACGCGGCGGCTGGTCATGCCCGCTTCTCGGGCGAGCTGGGCGACGTCGAAGGTGTGCCAGACGTAGCTGTCGGCGACCTCACGCACGGTGCGGCCGTCCCGCAGGACCTTCCAGGTGGTGGTGAACCGCATGGCGTCGCCCTCGGTGGGTTCGCCGCCGATCCACCACTCGTACGTCTGGCGGCCGATGGTCTCTTTGAGGGACATCACCGGTGGGATGGTGCGTGGCGAGGAGACACCCATCAGTTCCACGACGATGGGCGCGCCGTCGGGCAGGCAGGCGGCGAGACGTTTCCAGAGCGCCACGCGTTCGGCGACGGTGAGGTGACCCGCCACTCCGAAGATGACCACGGCCGAGAGCCGTTCGGGCAGCGGAAGGTCCTGTGCCGCGCCGTCGACCACGGTCACCCGGCGCCGCAGGTCGGGGTCGCGGGCCACCCTGGAGGTGAGCATGGCGCGCATCGTGGCCGAGGGTTCCGCGGCGATGATCTCGGCCTCGGGCAGTGCGGAGGCGATGACTTCGGTCACGCGTCCGGTACCCGCGCCGATCTCCAGCACCGGGCCGTGCGAGACGTCGACACCCTTGAGGACGCGGCTGAGCGGCGGTCCGCTGCTGGCGGTGTGCCGGGTGGCGACCAGCTCGTAGAACTCGGCCGAAGTCGAGTAGTAGTCGATCACAGAGATCTCCATGCGTACGCGGCAGGGCGTGCGGGCTGCGTTCGTGCCACCGGTGGACGGCGGCTCAGGGGGTGCTCGGCCACGTGTGCCCGCCTGTGGTCAGCGAGGGGTCCATCCGGCGCAGGACGGTGGCGACGACCTCACGGCGTTGCGGGGTGAGGTAGAAGTGGTCGCCCGGGAAGGTCCGTACCTCGGTGCGGGCGGTCGTGAGATCCGCCCAGCCGCCGGCCCGGTCGCGGCTGCGCTCCTCGCCGAGTTCGGGGTCCGTGCTGCCGGTCAGCACATGGATCGGGCAGTGCAACGGCGGCCGTTGGGCAGGCCGGTACGTCTCGATGAGCCGGTAGTCGTTGCGTACGGTCCCGAGGATCAGGGCGCGCAGCCCGGGGTCGTCGAGCACCTCACGGCTGGTACCGCCCAGCCGTTGCAGTTCGGCGCGGAGCACGTCGTCGCCTTGGCGGTGCACGTCAGCGACCACCGCCGTGCCGGGAGCCGCGCGGCCGGAGGCGAAGAGCCGCCGCGGGCCGGGTGCCCCGCGGCGGTCCAGCTCATGGGCGAGTTCCCAGGCGATCGCGGATCCCATGCTGTGCCCGAACAGGGCGTACGGCCGGTCGAGCAGGGGCACGAGACCCTCCGCGAGAGCCGTCACCAGCTCACCCATGCTGTCGATCATCGGGTCTTCGAAGCGGTCCTCGCGGCCCGGGTACTGGACGCCGAGCAACTCCACCTCAGGTGGCAGCAGCGCGGCCCAGGACCGGTAGAAGCTCGCGCTGCCGCCCGCGTGCGGAAGGCAGATCAGCGTGAGCCGGGCGACGGCCCCGTCGCTCCAACGCCTGATCCACGGGCTGTCGGTACGCCGGGCACGGCGACCCTCTACACCGGTGCGGGAGGACGCGTTCGGCACAGAGGCGGCGGTCACCAGGTCACCATCAGCTCTTCGAGGCCGAAGGTGGCCGAGTCGTGCTTGAACGCGACCTGCTCACGGTCCCCTGCGAGCCGAAGTGTGGGCACGCGGCGGATGAGCGTCTCCAGGGCGACCTCCAGTTCGAGCCGCGCCAGGTGCTGCCCGACGCACTGGTGCACGCCGTAGCCGAACGCGACGTGGTGGTTGTCCGTCCGGTGGAAGTCGACCTGTTCCGGGTGGTCGAACTGTTCGGGGTCGTGGTTGGCCCCGGCGAGAAGGGCGATGACACCGTCGTCCGCGGGAATGACCCGGCCGGAGAGCTCGATGTCCTCCGTGGCGACCCGCAGGGGGATGGAGTCGGCGACGGACAGGACGCGCAGGAGTTCGTCGACGGCGGCGGGCATGAGCGAGGGGTCCCCGCGCAGTTCCTCCATCAGGTCCGGTCGGTCCAGGAGGAGCAGGGTGCTCAGCGCGATCATGCTGGTGCTGGTCTCGCGGCCGGCGTTGATGGTGATGCCGATCGTGGAGAGCAGTTCGTTGAGTGCGATGTTGCCGGTGTTCAGGTGGTCCGCCACGAGCTTGGAGATCAGGTCGTCACGGGGTTCCTCCTGTCGTTCGGCCACCAGGTCGGCTATCAGACCGAAGAGACCGCCCAGCGCTTCGGAGACCTGCTCGGCGGTGCTGTGACGGGAGCCGGAGATCCGGGTGACGTCCCGGAAGAACTCCAGGTTCTCCCGGGGGATGCCGAGCAGTTCGCAGATCACCGAGGTGGACACGGCGTTGGCGTAAACGGACACGAAGTTGACCGGTCCCTGGGCCGCGAGCATGTCGTCCAGGACCTCGTCCACGCGCGCCTGCACGGCGGGCCGCATCGCGCGCGTCCGGCGCACCGTGAACTCCGGCAGCAGCATCCGTCGGTAGCGGGTGTGCTCGGGGGCGTCGGTGCGGATGAAGGGACGGAACCTGGCTCCGGCCTCCTGCTCCCCCTCACCGAGCGCGGGGAAGTTCGGACGGCGGATGTCAGCGCTGATGCGCGGATCCGACAGCAGCTCACGCACGTCGTCGTAGCGGCTCACCACCCAGGCTTCGCGCTTGGTCGGCAGTGTCACGCGGGCCACCGGGTCTTTGGCGCGCAGCACGTCGTACTCCTCGGGCGCCGCGAAAGGACAGCCCCGCCGGATGGGGAACTCGCGGGGAGATGTGGCGCCTTCCGGCGCGCCCTCAGCAGGGAGCACGTCGGAGATGTCGGAGCTTGCGGATTCGGGAGTGGTCATCGGAGGTCCTCAGCGGTCGGTGACGGGTGAGACAAGTACGGAGACGGTGGTGGCTGGTGCCGGGTCGGGCGCGTTGGTGAGCACGGCCAGCGGCGGCGCGCCGGCCCGGGTGGGCAGGGGCCGTACGGTCATGCCGGACTCGGCCGCCACGTCCTTCAGGCCGAAGGGGGCCCAGCGGTAGGAGTCGTGCACCTCGCGGACCACCGCGGAATCGCCGTCCCGGTAGACACGCCAGGTGGAGTTCAGCCGCATCACGCCGTCCTCCGCCGCGTCCGGTGTTCCGGAGAACGTCCACTCGTAGCGCTGCCGCCCGGCGGCCGTGGTGGCGAGCCTGGTGGCCGGGAGGGTCAACGGCGCGTCGAAGCCCATGAGTTCGACGACGACGAGTCCACCCGGGGCCAGCCGTTGTCTCAGCCTTCTCCACAGCCGCGTGCGCTGCGAGGCGTCGAGGTGGCCGAGGACTCCGCACAGCAGAACGGCACTGACACGGTCCGGGAGTTCCAGGTCCGGGGCCGCGTCCGCGGTGATGGTGACCCTGGAGCGCAGGTCGGGGTCGCTGAAGACGCGGCTGGTGAGCACGGCGCGCATGCCGACCGCGGGTTCGCAGGCGAGGATTTCCACGTCCGGTCTGGCCCGGGCGACCGCTTCGGTCACCAGGCCGGTACCGGCACCGATGTCGACCACCGGCCCGGCACCGAGATCGGCGTCGGCGAGCAGTGCGGCGACGGCGGGGGCGCTCGCGGTCGCGGTGTGTTCGGCCGCGACGAGGTCGAAGAACTCCGCCGACGGGGTGTAGGGCGCGGAGTCGCCCGGTGGGGCGGAGACAGCCGATGGGACAAAGACAGCCACGGCCTCGCTTCGGACAGGCCCGGAGCCGGGTTGCGGATCGGCCGGGGCCCGTCCGGGGCCGGGGAACATGTCGCTGGCCGGGAGGGGGCGTGGGGCGGGTGGCCGTACGATCTCCGGTGGTCCGAGCCGTGCCGCCAGGTCGGACCAGATGCGGCACACGGCCAGGTCGTACTGTCCCGCGCGCAGAGCGTCACCGCCCTGTTCGGCGGCCTCGCGCAGCCCGTCGAGCGCGCTTCCGATGGCCTGCGGCCACAGGTCGGTGAACAGGGTCCGGAAGGTTCCGGTGGTTCCGACGACCGCCGTGGTACCGAGTCCCAGACTGCCGGTGCCCGGCCCGTCCAGGACGAAGCGGCGGTCGGCGTCCCTGCCGATGTGCAGCCGCGGACTCCACAGGACCGGCCCGTGTGTGTCGGCCAGGGAAAGGACGCCGCCCTGTGTGCCGATGGAGATCCGGTGCCAGTGCAGGGCGTGGTTGTCGCGGTCGGACGGGTCGAGCTGGTGGTGCACCCGCAGCGTCAGGGGTACGCCGCCGAACACACCCTGCAGGGAGCGGAACGGCTGCGGCCCGATCTCCGTGGGAAGCGGTGCCGGGTCTGCGAAACGCCAGGGCCGCAGGCTGCCCAGCGCTCGTCCGAGGATGTCCACCAACGGATGCATCAGGTGGACGGGGGTGGCGGCGTCCACGAAGAGCGGTTCCTGCAGGGCGGTGAGTTTGCGGGCCGCTTCGGTGAAGGCCCGGACGGGAGCGACGTGCGGGTAGTGGGTGTTGATGCGGTACTGCACACCCCGGCGGCGTGCGTGCTTGAGGCAGTCCGTCAGCTCGGTGAGGTGAACCGGGTGTTCCTGAAGGACGTGGATGCCTCGGTCCATCAGCGCCTTGGCCAGCTCGGTGCCCTGTCCGCCGGATATGGAGGAACTCACGGCCACGCAGGCGGCGTCGATGTCGGCCGGGAGGTCGTCGACGTCCGAGTAGTGCGGGACGCCGAGGCTCTCGGCGTACGAACGGGAGGCGGCGGAGCCCCGGCTCAGGATCCCGGCCAGGGTGTATCCCGGGCGCTGCCGCGCGGCCTCGGCGTAGAAACGGCCGAAGTTGGTCCCGCAGACCAGGACGCGGAAGGGCGGTTCGGCGGTCACAGGACGCCCTCTTCCACGTGCTCGTCGTCCGCCGCGGAGGCAGCCGCTCCGGTGAGCCGTATGTCGCCGGCGCCTCCCGCGCGGAGGTGGCTGACCGTGGTGGCCGGGTCCAGCACGTCGCACGCGAAGTGCACACCGGGCGGCACGGCGGCCCGCAGTACGGCGTCCACCGCGAGCGCGCCGACGGCGGCGGTGAGCCGGTAACTGCTGGCCGCGCGCAGCGTCAGCCCCGACGTCGCGGGCTGTCCGGACGCGGTTCCCGACAGCTCGAAGTCCATGACGTAGTAGGGCTTGCGTCCGGCCAGGTCGAGGTCGGCGGCGAGGATCAGACGGTGTGCCAGGTCGTCCGGGTCGTCGCCCGCGGCGAGACGGCCCGGCAGGAGGTTGAGCAGGGCACGCACCTGAGGACCGGGATGGACGTTGTACCAGTCGAGCCGGTCGAGGCCCAGTTCGGCGGCGAGGCGTTCGCTCTCCCCGCTGAGGTAGGGCTGCACGGCCACCCGGCCGGGAAACCCGGCGCGTTCGGTGTCCTCGGCGGTCCGCAGGGCCCGCGGAACGCGTCGGCCGCCCCGGATGGCGGCAAGCGCCTCGCCGTAGGCCGCGCCGTCCGCCCCACCGGCGGTGAGGGAGAGCATGAGATCTCTGGCCACCGTGGGCGAGCAGGTCTCCAGGCCGCCGCAGTGGGCGGTCAGTCCGGAGGCGCTGTCGAGGCCCTGCCGGGCCAGCCAGCGTGGCAGCAGGCTGGACAGGCCGGGCAGCGCCCCCGCCGACAGGACTACGGTGCGGCCGTCGCCGGCCGGGTCGCCCTCCTTGAGCAGGTCCTCGGCGGCCGGGTCGTCCCCGGCCACGTCGACGCAGTGCGCGCCCGCGGCGAGGGCCGCCGAGGCCACCGTCGCCCGGAGCCGGTAGGTGGGGCCGACGCAGTTGAGGACGATGTCGCATCCTTCGGCGAAGACGCGCAGACCACCCGGAGTGGCGGCGTCCGCCCAGATGATCTCGTCGCGGCCGGCGGGGTCCTCCTCGGCGACCGCACACAGGGCCGACGTGGTCCGGCCACCCAACCGCAGCCCGGCATGGCCGAGTTCACGCAGTTCGCGCACGGCGGCCCGGCCGACCGCTCCGGAGGCTCCCAGGACACCGATGAGGGGCTTCTTCCGTGTCATCGGGTGATCGCCCCCTGGGTGAGTTCGCCGAGGGTCTTGAGGATGCCGGGGGCGTGCTCGACGGACAGACAGGTGTAGTGGTCGCCGCCGATGTCGACGATGTCCAGTTCGCCCAGGGTCAGTTCCTCCCAGTAGGCGGTGACGGCGTCCTTGCTGCCGGGGAAGGGGTAGGCGCCGTCGTGCCGCAGGAAGGTGATGTCGCCCGCGTACGGCTCGGCGCTGTAACGGGTGATGGCGAAGACGCTCTGCCGGAAGGCGAGGAACAGCCGTGTCATGTGGTCGGGTTCGTAGCTGCCGGCCGATGCGGGCACCGCCTCGCACATCCGGGCGATGCGGGTGGCGCGGGGCACGTCGGCCAGCGCCCGGAAGCAGCCCGCGACATCCTCGAACTCGTCGGGAAGCGCGGCGAGTCCTCCGTCGGGCAGGACGCCGGGGCTGCCGGCCAGGACGGCGTCGGCCGCCGCGGCCACCCGGTACTGGTCGTCGGGGAAGCCCAGCGCGGCGGGGTCGATGCCCATCATGACGGCGAAGGAGTACTCGGCGAGCAGTTCGTCGTCCAGCCGGAAGCGGGGGCTGTGACTGCTGATGACCGTGAGGCTCTCCACCTCGGCCCCGGATTCGGCCAGGTTGCGCGCCACCTCGGTGGCGATCAGGCCGCCCAGGCAGTAGCCGACGACGTGGAAGCGGCGCCGGCCGTCCGCCGTCAGGGACCGCGCGTAGTCGGCCGCCAGCTGCTCGATGAGCCCCTCCGGCGGGGCGGCGAGGAACCCGTTCAGATCCGGGACCTCGACGCCGACGACCTCGGCGAGGCCCGGCGAGCGCCGCCTGATCTCGGTGATCAGCGCCCGGTACGGCATGATCGTGGCGGTCCCCGCGTGCACCAGCACGGTCGTGGGTTCGTCGGCCGACCGGGCGCCGTGGAGATGGATCACCGGGTCGGTACGTACGGCGGTGCCGGCCGTCGGTGCCTGCTCCGCGCCGGCCAGTCCGCGCAGGAATCCGGCCAGGCCCGCCACCGTGGGCCGGCGGAGCATGTGGCGCAGGACGACCTCCCATTCGAGGTCGGCGGCCTGCGGTATGCGTTCCCGCAGCCGGCCCACCATCCGGGCGACCAGCAGGGAGTCGCCGCCCAGGTCGAAGAAGTCGTCGTTGCGGGTGACGCACTCGACCGACAGCAGTTCCGCCCACAGTTCGGCCAGACTGCTCTCCAGGTCGTCCATCGGCCGGTCGTCGACCACGGGCTGTGCGGTTTCCCGGGGCAGCCAGGTCCGCAACCGCGAGCGGTCGGTCTTGCCGTTGGCGGTTCGGGGCAGGGTGTCGACGATCTGCCACACCGCCGGGAGCATGTAGTCGGGCAGCCGGGTGGCCGCACTGCGCGCCAGCTCCCCCACCGGCACGTGGTGCCGGTCGCCCTTCGTCGTGGCGATGAACACCTCCTGCCCGGTCGAGGCCAGGGGGTCCTGCGGGTCCGGCAGGGACGTGACGTCCGACGCGTCGTGGCGGTCGAGGAGTTCGCGCCACTGGGCGTGGGTGAGGAACGACTGACCGGTGTGTGCCCGTACGTCGGTCCAGGTCCGTCCGGCGACCTCCAGGAACTCCATGGAGACCAGCAGCGGGAGGTTCACGTCGCGGGTGTTCTCCACGAACACCAACTGGCCGCCCGGTACGAGCAGTTCCCGCAGTCGGCCCACCGCCGCGTCCGCGTCGGCCGCGGCGTGAAGGGTGTTGGCGCAGACCACGACGTCGAAGGAGTTGGGGAGGAGGTTCTGGGAACGTGGATCCTCGTCGACGTCGAAGCGCTGGTAGCGCACCCAGGAGTGGTCGGCGAAGCGTTCACGCGCCTCGTTGAGGAAGAAGGCCGACGCGTCGGTGAAGAGGTAGTCGACTCCGTACTCGGCGAGTACGGGCACCAGTTCGCCCGTGGTGCCGCCGACGCCGCCGCCCACCTCCAGCACGCGCAGCCGCTCCTCGCCGGTGTGGGCCGCCGCGATCTCACCCAGGGCGGCGACCACGGCGCGGTTGAGATGCCGGATGGCGAGATTGTCCCGGTAGGCGGCGTCCGCGGCCTCCAGCGCGGCGCCGGGGAAGAGCAGCTCCCTGATCCCGATGTCCCCGGCGATCAGTTCGGGCAGCCGGTCGGCGCAGGTGCGCATGACGGTGAGCAGTTCGGTGCTCCAGCCGACCTCGTGCTCCAGCTCGGCGGCCCGCTGCCAGCTCTGCTCCAGCTCGGACGCGGGGACGGGGACGAGCTCGCCGTAGGTGTCCTCGGTGTCATGGTGCGTCAGTCGGCCTCGTGAGCTGAGAGCCCGCAACCAGCGCCGCACGATGTGACGGTGGCGCGGGGTGGAGCGCAGCGCCGCGCTCACCTCGTCCGCCGTGCGCGCGGCGCCGTCCTCGAACACCCCGGCCGCCGCGAGGACGCGGGTCATCTCGGCGAGCGCCACCTCGTCGAGCGCGGTGAGGAACTCCGTCAGTCGGGCGGCGTCGACGGCCGTGGAGGCTTCCCGAACGGCTTCGGCGGCTGCCGTGCGCGCGTCTTCGCGTCCCGGCTCGGCCGGCTCCTCGCCGTCCCGGCGTGCCGTCTCGACGAAGGCGGCGAGGCGTCGGCCGCCGGAAGCGGAGTAGTCGACGATGACCGCGCCCGCGGCCACGGCCGGGTGCGCCTGCACGGCGGCTTCGACCTCGGCCAGTTCGACCCGGTAGCCGCGGATCTTCACCTGGGCGTCCTCGCGGCCGAGGAACTCGATGGTCCCGTCGGGGAGGTAGCGCCCGAGGTCACCGGTGCGGTAGATCCGCTCGCCGCCGGCGGGGTCGGTGAGGAACCGCTCCGCGGTACGCGCCTCGTCGCCGAGGTAGCCCATGGCGACTCCGGCACCACCGATGTACAGCTCGCCCGGCACCCATTCGGGCCGGGGCCGCAACTGTTTGTCGAGTACGGCGAAGGTCTGGTTGGTCAGGGGCTTGCCGTAGGGGATGCTCGGGCGTGCGGTGTCCACCTCGCCGATCGGGTGGGCGATGGACCAGATGGAGCCCTCCGTGGCACCGCCGAGGGAGATCACCTCCAGGCCCGGCAGGAGGCTGCGGCCCTCGTCGGGCAGGGACACCGGTATCCAGTCGCCCGAGATCAGCGCGAGCCGCAGCGTCCCGTCCTCGGTGGGGGGTTCCGAGCGCAGCCAGTCGCACAGCATGTGCAACTGGCCGGGCACCGAGTTCCACACGGTGACGCCGAAGTCCCGGATCAGTTCGGCCCAGTGGGAGGGGTCACCGCGCCGCTCGGCACGGGGCAGGACGAGGGTGGCGCCCACCGACAGCGGTCCGAACAGGTCGTAGACGGACAGGTCGAAGCCCAGTCCCGCGATCCCGAGGACACCGTCTTGCGCGGTGACGGAGTAGCGCCGGTTGATGTCCTCGATCGTGTTGAGGGCCGCGCGGTGACTGATCATCACGCCCTTGGGCGTGCCGGTGGAACCCGACGTGTAGATGACATAGGCGAGTTCGTCCGGGTGACGGCGAGCGCCGGCCATGGTGGACGTGACGCTATCCGGGATCAGGTCGACGGCGACGGCCGACACGCTCGCCGGGAGATCGTCGATCTCGGCGAGCCAGGACTGCGTGAGGACCGTGCGTACCCCGGCGTCCGCGATGATCGTGTCCCGGCGGGCCGGTGGCTGCGCGGTGTCGACCGGAAGGTACGCCCCACCCGCCATGAGGATGCCGAAGACGGCGACCACCTGCTCCCAGCCCTTGTCCATCCAGATGGCCACCGGCTCGCCGGGCCGCAGCCCGGACTCCGCCAGCGTCTCGGCCAGGCCGCTCGCGCGGGCGACGAGCCGGCGGTACGAGAGGGCCAGCTCAGGCGTCCGGACCGCGATCGCGTCCGGTGTGGCCAGGGCCTGAGCGAGCACGGGTTCGTGGAGGAGGGCGTCCGGCAGGGGCCCCTCGGTCGCGTTGACCGCGGTTCTGCGGGCCGCTTGTGCGTCGGGCAGAGGGATGCGGGCCGGTTCGTCCCAGGCCACGTCGCTTGCCTCGCCCTCGGCGGACAGCAGACGCACGAGGTCGGTGTAGGCGGCGAACATGTCCTCCGCCACGCCCTCGCTGAGCGCACCCTCCCGTACGTCCCAGGACAGGCTCAGCGCGTCCCCGCGCCGCATGACCTGGCAGTCGAGCCACACCTGCGGCGTCTGGGTCACGGCATAGGTCACTTCGGGGGGCACGCCCTCGGAGGTGGCGCCGGTGCCCAGGGCGCTGGTGAAGACGACCGGCATCAGGACCGGCGCTCCGGACCTGCGGGAGAGTTCGGCGAGTACCTCCGAGCCGGTGAACAGCGGGTGTGCCAGGTCTTCGAGGAGCTGCTCGCCGATGGTCCTGACCCGCTCGGCGAAGGACGCCGGAGCGTCGAGGTCGACGGCGAGCAGTTCGAGTGAGGTGAAGTCCCCGACGAGCCGGCCGATGTCCTCGTGCAGCTCGGGGCGGTCCACTGTCGGCACGTTGAGCGTGAACCGGCTGGTCCGCGACCAGCGGCCGACGGTCTCGGCGTAGGCGGCGAGCAGCGCCGTCGACACGGTCAGCCCGCGCCGCGCGGCCCGCTCGGCGAAGCGTTCCCGGTCGGACGCGGGAAGCGAATGCTCCAGTCGCCGAAAGACCACGGCCTCGCCGTGCCGGACCGTGCTCTCCCGTGACCGCCCTACCGGTTCCCAGCTTTCCGCGGTGGGCAGTTCGGGGGCGGGCGGCAGCGCGTCGAGCCGCTCCGTCCAGTAGGCCCGGTCCCGGGAGTACTCGGCGCCGTCCGGGAGGGCACGGCGGGCCAGCACGTAGTCGCGGAACGAGATCCGGGGCGCCTCGGACAGGGCGGAGCCCCCGTAGCGGCTCTGGAACTCGGCGAGCAGGATCCGCAGGCTGGCGTGGTCGACGACGAGCATGTCGAACGAGAGGTGGAGCACGGCGCGCTTGCCGGTCCTGCTCACGTGGACGTCGAAGAGCGGCCAGCGGTCGGTGGGGGCTCGTCGTACGGACATGCGGGCACGGGTACGCTCCAGCTCCCCCTCGGCGTCCGCCTCTGCCGGGAGCGTGGTGAGGTCGCTGACGGTGACCTCCAGCTCGGGGACTTCCGGCAGCACCCGCTGGTAGCCGTCGTCGTGGATGACGGCACGCAGCATGTCGTGCCGCTGGACGAGTTCGCGCCACACGGCGGTGACGCGGTCCGGGTCGAGTTCGGGGTACTCCAGCTCGACGTACGCGTGGCAGCCGATACCCCCGTAGGCGTAGGCGTCGGTGCGTCCGATGAGATAGGCGGCCTGGATATCGGTCAGCGGAAAGGGTTCGTGGCGCCCGGCCGGGTCGCTCCGCAGGACGGGCTCGCCGGCTTCCAGGTGGCGCAGGATCTCCTCCCTGTGCGTCCGCAGCTCGGCTCGGCGTTCGTCGGTGAGTCGGCCCTGCGGGGCCCGGAAGCGCAGTTGTCCGTCCTGAGCCCACAGGACCACGCCCTCGTCGGCGCAGCGGGCCAGCAGTTCAGCGATGTTCACAGCTCTCCGGTTTCGTAGGCGGTCGCGTGGGCCGCGAGCGTTCGGGTGACGTCCGCGCCGAGCGCGGCGATCGTCGGTGCGGCGAAGAGACGCCGGACGGGAACGGCGACTCCCAGGCGGCGCTCGATCGCCGCCAGCAGGCGCAGCGCCGAGAGGCTGTCGCCGCCGATCGTGAAGAAGTTGGCGTTCCGGTCCAGCACCGGGCCCGGCACATGGTCCTGCCACAGTTCGGCGAGGGTTGTCTCGATCTCGCCAAGCGGTGGTTCGGCATCGGCGGACACCGCTTCCTGTCCCGCCGTGCCGATCAGGGCGTTGCGGTCGACCTTGCCGTTCGCGGTGAGCGGCAGGGCGGGCAGCAGCAGCACACGGGACGGGACGGCATAGGGGGCCAGCCGCTCCGCGAGCCAGCCGAAGAGGCTCTCGGTGAGGTCCGACGGCTCGGGCGACCGGCCGGCCCCCTCCGCTTCGGCGGCTGTCCCACCGCTGCCGGGTGTGTCCGCGTCCGCGGGCACCATGGCCGATGTGTCCCGTGGCACGGCGAACGCGACGAGTCGTTTCGCGGTGCGCTCCCCCACGGCGACGACGGCGGCCCGCGCCACGTCGGGATGTGCCTCAAGGGCCGCTTCGATCTCACCCGCCTCGATGCGGTGACCGGCGATCTTCAGCTGGCTGTCGAGGCGGCCCAGGAACTCCAGCAGCCCATCGCCCCGGTAACGACCCAGGTCGCCCGTGCGGTACCAGCGCCGCCCGTTCCGTACGACGAACTTCTCGGCCGTGCGGACCGGATCGGACAGATAGCCGCGCGCCAGCCCCAGGCCGCCGATCCACAGCTCGCCGGGCGTCCAGTCGGGGCAGTCGCGGCCGGCCTGGTCGACCACGCGGTAGTGCTGCCCGGTCAGCGGCCGCCCGTAGGGGATGGACGCCCACCGGGGGTCCACCTCGTCGACGGTCAGGGTGTTGGACCAGATGGCGGCCTCCGTCGCTCCGCCCATGGCGACGAACGTGCAGGGCCGGGCCGTCCGGGCCTTCAGGCGGGCCGGGAGGTCGAGGCCGATCCAGTCGCCGGAGACCAGGGCGGTTCGCAGACCCCGGACACCGCCCGCTTCGTGGCCGCCCTGTTCGTCGGCGTCGAGCAGCAGGTCGAGCAGGGCGGGCACGGTGTTCCACACCGTCACGCCGTGCCGGCCGACGAGGCTGGGCCAACGCGCCGGTTCGCGCCGCAGGTCCTCCGTGGGCAGCAGGAGGGAACCGCCCGCGGACAACAGGCCGAAGATGTCGTACACGGACAGGTCGAAGTCGAGTGCCGACAGGGCGAACACACGGTCGTCCTCGGTGATGCCGTGGCGGGCGTTGATGTCCGCGACGGTGTTCCAGGCGGCGGCGTGGGTGATCTCGACGCCCTTGGGCTCACCTGTCGAGCCGGACGTGAAGATGACGTAGGCGAGCGCGTCGGGAGACGTCTCGTGCGGCGCCGGCAGCGGCGGCCCTTGCTGTGTGTCCTGGAACGGGATGGCGCGGGGCGCTGTCCCCTGCGCCTCGCCGTCCGGATCGGCTACGGCGGGCCAGTCGCCGATCACCAGGGGGAAGCCGGCCGTGGCGTGCACCCGCTCCAGTCGTGCGGCGGGCTGATCGCGGCCGAGGGGAACGTAGGCGGCGCCGGCCGCGAGCACGCCGAGAACCGCGGCGATCTGTTCCGGGCCCTTGGGGAGCGTGATCGCGACCAGATCGCCCGGACGCACACCGGCGGTCACGAGTGAGGCCGCGGTCCGCAGTGCCTGCTGGGCGAGCGTTCCGTAGCTGACCTCCGTTCCCTGCGCGGTGACCAGGGCCGTGCGGTCGGGACGGTCCGCGGCGCGCGCGAAGAACGTCTCGTGCAGGAGGCGAGCGGGTACCCCCTCCAGGCTCGCCTCCAGGGCCTCGGCGGTGCGCCTCTCGCGCTGGGACGCGGGCACCAGGTCGGGCAGAGGCGATGCCCAGTCGTTCGTCACGAGGTGACGAAGCAGCCGGGTGTGGGCGGCGAACATGGCGTCGAGAACGCCCTCGCTGAACAGTTCCTCCACGGCGTCCCAGGTGACGACCAGCTCCCCGGACTCCTCGGTGACCTGGTTGTCCAGGCAGACCTGCGGGGACTGCGAGATGCCCCAGACCTTCGCGGGGAAGCCCGCGGCGGGATCGGCCAGAGCCGCGTCGCCCACGCCGATGGCGCTGGTGAACACCACGGGCGCGGCCGCGTCCACCGTGCCTGTGCGGCGCCCGAATTCCCGCAGCAGCCAGTCGATCGGTACGTCACTGTGGTCGAGGTCCTCGGCCTGACGTTGCTGAAGTGCGACGGCCGCGGCCAGCCAACCCTCCTCCGCACGGCGGTATCCCGCCAGGGAGAGGGAGGTGAAGTCACCCAGCACACGGTGGATGTGAGGGTGTACGTCACGCCGGTTGAAGAGGGTCAGGGTGACCGTCAGGGCGTCGGTCCCGCTCCAGGCCGCGAGCACTTCGCAGTACACGGCCAGCAGCACGGTGGAGGGGGTGAGACCGTGACGGGCGGCACCCTGCTTGACGGCCCTCCAGTCCGCCGTGGCCAGGCGGAACCGGCGCCGGGTGAAGGCGGGCGTACCGAAGGTTGCGGGGTCCCGGTCGAACGGCAGCGCGGGAGGTGACGGCAGTTCGGCCAGCCTGCTCTGCCAGTGCTCGCGTGCGCGTTCAGTCGCGGCCGGATCGGTGGGCAGTTGCGTCAGGTAGTCGCGGAACGACACGTCGACCGGCGGGAGTTGCCGGTCCGTGTCGGCGTAGAGGGCGTTGAGCTCCGCGTAGAGGGTGGTGATCGAGAGGGCGTCGAGGACGAGGTAGTCCAGGCCGACGCCGATCCGGGTCCTGAGGGTGCCGGAGCCGTCGGGACAACGCACCGCCTCCACTGCGAACAGCGGCCACTGGGCGGGGTCCCGTACCTGGTGGGACATCCGCTCACGCAGCCGGGCCAGGGCCTCGGACGCCCCTTCGTAGTCCGCCTCCTCCACCGGTATGCCAAAGGCCGGGACGTCGGGGAGGACGCGCTGCGTGCCGTCCTCCACGACAGCGCGCAGCATGCCGTGCCTGTCCACGAGGCTACGCCAGGCCCGCTCCATCCGGTCCAGGTCGACGTCCGCGCCGTCGAACTCGGTGTAGTGCCAGGTGCCGACACCGCCGAGGGTGAAGCCCGGGTCCCGGCCGGTGTGGTAGGCGGCCTGGACATCGGTCAGGGGGAACGGCTCGTGGGCGTGACCGGGGTCGGGCACCAGGGCGGGCCGCGCCTGCTCCTCCTCGTCGCTTCCCGTCGCGGGGTGCAGCGTCTCGCAGAAGTGCTGGAGCACGGGGTGTGTGAACAGTGCGGCCACTCGGGCGCCGGTGAACCCGGCGGCGCGCAGACGGCCGATCATGCGCGTGGCGATGAGCGAGTCGCCGCCGAGCAGGAAGAAGCTGCTCTCCCTTCCGATGTCGTGCACGCAGAGCAGGGCGGCCCATTCGGCCGCGACGGCCGTCTCCACCGGGCCGACGGGCTCCGACGTACGGGGGCTCTCCGCCCCTGCGGAATCGGTCAGAGCCTGCCGTACGGCCGCCCGGTCGAGCTTGCCGTTGGCGGTCAGCGGCAGGTCGGGAAGGACCAGGATCCGCTCGGGAACCATGTAGGCCGGCAGTCGTTCGGCCACCCGGGCGCGCACTTCGTCCGGGTGCGGTGCCTCCCCGCGGGCCGACACGGCCGCGGCCAGCCGGCGCATCGGCGTCTCGAGGACCGTGGCAATCGCGTGCTGGACGGTGGGGTCGTCCTCCAGGGCGGATTCGACCTCACCCAGTTCGATGCGGTAGCCGCCGATCTTGACCTGGTGGTCGGCGCGGCCGAGGAACTCCAGAATGCCGTCGGGCCGGTAGCGGGCCAGGTCGCCACTGCGGTACCAGTGTTCACCGTCGTACTCGACGAAACGCTCGGCCGTGCGCTCGGGATCCGACCGGTAGCCGGTCGCCACGCCGCGCCCGCCGATCCACAGCTCACCGGGGACGAGGTCCGGGCAGTCCCGGCCGCGTCCGTCGACCACACGTGCCCGCATGTTGCGCAGCGGTACGCCGTACGGCACGGACTTCCAGGCGGGATCGGGCTCGTCCACCTCGAAGACGGTCGAGTGCACCGCCGCTTCCGTCATGCCGCCGAGTGCCACGAAGCGGCAGCCCGGTACGAGGGCGCGCAGTCGGCCGGGCTGGTCGAGGCCGACCCAGTCGCCGCCGAGCAGGACCATGCGCAGGGAGTCCCCGAGGCCCTCGTCCTCGCCCGCGGCCATGAGCAGGTCAAGGAGGGCCGGTACGCACTGCACCAGCGTCACCCGGTGTGTGCGTACCAGGCGGGCCCAGTGGTGGGCGTCCCTTCGGTGTTCCTGTCCGACGGCGACCACCTGGCCGCCGAGGGACAGCGGGGTGAAGATGTCCCAGGTGGCCAGGTCGAAGTCCAGGACGGAGATCGCGAGGGTGCGGTCGTCGGGACCGAGTCCGAGCTGGTCCTCCATGGCCTCGATGGTGTTGACCACGGCGCGGTGCGGGACCTCCACGCCCTTGGGCAGACCCGTCGAGCCGGAGGTGAACAGCACGTAGGCGGGCAGGACGGTGTCCGGCTGGGCGACCGGGCCCGGCGCCTGCGCCGGTGCGTCCTCCAGGAGCAGCACCGGAGCGGATGAGACGTCCGCACACAGGTGCGCGTGCTCCTGGTCGGTGAGTACGGCGGACGCCTCGGCTACGGCGTGGATGCGTGCCCGGCGTGCGGCGGGCTGCTCGACTCCGACGGGGGCGTAGGTGGCGCCGGCGGCCAGGACGCCGAGCACGGCGGTGATCTGGTCGGCGCCCTTGGGGAGGGTCACCGTCACGGTGTCGCCCTCCCGCACACCGTGCCGGCGCAGCAGCGTCGCGACCTGCCGTGCCTGATGGGCGAGTTGGCCGTAGGTGAGCGTGCCGCCGGACTCGCGGATGACCGCGGTACGTCCTGGCTCGGCTTCGGCGAGCCGGAAGAAGCGGGTGTGCAGGGCGCGGTCCGGAAGGGGCGTGGTCGGCAGGGCCGTGACGGCTCGCCGGGGCAGGGCGCCGGGGTCCAGCAGCGGGCCCACCGGGCGGGTCCAGGCGGAGGGGTCCGTGACCAGGTTGGTGATCAGGCGGCGGTACGCCTCGAAAGCCGCGTCGGGGACGCCGGGTTCGAACACGCCGTCGCGCACGTCCCAGTTGAGGAGGAAGCCCCCGTCGAGTTCGGTGACCTGCGCGTCCAGGAAGACCTGCGGCCCCTGCGAGATGATCCAGACGGGACGGCCGAAGGACTTCTGGACGTCCTGCTCGAAGATCTCGCCCAGCCCGATGGCGCTGGTGTAGACGACGGGGGCGAGTACCGGAGCGCCCTCTATGCGTGCGAGGTCGCGTAGCACCTCCACCCCGCCGTACGCGCCATGGGCGATACCGTCCTGGAGCCGCTCCTGCAGTTGCCGGGCCTGGTGGACGAAGGGCAGCGGTGCGCTCATGTCCGCGTCGAGCAGGACGGAGCTGCTGAAGTCGCCCACGAGCTGGGCCACTTCGGGGGTGTACATCTCCCGGTCGAACAGGGGGAGGTTGAGGAGGAACCTCTGGCTGCCGCTCCAGGCCGCGATGACTTCGGCGAAGGCGGTGGCGAGCGCGGCCGCGGGGGTGAGGCCGTGTCGGCGGGCGGCGCTGATCAGGGCGCCCTTGGCCTCCGGGTCGAGCCAGTGGTGCAGCCGACGGGAGTGGGTGAGTGCCGTGTCGTCCGCCCGAACCGGGGTGAGGGGGTCGACGGTCGTCGGCAGTCGCGGTGCGCGAGGCAGTTCGGCCAGCCGTTCCTGCCACCAGGCGGCGTGCTGGTCGCGCTCGGCGCTCCGCCGGTGCGTGTGTTCGGTGAGGTATCGACGGTAGTCGAGGCCGATTTCGGCCGGCGTGTCGCCCGGACACTCGTAGTAGCGCCGCAGGTCGGACAGTAGGACACGCAGGCTCAACGCGTCGCCGGCCATCATGTCGAGGTCGAGTTGCAGACGCGTCCCGCCGCCCGGGAGGAGACACAGGGCCAGCCGGAAGACCTGACCGGCGGTGACGTCCGGTCGCGCATGGGTGTTGCGCTCGCGGAGCCGCCCCAGTTCCGACTCGACCCCGTCGGAGGGGTGTTGGCGCAGGTCGTGGACGGTGAGTTCGGCGTGCGCGGCGCCGAAGTCCTGGCGGCCCTCGTCGTCGAAGACGGCCCGCAGCATCCCGTGCCGCCGCACGACTGCCTTCAGGGCGGTGTCGAGCCGGGCGGGATCGACGTCATGGCCGTCCAGTTCGACGTAGAAGTGCGCGGCGACGCCGCCGAGGGGCTGGCCGTCCTGGCGGCCGATCCAGTAGGCGTGTTGCATTGTCGCCAGGGGGAACGGTCCGCCTTCTGCCGCCTGCCCGGTGGCGAGCGGCACAGGCCGGCCGGCGGATGGCGCGTCGGCCCGAGCCTTCTCCCTGAGCAGCGTCGTCCAGGCACTCAGTGTGGGCTTCCGAGTGAGGTCCTGGAACGTGACGGTGCTGCCGTCGCGGCGCCACCCACCGACGAGACCCATCAACGCCAGTGAGTCGAGGCCGACTTCGAAGAGGTCTCGATCGCCGTCCAACTCCTGCGGGGCCACGTTCAGCGCACGTGCCACCGTCTCACGCACCGCCTCCGGCGCATGGACGTCACGGTTCACGGCGTCGCCGTTCCAGGTCTGCGTCGTGACGGCCGGTTCATCGCTCACTGATGAGACGCCTTCCAGTCGGGGTGGTGTGAAGGCCGTCGGCGATCGCTGACGGGTGTTGCGTTCAGTGCCGGGCCCACGCTAGATAAAAATGATTATCATTTCGAGGTTCGTATCGTAGCCACGCGACAGCGCACAGCGCCAGTGCCCGGACCCACAGCGACGAGAGGCAGAGCCCATGAACGAGACCCAACCCCGTTGGCCCGAAGCCGAATCGGAGCGTTACCGCGCTGCCGGACACTGGCGGGGAGTGACGTTCGGCGCCCAGCTGCGCCGGTGGGCGGCGGACCACCGTGAACGCGTCGCCCTGGTCGACGGTGACCGGCGCTGGACGTACCCGGACCTGGACGCCGAGGCCGACCGGGTCGCACGCGGGCTGCGCGCACTGGGAGTGGCCAGAGGCGACCGGGTGGTCGTACAGCTCCCCAACTGTGCGGAGTTCGTGCTGCTCTGGTTCGGCCTGCAGCGGCTCGGCGCGGTACCCGTCCATGCCATGCCGGGCCATCGGCGGCGGGAGATCGGCCATCTCGTGCGCACCTCCGGAGCAGTGGCCTGCGTCGTTCCCGACCGGCATGCGAGGTTCGACCACCGTGAACTCGTGCGGGAGATACTCGCCGAGCAGGAGCCCGGGGGGCCGCTGCGCCACGTGGTCGTGGTCGGCGCCCCCGGCCCGCATGGCGACTTCGTCCCGTTCGAAGAGTTGCGAAAGACCGGCAACTCCGGGCAGGACCTCGTCGGCGACGACAGCGGGACCGACTCCGCCGACCTCGCCCTGCTGCTGCTGTCCGGGGGCACGACGGGACTGCCCAAACTCATCCCCCGGACGCACGACGACTACAGCTACAACGCGCGTGCCAGCGCGGACGTCTGCGCCCTCGACGCACAGAGCGTATATCTGGCGGTCCTGCCGATCGCCTTCAACTTCACGCTGTCCTGTCCCGGCGTGCTCGGCACCCTCTCCAGAGGCGGAACCGTCGTCGTCTCGCCGGATGCCAGCCCGCAGACCGCGTTCGCCCTCATCGAGCGCGAAGTCGTGACCATCACTTCCCTGAGCCCTCCGCTTGTTCCGTACTGGATGGACGAAGCCGCCTCCGGCGCCTGGGACATCAGCAGCCTCTCGGTGGTCCAGGTCGGCGGGGCACGGCTGCCCGACGACCTCGCGCGCAGGCTGGGACCGGCACTGGGGGCCACGGTGCAGCAGGTCTTCGGTATGGCGGAGGGCCTGATCAACCTCACGCGGCTGGACGATCCGGAAGACCTCATCTGCACCACCCAGGGGCGCCCCATCTCGCCGGACGACGAGATCCTCGTGGTGGATGCCGAGGGCAGGGCGCTGCCGGACGGCGGACCGGGCGAACTGCTGACCCGGGGCCCGTACACGCTGCGCGGCTACTACCGGGCGGAAGAGCACAACCGGACGGCGTTCACCGCCGACGGCTACTACCGGACGGGAGATGTCGTACGGCGTCTGCCATCCGGGCATCTCGTCGTCGTGGGCCGGATCAAGGACCAGATCAACCGTGGCGGCGAGAAGATCGCCGCGACCGAGGTGGAGGAGCAGTTGCTGACGCATCCCTCCATCGCCTCCGCCGCCCTGGTCGGCGTGCCCGACGAACGGTGGGGCGAGCGCTCGGTCGCCTTCGTCGTGTGCTCCGGCACCGCACCCGGCGCCCACGAACTCGCCGTCTACCTGAAGGGCCGCGGGCTGGCGGACTACAAGGCTCCGGACGAGGTCGTCGAGGTGTCGCAGATGCCGCTGACAGCCGTGGGGAAGATCGACAAGGCGGCGCTGGCACGGCAGTTGCCGCAGGCTTGAGCCGGCGGGAGGGGGGAGCGCCCCTGCTTGGCCCCTGCTTGGCCCCTGGTTGCCCGTTGGTGGGCCCCTGGTGGGCGCCCCCTGGTGGCTCCCCTCCTTCCGTCCCGCTCGCCGTCTCGTCCCGCGTGCTGCTTACTCCTGTTCCAGCACCGGGAGTACGGACGTGCCCGGGGGGAGATGTGCTGCGCAGGCGAGCAGTTCGCGGGTCACGGCATGCTCCGGATGCGCCAGGACCCGGTCGGCGGGCCCGGACTCCACCACCTGTCCGGCGTCGAGGACGACCACCTGCTCCGCGCAGCGAGCAGCCGCCGCCAAGTCGTGTGTCACCAGCACGACGGTCAGTCCCAAGGTCCGCCGCAAGGAGTTCAGCAGGTGCAGGACCCCACCTCCTGTCTCGGGGTCGAGCGCCGAGGTGATCTCGTCGCACACCAGGAGCCGCGCGTCGGCCGCCAACGCCCGTGCCAGGTTGACTCGTTGGCGCTGGCCACCGGAGAGCTCACCCGGTCTGCGTCCGAGCACCTCCGGTGGCAGTCCGACCAGTCCGAGCAGCCGGCCTGCCTCCGCCGCCGCCTTCTCGGCCGGTTGCCGCCGTAGCCCCGTCAGGGGACGCATCAGCGCGGTGCGCGCTGATTCACGCGGGTTGAGAGCGCCGCGCGCGTCCTGGGCGACCAGCTGCGCCGCCACACGGCCGTCTGACCCCGAGGCGTCCTCCCGCCACGCGACACTGCCCCGCGCCGGCCGATGCAGCCCCACGAGGCAGCGCGCGAGGGTGGTCTTCCCGGACCCCGAGGGGCCCACCACGGCGGTGCAGCTGCCGCCGGCGACTGTGAGAGAAACGTCGTGCAGCACTGGCTCACGTCCGTGGACAGCCACCAGCTCTTTCACGTACAGTCCCCCACCGGCCGCCGGAGCGTCGGTCGGTCGGGCGCGGACCGTCGCGGGCACCGGCGGCAACGGTGGGGTGCGAGCTTCGACGATCCTGCCGTCGTCCAGACGGATGACGTCGTCCGCAACAGAGGAGACCCAGACGGGATCGTGGCTCACCAGCAGCGCGGAACGGTCCCCGTCGCTCAGCACATCGACCAGCAGCCGCCGCATCCGGGCCGCCAGAGCCGTGTCCAGGCTGCTGGTCGGCTCGTCCAGGACCAGCAGCCGCGGAGTTCCCGCCAGCGCGATGGCGAGAGCCACCCGCTGGGCCTGCCCGCCCGAGAGCTGATGCGGCAGCCGCCGCTGGAACGCCCGGTCAGCGGGCAGCCCCACGGATCGGAGCAGGTCCTCGACCTGTGCACCGACATCCCCCGCGCGCGGCGCGGACGACCGCAGCCCCACCGCCTCGGCGACCTGCTTGCCGATCCGCAGCGCCGGGTTGAGCGACGAGGCGGGGTCCTGTCCCAGGAACGACACCACCCGCCCCCGAAGGCGGCGCGCGTCCGTCCGGCCGAACGGGTCGAGGCCGGCCACCCGGACAGTGCCGCGGCGCCGTTCCAGGCCGGGCCGGACGTGGCCGAGCAGACCGAAGGCAAGGCTGCTCTTGCCGGATCCGGACCTCCCCACCACGCCGAGCACCTGCCCGCGCCCTATGGTCAGACGGGCGTCGTGCAGGACGGGTGGGCCCCCGGCCGTCGGGCCGATCGTCAGTCCACTCACCTCCGCGAGCGAGCCGGAACCACTCACGCCGTGCCCCTTCCCACCATGTCGGCCAGGCGTCCGGCGAGCAGGCCGACACACACGGAGAGCAGCACGAGCAGCAGGGCCGGAACCAGGAACGGGGCGATGGCCAGGGACGCTCCTGGAGCGTTCTCGCTCACCATGCGCCCCCAGTCGGGCGCCGCCCCGCCCCTGCCCAGGCCGAGGAACCCCGCGGTGGCGGTGAGATGCAGCGAGGCGACCAGCCGCAGGGCCGTGTCCATGAGTGCGGGGCCGGCGAGGTTGGGCAGCACGTCGTGGCGCAGTACGGCCCACTTGCTGTCACCGCGGGCGACGGAGACCTCCACGTATCCACTGCTCAGGACGGTCTTCGCCGCGGCGCGCAGGACTCTGGTGGAGAAGGGCGTGGTGGCCAGGGCGACCGCCACCACGACTGCCGCGACGCTCCCGGGGAAGCCCGCGGCGAGCACGAGAACGAGCAGGAGGGCCGGCAGCACGGCCAGCGCGTCGATGACACGGACCACGAAGTCGCCGAGCCGACGGGACACCATGGCTGCCAGCACACCGGCGAGCACCCCGAGGACACCGGCGACGGTAGTCGCGGCCGTCGCGATGAGCACGATCGTCCGGCCCCCGCCCAGCACCCGGCTCGCCACGTCCCGGCCCAGCACGTCGGTGCCCAGGAGAAATTCTCCACCCGGCTGCTGGAAGGGCGCTCCCAACTGCGCGGTCGGGCTGTGCGGCGCGGCCATCGGGCCCAGCAGCGCGAGCAGGACGATGAACAGTGCCCCCGCCCCGATGACAAGAGGCGGGCGGCGCCGCGTCGCACCGGGGCCGGCCGGGAGCGGCCGCGGCCCCCGCGTCATGACCGTCGTCATCCGTCGTACCTTCCTCGCGCATCGAGCAGGCGCGCGCAGATGTCGCCCAGCAGGAGGACCACCAGCATCACGGCCACCAGAGCTGTGGCGATCCCCTGCACCATCGGAACGTCCCTCGCGGCCACGGCCAGTTGCAGTTCCCGTCCGATCCCCGGGTAGTCGAAGACGCTCTCCACGACCACGGAGGAGCCGACCAGCGCCCCGGTGGTCAGGGTGAGCGCCTGCAGGGCCGGCCCCGCGGCGTTGGGAAGGATGTGGCGCACCGCCAGGCGCACGCCCCGTACACCGTTCAGCCGGGCCGATTCGCAGTACGGCGTGGCCGCCACATCGGCCACGGACACGCGAAGCAGCCTGGTGGCCACGGCCAGACCGACGGCACTGAGAGTCAGGACCGGAAGTACCAGTGCACTGGGCGCGTCGAGCGGCGTACCGCCCAGCGGGACGAGGGAGACCGGCGGCAGGAGCCGGAGCCATACCGCCAGTACCGCGACCAGCAGCGACGCGAGTACGAACTCGGGTGTCCCGGCAATGACTTGCGCCGACACCGAGACCCAGCGGTCGGCGGCGCCGCCGCGCAGCCCGGTCCACAGCCCGAGTACCGCGGCGAGCGGCGCGGTGACCGCGAGCGTCAGCCCCGCCAGCAGCAGGCTGTTGGGCAGCCGCGTGCCAAGAACGTCCATGACCGGCCGATGCCCGACGAAGCCGGTCCCCAGATCCCCCCTGACAGCCTTGGCCGCCCATGCGCCGTAGCGCTCGGCGGCGGGCCGGTCCAGACCGAGTTCGGTACGGACCTGAGCGCGTTGCGCCTCAGAGGCGTCCACACCGGCGACCGCGCTGACGGCGTCTCCCGGCAGTACCGCCGTGGCCGCGAAGATCGCGGCCGACAACAGCACCAGCAGGACGGCCGCGCCGGCGAGGCGCCGTCCGACGAAGGCGAGCCGGCTCACGCCAAGGACGCCCGGGAGAAGCCCGGGAACTGTTCGAAGAGGTCGTCCCGGATTCCGCTGACCCCCTTGGCCTGGGCGTTGAGGTTCGGCTTGAAGACGGGCAGCACCTGGTTTCCCTCCTCCCAGCGCCTGCGCTGTGCCTGCGCGCCCAGTTCCCTGGCCTTCGCCTCGTCGCTCTGGGCACGGGCCTCCGCCACGAGGGCATCGACCTCGGGCCGCTTCCAGCCGAAGGCGGACGGCGAGCCGCCCGCCGTGCCCATCTGATAGGTCGAGAGCGCGGGAATGGGCATCTGGTACGAGGCGGCCAACGGCAGCCGGCTGTACGCGGCGAAGTCGGCGAACAGCTGTCCTGCGGGCAGCTCACGGATCGACGCCTGGACACCCACCTTCTTCAGGTCCTCGACGAAGAGGGTTGCCGTCTCCACCATGCCCGGCGTCTCAGGGCCTGTGGTCAACACGACCTTCGTTCCGTCGGCGCCGGCCGCCTTGAGCAGGTTCCGGGCCTTGGCGGGGTCGTAGGCACGCTGGGGCAGGCTCTCCGCGTAGTCGGGGAAGCCGATGGAGGGCAGGTCGTTGCCGACCTCGGCGTCTCCGTAGAACACCGTCTTCACCATCGCCTCACGGTTGGCCGCGAGCTTGAACGCCTCACGCACCCGCGGGTCGTCGAACGGCTTGGCGCCCATGTTCATCTGGAAGGACAGCCCGACCAGGTACGGGCTCCTCGTGGGGACGAGCTGGATCTTCGCGTTGCCCGCGAGGGTACGTGCCGTGACGGGCGAGAGGTCGTGGGCGAAGTCGATGTCGCCGCTCGTGAGCGCCCCGGCGCGGGCCGTCGAGTCCGCGATCGACCGCAGCTCCAGGCCGTCGAGGTAGGGCACGTGGCCGTAGTACTCGTCGTAGCGCGTGAACACCGAACCCTGGCCGGGCATGAACTCGACGAGCTTGAAGGGACCGCAGCTGGGCATGCCCTTGCTGAAGGTCTTGGTCCCGTCCTTGACGACCAGGAAGTTGCCCTGACACAGGATCATGCGGCCGTCCGCGATGGGCCGGAGCGTGGGCAGTACGACCTTGAGGTCGCCGTCCGCTCTGGCGCGCGAGAGATCGAAGTTCGCGGCGGCGAGCCTGTACACGGGCAGCATGCTCTTGCTCGCGAGGGCGGCCAGCGAATGCAGGATGTCGGCGGAGGTCAGCTTCGAGCCGTCGGAGAAGCGGACACCGGGCCGGACGTGCAGGGTGTACGTCGACAGGTCCTTGGATATGTCGATGCCCTTGAGTACGCCGTAGCGCACGCCGTCGGGTTGGCTGGGGTCGAGGTTTCCGAGGGTGCCGTGCCAGGCCCGGGCGCGCACCAGGTCCAGCGCCGAGGGGCCGTTGAAGAAGTCGAGAGTCTCGGAGGCGCCGCCTCCGACGAACGCGGCCCGGAGCGTGCCTCCCGTGCGGGGGGAGGAGTTGGACGTCGACTTCGAGTCGGCGGCGGAATCGTCGGTCGAGCACGCCGCCAACAGGCCAGGCCCCACCGCCAAGGCCATGGCCCCTGTGGCGCCGCGGCGGAGGAAGGCACGACGATCGAACTGTCTGGACATGCTTCTCCTTGACGATCTGCTGATCTACGAATTGAGCTCGAGCGAGGTTGTGGACACCCCTCGCCGGCGGAGCAAAGGGGCAGCACCGGCGCACGGGTGGGACGAACCGGTCGAGCCTTGAGGTGAATCCGGGGAGCGTGGCGGTCCGGCCCTCGCACCGGCGGCCGTACCGGGTCAGCTCACCGCACCCCCGCGCAGGGTGAGGGCGCCCGACGGGCACGCCCACACGGCGTCGCGTACCGCAGGGAGCTCCGAATCCGGCGGTGTCTCGTCCAGAACGACCACCAGACCGTCCTCGACACCCTGGTCGAAGACGGCCGGCGCGGCGAGCACGCATTGCCCGGCCCCCACACAGACATGCCGTTCCGCGAAGACCCGCTCGGTCCCGAACGCCTGACTCGTCCCGCTCACTCAGACCACTCCCCCTGCCGCCTCGGGTGACGGCGACGCCGCGGCCACCTTAATTGGTAATGATAGTCATATTCAATACCTTGGCCCGGATCTCGCCGCAACAGGGATCAGGCCGCTACGCGGCGAGGAACGCCGGTTTCTGAGCCTCACGCGACTGCCCCGCGGCGGTCATCAAGCACCGATGCGTGGACACATCGCGGTCGGTGAGGCGACCGGCGTGACACACATGCATTCATCGCTATATATTAATGACGCCATGCATCACCTGGGGCGCCCAGCCCTCAACCGACCCAAGAACAGGACCAGGAGCGCAAGATGAGCACCGCGACCGAGCACCGTACGCACGAGGGTCACGCGCACACCCACGGCGAGGGCTGTGGACATGTCGCCGTCCCGCACGGCGACCACACCGACTTCGCGCACGACGGCCACCTCCACCGGGCCCATGGGGACCACGTCGACGAGTGCGCGCGCACCGGCCACTCCGCGCACGAGGGCCACGACCACCAGCACGGCGAGGGGTGTGGGCACGTGGCCGTGCCGCACGAGGACCATGTCGACTATGTGCACGAGGGCCACCGTCACGCGGCACACGAGGGGCACTGGGACGACCACTGAGCCGGTCCGTACCGGCGAACGAGCCGATACGCGCCCCGCGGGCGGCGAGTGACCTCCTGAAGGCACTGGCCTCCCCGGTGCGTCTCGGCATGCCGCTGGCCTCCCAGCACCTCCGGGTCCTGCGCATCTGCCGCACCGAGACCGCGGGCCTGACCAGCACCACCGCGCGGGGGTACGACGTGCAGTTCGACTACGTCCTGCACGTCAAGGGCCAGGTCCTCACGCCGGCGCGGGTCGCCGCAACCGTGGCGGCGTACCGCAGCGCGGGCACCACGTTCGAGGACACCGTCCGGAGCAGCTGATCCCGGATCAGGTAGGTTCCAGCCCCGCGTCCCGTGCCAGCAGCGCCGCCTGTACCCGGTTCTCGCACTCCGGCTTCGTCAGGATCCGGCTGACGTACGTCTTCACCGTCGCCTCGCTCACATGGATCCGCTCTCCCGCGTCGGCGTTCGACAACGTACCGCGGCCTGCCCCGAGGCGAGCGAGTCGACCACGTGTCGCGCGGCGCTGGGCGACAGATACGTGTCCCCGGCGGCCGCCGCCCGTACCGCCTGGATCAGCTCGGCCGGCGCCGAGTCCTTCAGCAGGAACCCGGCGCCGCCCTGGCTCAGAGCGCGCAGCACGTTCTCCCGCTCGCCGAATGTCGTCAGGATCAGCGCCCCGCGTAGAGGACGTATGTGGCCGCGAACACCGTGAGCGCCCGCCGCGGTGCCTCGATCCGCGAACCCGCCGACCAGCTCACGACGATGAGGGCAACTGCGAAACCACCGAACACGCCTGCGACCGCGCCCAAGAGGACCGGCACAGTCGCCGGGAAAGCCCTCCGCAGCATCGAGGCCACCACGGAGACCGCTGCCGCGACGGCCATCCGCAGCGCGCCCTGGCCCGTCAGGCCCGCCACCGCGAACGCGGCCAGGAGGAGGGCAAGCAGCGTCTCACCGACAATCCGCCGCCAGGACCACATGTCTGCCATGCCCAGGTGTTTCCGGAGATCGAGGGCCTTCTTCGTCACGTTCCCGCGCCAACGGTAGGCATCACCGCGCGGACACACAGCATCCGTTCGTCGCACTCACGCGCGACGAAAGTCGCATCGTCCGGACGGGCACTCCGACTGGACGTCGTGATGACCACGCAGGCCGCGGCCGAACAGCTACCCGCCACCCGCCGCGAAGCGGTCGCCGCCCGCCACCGCTACTTCACCGGCCACCTCGACCAACTCCACCACGACACCGCCCTGGCGCCGCACCGGGTACCGACAGCCACGTCCTGGCCACCGTGCAACGTCGGCGACCGGGCATCCTGGCCGGAATTCCAGTGCGGCGGCGCCACCGACCCGGGCCGGCCGCAGCTGGACCGTTCCACGGGCGCGACCGCCGGCTACGCCTCGTCCGCAACGCGCACACGGGCCTGCGCACGTTGCGGGCCACCGCACGGGGCGCGCGAGTGGACAGCGGGCAGAGTGCCGGCAAAGCGGCCGGACCGCGGGACCGATCGACTCAGCCGCCGCTCTTGCGCCTGAACGACCGCTGGCTCGCAGCCGGACCGTGCGCCGCACGCACCTTCGACGCATCGGGGTTGGCGGCGACATCGGCGGCGTCCGCCTGCGCACCGCGCTTGCGCGCCAGAGCTTCGCGGAACTTGCGCTTGAGGTCGTAGTTGCCTTCGCTGTCCGGCGCCAGAGGGGACGTCTCGGGGTCAGCCGGCTCCGAACCTTCCGTGGATACGGGCTCTGCGGTCATGGTGACCTCCTGGGTTCGGGGGGTGTGCAGGCACAGCTTGTCATGCCGGGCGCAGTGCGGGGCGCCGGCGACATCGTCCTGCCCCGTTTCGGCGGGTATCCCTCTCGCGGACAAGGGCGTTCGCTTCGCAGGTGAGGCGCACAAGACGGGGCTTCGGGCCGGGCCGAGGGTTGTCGATCCCGCGGCCGGGACGTTCAGCGCCAGGGCAATGACTCTCAGCCGTTGCGACGCACGAGGGCGGCCTTGCGGGCCTCGGCGAGCTTGCGGGCCTCGCCGGCCTTTCGGGACTTGCCGCCGGCGCCGCGGGAGGTGTCCTTGCTGGTGCCGAGGCCGCGGAAGGGAGCGTTGCTGTTCTTCGGTCGGGGGACGGCGGGGCCGCCGTCGAGCGGGGTCCCGGAGGGAGCCTTGGCTCCGGTGATCCGGCTCAGCTCCGCCTCGCCCGAGCGCACCTTGGTGACGGTTGCCTCGATACCGGCCCCGGCCATCATCCGGCTCGTCTCGCGGCGCTGGGCCGACAGCACGAGCGTGACCACGCTGCCGGACTCACCGGCGCGGGCGGTGCGGCCCGCCCGGTGCACATAGTCCTTGGCGTCGGTGGGCGGGTCCACGTTGACCACGAGATCGAGGTCGTCGACGTGCAGGCCACGGGCCGCGACATTGGTCGCCACCAGAACGGTGATCTGGCCGTTCTTGAACTGCGCCAGGGTCCGTGTGCGCTGTGGCTGGGACTTGCCGCTGTGCAGGGCCCCGGCGTGCACGCCGCTGGCCCGCAGATGCCGGGTGAGCTGGTCGACGGCGTGCTTGGTGTCGAGGAACAGCAGTACGCGGCCCTCGCGGGCGGCGATCTCCGTGGTGACGGCATAGCGGTCAGGGCCGTGGACGACCAGAACGTGGTGTTCCATCGTCGTGACCGTGCCGGCGGACGGGTCGACCGAGTGGACGACGGGATCGTGGAGGTAGCGGCGGACCAGCTGGTCGACGTCGCGATCCAGAGTGGCCGAGAACAACATCCGCTGACCGTCGGGGTGCACCTGATCGAGGACGTCGACAACCTGCGGCAGGAATCCCAAGTCGCACATCTGGTCGGCCTCGTCCAGCACGGTGATCCTCACCCGTCCCAGGCGGCAGGCCTTGCGCTCGATCAGGTCGTGCAGGCGTCCGGGGGTGGCGACGACCACCTCGGCTCCCTGACGCAGCTCGGCGACCTGCCGGCCGATCGACATGCCGCCGACGACCGTGGCCATCCGCAGCCGCAGTGCCTCGGCGTACGGCGCCAGCGCCTGGCCGACCTGCTGGGCCAGCTCCCGGGTGGGCACGAGGATCAGAGCGAGGGGCTGCTTCGGTTCGGCGCGCCGCCCGGCCGTACGTGTCAGCAGCGGCAGGCCGAAGGCGAGCGTCTTGCCCGATCCGGTGCGCCCGCGTCCCAGGACGTCGCGCCCCTCCAGGGCATCGGGCAGTGTGGCGGCCTGGATCGGAAAGGGTTCACGCACCCCGAGTCCGCTCAGTGTCCGCACCACCTCCACCGGCAGTTTCAGACCGGCGAAGGAGACGGCCGGGTGCAGCGCCGGGGTCGTGGCCTCGGGCTGGGCGGGACCGCCGTGAGCGATGCCGGAGTCATCGGGATGCTTCATGAACAGCCTTCCGCAGAGGAACGTAGGCCCGGCAGGATTGAACAGCCCACGCACAAGCGGAACCGAACAGGCAGAATCGCCCACCGCGACGACCACGCAAACGCACGACATTAGCACACTCACCGAAATCCGCCGACGCATCACCGAGGTGACCGCCCCACACGCCTGCCTGCAAAAGGGGCTTTCCCACGGCGAGATCGTGACCGCCTGAGGCCGCATCGCGAACGGCCGGAGCAGCGGCACAGCCGGCGCCGACGAAACGGGGAGCCGCAGCGCACATGACCTTCGCTGCCGCAAGGTCGATACTGATGAGCAAGACGCCCGCCCGCCGACCCCAAGGGACCCCGGGGAGACTGATGACCCGTCAGTTACGTCAGCATTCGGTCAGCTCCAGTACCGCCAGGACCCGCCGTCAAGCGCCCGGGACCGCCCAGGTCAACACCCTGTTACACCTCGCTTGAACAGGGAAAACGCCGGTCAGAGAACTACTTGCTACGCTGTATGGGAGACAGCCATGAAGATGCTGATCAACGTCCCGGAAACCGTGGTGGCGGATGCGCTGCGGGGCCTGGCGGCCGCCCATCCCGATCTCGCCGTGGACGTGGAGAACCGGGTGATCGTACGGCGGGACGCCCCCGTCGCCGGGCAGGTCGGGCTTGTGTCGGGCGGGGGTTCCGGGCATGAGCCGTTGCACGGCGGATTCGTGGGCCCGGGGATGCTGTCGGCTGCCTGTCCCGGTGAGGTGTTCACCTCTCCCGTTCCGGACCAGATGGCCCGGGCCGCCGCTGCCGTGGACAGCGGGGCGGGCGTCCTGTTCATCGTGAAGAACTACACGGGCGACGTACTCAACTTCGACATGGCCGCCGAACTCGCCGAGGACGAGGGCATCCAGGTCGGCAAGGTACTCGTCAACGACGACGTGGCCGTCACCGACAGCCTCTACACCGCCGGCCGGCGCGGCACCGGCGCCACCCTGTTCGTGGAGAAGATCGCCGGCGCGGCCGCGGCCGAGGGGCAGCCGCTGGAGCGGGTGGAGGCCATCGGGCGCCAGGTCAACGAGAACTCCCGCAGCTTCGGCGTGGCGCTGAGCGCCTGCACCACCCCGGCCAAGGGCACCCCCACCTTCGATCTGCCGTCGGGCGAGCTGGAGTTGGGCATCGGCATCCACGGCGAGCCGGGCCGGGAGCGGCGGGCCATGATGACCTCCGGCGAGATCGCCGACTTCGCGGTGAACGCCATCCTGGAGGACATGCCGCCGCGCAACCCGGTACTCGCCCTGGTCAACGGCATGGGCGCGACCCCGCTCCTGGAGCTGTACGGCTTCAACGCCGAGGTCCAGCGCGTGCTCGCCGAGCGCGGTGTCACCGTCGCCCGGACGCTGGTCGGCAACTACGTCACCTCCCTGGACATGGCCGGCGCCTCGGTCACCCTCTGCCAGGTCGACGAGGAGCTGCTGCGGCTGTGGGACGCCCCGGTGAAGACGCCGGCCCTGCGCTGGGGAATGTGAGCGAGAGACAACAGCGCCACGCCCGTACCGCAACGCAAGGAGATCCAGTGCTCGACGCCGACTTCTTCCGCCGCTGGATGGCGGCGACCGCCTCCTCCGTCGACCGCGAGGCGGAGCGGCTCACCGCCCTCGACTCCCCCATCGGGGACGCCGACCACGGCAGCAACCTCCAGCGCGGGTTCAAGGCGGTGGTGGCCGCGATCGAGAAGGAGGCACCCGACACCCCGGGTGCCGTGCTGACGCTCGCCGGGCGCCGGCTGATCTCCACGGTCGGTGGCGCGTCGGGACCGCTCTACGGCACGCTGCTGCGCAGCACCGGCAAGGCACTCGGTGACGAGGCCGAGGTCAGCGAGGCACAGCTCGCCGACGCGCTGCGGGCGGGGGTGGACAAGGTGATGGCGCTCGGCGGAGCCGCGCCCGGCGACAAGACGATGATCGACGCCCTGGTGCCGGCCGTGGACGCGCTCGGCGACGGCTTCGGCGCGGCGCGGACCGCCGCCGAGGAGGGCGCCGAGGCGACCACCCCGTTGCAGGCCCGCAAGGGCCGGGCGAGCTATCTCGGGGAGCGCAGCATCGGTCACCAGGACCCGGGCGCCACCTCGTCGGCGCTGCTGATCGCGGGACTTCAGGAGGCAGCCGGTGAGTAGCGACAAGCTGGTCGGGATCGTACTGGTGTCGCACAGCGCGGAGGTCGCCGCCTCCGTCGCCGAGCTGGCCAAGGGCCTGGCGGGCGGCGGCACGGCGGTACCGGTCGCCCCGGCGGGCGGCACCGAGGGCGGCGGGCTCGGCACCAGCGCCGAGCTGATCGCCGCCGCTGCCGCGTCCGTCGACCGGGGCGCGGGGATCGCAGTCCTCACCGACCTGGGCAGCGCCGTGCTCACGGTGAAGGCGCTGCTCGCCGAGGGCGACGAACTCCCCGACGGCACCCGCCTGGTGGACGCCCCGTTCGTCGAGGGCGCGGTCGCCGCGGTCGTGACGGCGGCCACGGGCGCCGACCTCGGCGCGGTGGAGGCGGCCGCCGCCGAGGCCTACAGCTACCGCAAGGTCTAGGTGTATCGATCACGAGCGCTGTCAACGCTTGCCGGGCTCGATCATGGCGAAGACCTCGTGATCGCACGCCACCAGTCCCCGAGGCGTCGAGGGTGGACCTCGTCGAGGAACTCGCGGCCGCCGACCGCGGCAGCCGGTAGGCGGTCACCTCCCTGCGAGAGACCGGATCGAGCAGCATGGCCGGATGCCGTGCCGGCACGGCGACGGTGTCGATGCCGAGTTCCGTCAGGGCAGAAGTCACGGACGTGCGGCGGTGAAACGTCTCCCTCGGCGGCTCTGGCAGGTCACGGTCACCGTGCCGCCCTCACGCGTCGAGGCGCCTCCTGAGCCCGCAGGCGCGCTCGTGCAAGCATCGAATATGGCAGATCGTGAGCCTCCTCGACGAACGCGCCGCCATGTGCGCGCGACGCGCAGCGGACCGGCTCGGTTGCAGTGGCGGCTGCTCGTGGGATCCGAGCCGCTCTCATGGCACGACGTCGCCTTGTGGCGCGCCGCTCGGGTGGCGGTGGGTGTGGTGGTCCCGCTGGCCGTGGGAGCTGCCACCGGACACCTGGAGTACGGCGCCTTCGCGTCGCTGGGAGCACTGCCGGCCGGGTTGGCGTCGTTCCAGGGCGTGACCCGCACCCGGGTGGCGGCCGTGGTCGCGGCCAGCGTCGGTATGGCGGTGTCCACCTTCGTCGGGGGAACTGTCGCCTTCGCCGCCCACTGGCTTCTGGTCCCGGTCGTCATGGTGTGGGGATACGTGACCGGGCTGGCCGTCTGCCTGGGGCCGCGGCTGAGCGTAGCCGTCGTACAGTGGCCTGTGGCGCTGCTGATCGCGATCGGCATGCCGCTGTCGCCGGCCGAAGCCGCGCTGCGGGCCGGTCTCGTCGTCGCCGGTGGGCTGTTCCAAGGTGTCCTGGTCTCGGTTTCCTGGGCGCTCCAGCGAGACGAGCCGGAGCGTGCCGCACTGGCCACCTCATACCGCAGCCTTGTGACGTACGCCGCAGGGATGGGCGCCGGGCCGTCCGCGCCCCCGGCGCCGGCCGACTTCCCGGCCACCACCCGTCTCGCCGATCCCAGTCCGCTGCTGTCCACGGCCGTCCGGCTGAGCTACGTCGACCTGCTGGAGCAGGCGGAGCGCCTGCGGGCCTCGCTCGCCGCACTGGGCGCACATGCCGACGCCGATCCCTCCGGCGCCGCCTCACGTTTCATCGCGGATGCCACCCGGGCGCTGGAGGCCATCGCAGACGCGCTGAGCGCCAGGCCGGCCGACCGGGCTCGACGCGCCCGCGAGCTGCATCAAACGGTGACAGACCTGGCCGTTCCCGTAGGCGCCGACTGGCAGTGGGCGGCCGAGGCGATGCTCGGACAACTCCGAGCCGTCGCCGACATCCTGGCAGGTCTCTTCGGCACGGCGCCCACGAGCCTGCCGACGCGCAGTGAAGCGAGCACGTCTTCGGCACCACTCCAGCAGAGCGAGGCCAGTTCGACCGCCCTGACCCTGCGGGCCAACCTCACCCCCGCCGGCGAAACGGGCAGGCATGCGCTGCGGCTTGCCGTCGTCACGGGCCTCGCCGAGCTGATGGTGCAGGCCAGCGGCCTGTTCGAGGGTCGCTGGGTGGTGTTGACGATCTTCCTGGTACTCAAACCGGACTACAGCTCCACGGTGTACCGCGGCATCCACCGGTCGGTGGGCACGCTCGCCGGAGCCGCGCTCGGCACCGCGGTGGCCGAACTGGCCGGCCCGGGGCAGGCGGGCCTCATCATCGCGGCCGCGATCGCCGTCGCCGTCGCGTACGCCCTGTTCGACGTGAACTACCTGCTCTTCAGCGGCTTCCTCACCGTCTACATCGTGCTCCTTCTCGACATCCTCGGACTGCCCGCTGCAACCACCGCCAGGGCACGCCTGGCCGACACCGCGATCGGAGCCGCACTCGCGCTCATCGCCTACGCGTTGTGGCCGACCTGGGAAGGCCTCACCGCGCACGAGAAGTTCGCCCGCCTCATCGAGGCCCACGGCCGCTACGCAACCTCCCTGCTGAACGAATTCACGCATCCCGGGCAGTTCGACCCGGCGCAGCTGCGCCGCCTTCAGACCACGGCCCGCCGCGCCCGTACCGATGCAGAGGCATCCACCGCTCGGCTGGCCGGCGAACCCGAACACCCCCCGCTCACCCCGGCCGTCGCCCGAACCATGGTCGCCGCGGTAACCCGGATGGCGCACGCCGAGTTGTCGCTGCACACCCTCGTCACATCGGACGCTTCGGCCACTGTCCAGCACCTCCACCGGACCACCAGCGCCGACGCCGAGCGCATCGACACACTCGCGGCGGCCTTGGGCACCACGATGGGCTCCCTGGCCGGGGCGCTGAGATCCCGGCAGCCGCCGGACGGGCTCCCTCCGCTCCGCCGGATCCACGCCGCGATGCGCGATCAATCGACGACGCCCGACCCACGCCTGGTGACCATCACGGACAGGCTGGTGGACGCCGTCGACACGCTCACCTCCGCTGTGCGCTCGGCGTCGGCGGATCCGGACCGATGACGTTGGCGGCGCCACATACGGGGGGCGAACCAGCGCACGGTCCTGTTACAGAGGGAAGGCCTTCACAACTTCGTCCCCAGTACCGGGATCGCCGTCCGATCAGGAGTCCGACGCGGCCTCCGCAGCGAGGAGTGCCCCTGCCGACCCCCTAGGCAACTCCCGTAGCCACCAGGGCGAGAGCCGAGCGCAGGGTCGTCGTGAGTTCGGCCTCCGCCGTGGCGGGGTCCGTCGTCCCGTCGGCGACCCGCCAGGCGTAGTGCTCGACGGCCGCGCGCAGCGCCGCGTTGAACATGGCCGCCTGGATGGTCGGACGGAGATCGTCGGCGGGCAGTCCGGAGCGCTCGGCCAGGGCGCGGGCGAACGCGGGTTCGGCCTCGTCGTAGGTCTGCAGCCACTCCGCGCGCAGGCCCGGCTCGGTGCGGGTCAGGCGGACCAGGGCGCCGATGGTGCCGCGGTCGGGGCCCCGCACCAGACGGCTGTCGGTCGGTACCGCGCTCTCGAAGGCCTCCTCCAGCGGCCGGCCCGGCCGCCAGGCACGCAGGCAGTCGGCGACCACCTCGATGCCGGCCGCGAACAGCGGTCGTACGCACGCCTCCTTGCTCGGGAAGTAGCGCCACACCGTGCGCGCGGAGACCCCGACCGCCTCGCCGATCTGCTCGCCCGTGGTCGCCGCCACCCCCTGGGCGACGAACAGGTCCACCGCGGCGCGGGCGATCTCCAGTCGGGTCTCGGCCCTGCGCTCCTCCGTCAGGGGCGGGCGCCCCGTGCGTCCCCCTGCTGCGGTCATCAGTTCCTCCGCTTCCGCCGACTGCTGCACGGAATTCTCGCCGAAGCGCCGGAAAGATCTCGCCACGACTTTATGTCACTGAGCGACACTAAGTCGTATGGTGTGCCCGTCACCGGGCGCCAGGACGCCCTCGAACCACCTGATGGGAGCACCACATGGCCAGCGGACTCGACGGGCGCGGCGTCATCGTCACCGGCGCGGGATCGGGGATCGGACGTGCCGCCGCCCTGGCCTTCGCCAGGGAGGGCGCCCGGGTCCTGGTCGCCGACCTGAACGCCGAGGGCGCGGGCGCCGCCGTCAGGGAGATCGAGGAGGCCGGCGGAACGGCCGTGGCCGTCACCGGTGACCTCAGCGAGCAGTCCGTGGTCGACGAGGTGGTCGCGACCGCCGTGGACCGGTTCGGCGCGGTGGACGTCCTGGTGAACAACGCCGGGATCATGGACCGGATGTCGGCGCTGGGCGAGGTGAGCGACGCGGAGTGGGAGCGGGTGATACGGGTCAACCTCACCGCGCCGTTCCTCCTCACTCGCGCGGTGCTGCCGCACATGCTGGCGGCGGGCCGGGGTGTGATCGTCAACACCGCCTCCGAGGCCGGTCTGCGAGGCAGCGCGGCCGGCGCGGCCTACACGGCCTCGAAGCACGGTGTCGTCGGTCTGACCAAGAACCTGGCGGTGATGTACCGCAACCAGGGCATCCGGGCCAACGCGATCGCGCCCGGCGGCACCAGGACCGCGATCCAGATCGACCTGGCGGACGGCGCCCACGGACCGGCCGCGCTCGGCCCGTACTTCGGCAACGTCGGCCAGGTCTCCGAGCCCGAGGAGCAGGCGGCCGCGATCGTCTTCCTGGCCTCGGACGCGGCCAGCAACATCAACGGCGCGATCCTGCCGGTGGACAACGGCTGGGCGGCCGTCTGACCCCCCGCCGGGGGTGGGCGGTCAGCCGCCCTCGATGAACTGCGCCGCCAGCCGCTCCCCCTCCTCCTGCGCCGCGTCGCGGTCCTCGATGGGCTTGATGGCCGAGTCCTTGAAGACGATGTAGGTGACGCCGGACGGCACCCCGCCGACAAGCGGATCGGGGTTCACGCCCAGCCCCTTCGCGGTGGCGTACGACGCCTCGCCGATGATGTCGCGCGGTCCCGTGTCGCCGACGACGGCGTACTGCACCCGGTCCTTGTAGATCACGGCGGCGACCGCACCGCCCTCGATGCCCGACGCCCAGTGGTTCCAGCGGCTGCTGGGGCCCGGTACGACGACGTAGGGCAGCGTCTCCGCGTCGAGGTGGCGGCCGTCGGACTGCTGGAAGGCGGTGGCGGCGGAGAAGGCCGGGTCGGCGGTGCGGTTGCAGTGGGCGGTGGGCCGGCCGTCGCAGTCGATGTCGAGGTCGGCCTCCCAGAAGACGGCCTGCTCGGTGCCGCACACGGGGACGGTGGCGGCGGTTCCGGCATCGGTGCGGTAGCGGCCCTTGGAGATCTGGGTGCAGTCACGCATCCGGGCCAGCAGGTCGGCGGCGGTGATCCTGTTCCTTTCTCCCGGGGCGGTGAGCGGGGCGGCGGGGGCGGGCAGCGTGGTCGGGGCGAGCAGGGCGGCGCCGGCCACGACCAGCGTCAGCGACTGGACACGCACAACGAGGGACCCTCTCGGTGGGGGACATGGAGTCACCCGGTCCAATGTGGTGTGGGCAGGGCGGACGGGCCAGCAAGAGGGGGCCGTACAGGGCCGTACGGAGCAACGAACTGACACTCCGTCGAGAATCCGTCAGGGGCCGGGGCGCTGAGCCGGTGTCAGCCCGGTCGCCCCGGCCGCCCGCGTCGGCGCGGGATCAGCGACGACAGCGTTCCGCGCCACGGGCGCGAACTCCCCGGCGTTCTCAGGAAGTTCGGCCGCAGAGCCCTCAGCATACGTAACTATTCCCCGCCGTCTCCAATACGGCCCCCTTGATGTCCGCATCACAGACAGGTCATATTGGTCCGGACCTTTGCCGTGCTGCCGTCCCCGGGGAGGCGGAACCGTGCGCCGAGTTGTCGTCCTGGTCTGCGCCCTGCTGTTGATGACGTCCTGCGCCTTGGACGGGGCCGCCGACGGCGACAGCGGCCGACTGCCCGGCGCCCCGACGGGGGTCACCGCGGCGGCCGGGAGCGCGACGAGCGTGCATGTGATGTGGAACGCGTTGCCGGAAGGCTCGGGCATCCGCGTCTACGAGGTATACCGCGGCACCACAAAAGTCGCTGAAGTGCCGGGGGCGCAGCACATGGTGGACGTCACCAGGCTCAGGCCGTCCACGGTGTATGCGTTCACCGTCCGGGCGCGGGGCGCCGACGGCAGTCTCGGCCCGCGCAGCCGTGCGGTGCGGGCGAAGACACCGGCGGTGGTCGCGGCGGACCGCACGGCGCCGACGCGTCCGGCGCACCCGGGCGGCCGGGCCGTGGGCAGCCGTGCGGTGCAGCTGTCCTGGGGTGCCGCGAAGGACGACCGGGCTGTGGTGTCGTACGACATCTACCAGGGCGGTGCGAAGATCCACAGTGTGGGCGGGAACCAGACCGCGACCGTGGTCACGGGGCTGCGGCCGGGCGCCCACTACGTGTTCACCGTCCGTGCCCGGGACGCGGCCGACAACCTCTCGCCGGCCGGCGCTGCGGTGCGTCTCACCACCCCGGGCAGCGACGACGGCCGGAACACCGCACCGACCGGCTTCACGGTCGGGAGCCATGAGGAGAGCGGGGCGTACTACCTCGATCTGGCCTGGGATCCGCCGCGCGTGGACGGGGTGATCACGGAGTACCAGGTCCGGCTCGACAGCGGTACGACTACCTCGCTGGTCTGGGGCGGCACCCCACCGAAAGGCCACTCGACCTACAGCTTCTATGTGGGGCGGGACCATGGGGTGGTGCACCATGCCCGGTTGCGGGCGCGGCTGCCGGACGGGACCTGGGGCGGGTGGTCGGCGGAGCGGGCCGTGACGACGGGGCGGTGACCGGCACCCGGCCTGGGCCGGACGGGCGAATAGATCACCTGGTCGGCCGCCCCCGGGTGCGGCGCGGGCCGGGGCCGCTTTGGCTGACCCTAGGCAGCACGGGAGTCTCCGATCCTCGGCGGCGCAAGGGACGTTCCGCCTACCGTGCCGCCGGAGGGCAGCCACATGCGCATCTCACGACTTCTCCTCCGCTCCGGCCTGACCCTGGCGGCCGCCGCCGCGCTCCCGACCTGGCTCGCCGGCCCGACCGCCGCGGTCTCGGGCATCTCGGTGAGCACCACCGGTACCACGGTCTCGGTGGTCACCAGCGCCTGCACGCAGAGCAACGGCAGCTGGGGCAACGCCTCGCTGCTCAACAGCGGCCAGACCTCATTCGCCGAGGGACGGCAGGCGGCCCTGGCGGGCACGTCGGTGAGCCAGTCCGCCGCCTGGACAGGCGTGTCGCCGGGCACCTACACGGTGGTCGTCGTCTGCTCCAACGGCGGCACGGCGGGCTCCCAGTCGGTGATCGTCTCCGCGGCCGCGGCCCCGACGACCTCCTCCACCACCAGGTCGGCCGCGCCCGCCCGTGGCGTGATGGGCGGTCTGGGCGGTGCGGCACGCGACTACGGCCCGCTCACGCTGGGCATCGGCGCGGCGCTGGTCGGCTCCGGTGTCATCGCCACGGGCTGGTACCTGCGCAAGCGCTCCAAGCCGTACCGGCTCTGACCCGCCTCAGGTCTCCGGGAGCCCGGTCTCCGGGAGTTCGCGGACCTCCCGGAGGGCCTGGCCGAGCCACTGGGTCCAGAAGGTCTCCAGGTCGATGCCGGCCCGCAGCACCAGGTGCCGCAGCCGGTCCTCGGGGGCGTCCTTGCCCGGCGGGAAGTCGCGCCGCTGGATCTCCTCGTACTCGGCCAACTGCCGTCGGCGCAGCTCCAGATGGCGGCGGAGATCGGCTTCGAGTCCGGCGGTGCCGACGACCGCCGCCGCGCGCAGCCGCAGCAGCAGCACGTCCCGCTGCGGCTTGGGGTCCTGGGAGGCGGCGGTCCAGCGGGCCAGTTCGGCGCGGCCCGCGGGCAGGACCTCGTAGCTCTTCTTCTGCCCGCGGGCCGGCTGCTCGGCCGGCAGGGTGCGGATGTGGCCCTCGGCCTCCAGCTTTCCCAGCTCGCGATAGATCTGCTGGTGCGTCGCCGACCAGAAGTAGCCGATCGACCTGTCGAACCTGCGGGTCAGCTCCAGCCCGGACGACGGCTTCTCCAGCAGGGCGGTGAGAATGGCGTGCGGGAGTGACATGGGCTCATCCTAGGGACGGCCTCTACAGGGCCGCCGCCAGCTCGGTGCCCTGCTTGATGGCCCGCTTGGCGTCCAGTTCGGCGGCGACGTCGGCACCGCCGATGAGGTGTGCGCTGCGGCCGGCGGCGACCAGTTCCTCGTACAGGTCCCGGCGCGGTTCCTGCCCGGTGCAGAGCACGACGGTGTCGACCTCCAGGACGGTGCTCTCCCCGTCGACGGTGATATGCAGCCCGGCGTCGTCGATCAGGTCGTACCGCACGCCGGGGACCATGGTGACGCCCCGGTGCTTGAGTTCGGCGCGGTGGATCCAGCCGGTGGTCTTGCCGAGGCCGGCGCCGACCTTGCTGGTCCTGCGCTGGAGCAGGTGGACGGTGCGCGGGGGCGCGGGGCGCTCGGGAGCGGCGAGGCCGCCGGGTGCCCGGTAGTCCATGTCGACGCCCCAGTGCCTGAAGTACGTCGCCGGGTCCTCGCTCGCCTTGTGGCCGCCGTCGGTGAGGAACTCGGCGACGTCGAAGCCGATGCCGCCCGCGCCGAGGATCGCGACCCGGTCGCCGACGGGGGCGCCGTCGCGCAGCACGTCGAGGTAGCCGAGGACGCGGGGGTGGTCGGCGCCGGGGATGTCGGGCGTGCGCGGGGTGACGCCGGTGGCGACCACGACCTCGTCGTAGCCGGTGACGTCCTCGGGCTCGACGGTGGTGTTCAGGCGTACGTCCACGCCGTGGGCGGCGAGCTGGTGGCGGAAGTAGCGGAGGGTCTCGTCGAACTCCTGCTTGCCGGGGACCTTGCGGGCCACGTTCAGCTGGCCGCCGATCTCGGCCGCCGCGTCGAACAGGGTGACCTGGTGGCCGCGTTCGGCGGCGGAGACCGCGCAGGCGAGCCCGGCCGGTCCCGCGCCGACGACCGCGACGCGCTTGCGCAGCCGGGTCGGCGCGAGGACCAGTTCGGTCTCGTGGCAGGCGCGCGGGTTGACCAGGCAGGAGGTGATCCTGCCGCTGAAGGTGTGGTCGAGGCAGGCCTGGTTGCAGCCGATGCAGGTGTTGATGGCCTCGGGCGTGCCGGCCGCGGCCTTGGCGACGAAGTCGGGATCGGCGAGCATCGGGCGGGCCATCGAGACCATGTCCGCGCCGCCGTCGGCCAGCAACTCCTCGGCGACTTCCGGGGTGTTGATGCGGTTGGTGGTGACCAGCGGGACGGAGACCTCGCCCATGAGCCGCTTGGTGACCCAGGTGTAGGCGCCGCGCGGCACCGACGTGGCGATGGTGGGGATACGGGCCTCGTGCCAGCCGATGCCGGTGTTGATGATGGTCGCCCCGGCGGCCTCGACGGCCTTGGCGAGGGTGATCACCTCGTCGAGGGAGGAGCCGCCGGGCACCAGGTCCAGCATCGACAGCCGGTAGACGATGATGAAGTCCGCGCCGACGGCCTCGCGCACCCGCCGGACGATCTCGACGGGGAACCGCATGCGGTTCTCGTACGACCCGCCCCAGCGGTCGGTGCGCCGGTTGGTCGGGGCCGCGATGAACTCGTTGACGAGATAGCCCTCGGAGCCCATGATCTCGACGCCGTCGTAGCCGGCCTGCCGGGCGAGGCGGGCGGTGCGGGCGTAGTCGTCGATGGTCCGCTCGATGTCCTCGCCGGTCAGCTCACGGGGCGGGAAGGGGCTGATGGGGGCCTGGAGCGGGCTGGGTGCGACGAGGTCCCGGTGGTAGGCGTACCGGCCGGTGTGCAGGATCTGCATCGCGATCCTGCCGCCCTCGCGGTGCACGGCCTCGGTGACGACCCGATGCTGCTCGGCCTCTTCCTCGGTGGTGAGCTTGGCGCCGCCCTCGTAGGGCCGCCCCTCCTCGTTGGGCGCGATGCCGCCGGTGACGATGAGGCCCACTCCCCCGCGGGCCCGGGCCGCGTAGAACGCCGCCATCCGCTCGAAGCCGCGCTCGGCCTCCTCCAGGCCCACGTGCATGGAGCCCATGAGCACGCGGTTGGGCAGGACGGTGAAGCCAAGGTCGAGGGGTTTCAGCAGATGCGGGTAACGGCTCATCGGGCCCTCCGTGCGCGGTGTCGTCGCACCAGTTCTAGAGGACCGCGCACGGATTATGCAACTAGTTGCACAAAGGCTCCGGGGTGACGTGTCTCAGATCACCGCTCACCTGCTTTCGAGCAGGACGTGCAGCTCCCTCTCCTGGTCGCCCGAGGCGGAGGAGAGGCTGCGTACCGCGAACAGGGAGTCGAGGGTCGTACGGAGCCGGTCGATCGCCCAGTAGCCGCCCTGCGCGTCGGCCTCGACCGAGGCCGAGAGCCGGGGCGGCGGGGCGCACTCATGGGTGTCGGTCACCTCGAACGTGCCGAGCCACACCATCGGGCGTGTCTCGTGGAGCTGCTGGGGCACGTCCTCGGCATCCCGGTCGGACTCGAAGCACTGGCGCAGCGTGTCGAACACGATCCGGGCGTCTTCCTTGTTGCATCCGCTGATCTCAAGGGAGACGGATTCCTCGTGCAGTCGCTCAGGGCCCATCGTGATAGCTCCTCTCATGGCATTGGCGCGGTATCACGGGTTCCCCCGCGAACCGCGCCATGCCAACAGAAAAGCACCGATTCCCGAGTGGTGCACCACCCGGGAAGGGACTCAGCCCCGCGTGAACTTGTACGTCTTGCTGTCCGTGAGGATGCAGAACCCGGGCGACATCACGATGACGCGCAGGGTGCCGGTGCGCCGGTCGTAGTCGATGCCCTCGGCCTCGAAGGTGCCCGAGCAGGAGCTGCGCAGCGGAAGCTGGCGCAGCGCGGTGACATGTCCGGTGACGTCGGCGGAGCCGGGCTGCGCGGACAGGTCGATCTGCAGGAGCGGCTTGGTGTAGCCGAAGAGGCTGCCGTCCGGGTCGTCCGAGGAGCACAGCAGCGTGGTCGCACCGGAGAAGTCGCAGCCCTGGACGTCACGCACGGCGTGGTCCAGGTTGACGACGGACGCCAGCGGGAGGTTCGCGGACGGCGAGGTGCTCTTGTTGACGCCCGGCGTGGGGAAGACCAGGAAGCGGGTCATCGTGCCGTACTCGCCGGAGAGCATGTACTGGCCGTCGGGCGAGATCGCGTCCCAGGAGTTGTTGAGGGCCTCGCCGGAGGCGAGCGTGTGCACGTACTCCGACCAGGTGCCGCCGGGGGCCTGCACCCGATACATCTTGGCGGTGCCGGAGTCCGCCTGGTACGGCTCGACGTAGTAGCCGTCGTACGACTCGTCGGGGTCGCCGACGTGGTTCCAGCCGCGGCTGGAGACGCTGAGCGGGATGGTGCCGACGCCGGTGTAGCGGTTGGCGCTGTTGGCAGGGACCTCGACCGAGGTCAGGCCCTGGCTCTCGGTGAGCGGGTCGGCGCGGTCGGAGCCGGTCTCGGTCCAGGTGTCGGCGGCGGACGCCGTGCCGGTCGAGAGGACGAAGGCCGCGGCGAGGGCGACCAGGGAGGTCAGGCCTGCGCGACAACGTTGCCGGGTGGACGCGGGCATGGAAGCCTACTCCTCGGTTCAGGGGGGTGGGACGCGCGTGCGGCCGACAGTCTGGCGTGCGCCTGACAGGCATGTACAGACCAATGACGGAACGGGAAGGTGAACTCGCGCCCGCGCCGCCCCTGTGGTCGTTTCGCCGTACGGATGCCGCCGTGTTGAGAGATGGTGGAAAAAGTCGGCGGCGGCGTCGGAGAGTCAGGTGTGAGCGCGATAGAACAAGGGGAGTCGGCACGGGGGACGACGTGCCGTGCGAAGGTTCGAAGGCGGTGCGTGGGATGAGTCCAGCCGAGGCGTCGGTGGCCGAGGGCGAGGAGCCCGTGCGCGGGCCCGTGCGGGCGGGCGGACTGCTCGACGTCCTGGGCGTGGCCTCGGTCGTGCTGGACGCCAAGGGCCGCATCGTGCTGTGGAGCCCTCAGGCGGAGGAGCTGTTCGGCTACTCGGCCCGCGAGGCGCTCGGGCAGTACGCGGCCCGGCTGATGGTCGACGAACGCCATATCGATCTGGTCGGCAAGCTGTTCGCGGACGTGATGAGCACCGGGCAGAGCTGGGCGGGCGGCTTCCCCATCCGGCGCAAGGACGGTTCCACCCATGTGGTGGAGTTCCGCAACATGCGGCTCATGGACGACAACGGCGACGTGTTCGCGCTGGGTCTCGCCGCCGACCAGTCGACGGTGCGCCGGCTGGAGCAGGACGTGGCGCTGTCCGAGCGGATCGTGAAGCAGTCGCCGATCGGGCTGGCCGTCCTCGACACGGAGCTGCGGTTCGTCTCGGTCAACCCGGCGCTGGAGCGGATCAGCGGGATCGCCGCCGAGGAGCACGTGGGGCGGACGGCCCGCGAGGTGCTGCCGCATCTGGACGCCGACGCCCTGGAGTCCGCGGCGCTGCGGGTGCTGCGCACCGGTGAGCCGGTGATCGACCGGTTCACGGTGGGCCGTACGCCGGCCGACCCGGACGAGGAGCACATCTGGTCGGTGTCGGTGTACCGCCTGGAGGACGCGTCGGACAACGTGCTGGGCGTGGCGACCTCGGTGGTGGACATCACCGAGCCCTACCGGGCCGGTGTCGAGGCCGAGAACGCGCGCCGGCGCCTGGCCGTGATCGCCGACGCCTCCGCCCGGATCGGCACCACCCTGGACCTGGAGCGCACCGCCGCCGAGCTGGCCGACGTCGCCGTGCCGGAACTGGCCGACGTGGCGGCCGTGGACCTGCTGGACACGGTGGCCGAGGGCCGGCGCAGCACGCTCGGCCCGGCCGAGGACGCGGTGATCCGCGCTCTCGCCGTGCGCGCGGAGCAGGAGTCGGACGCGGTCCAGGCGGCCGATCCGCCGGGCACGGTCGCCCGGTACGCCCCCGACCGGCTGGTCACCGAGTGCGTACGGACCGGTGAAGCGGTCCTGGTGCCGCACGTCAGGGACGAGGACCTGCCCAGGATCGCCCGTTCCCCCGAGGCGGCCGTGCTGCTGGGCCGGGCCGGGCTGCACTCGTATCTGGCCGTGCCGCTGATCGCCCGCGGCGAGGTGCTGGGCGCCCTCGACCTCAAGCGCACCCGCACTCCGGCACCCTTCGACGAGGACGATCTGCTGCTGGCCCGGGAACTGGCCGCCCGCGCGGCCGTGCAGATCGACAACGCCCGCTGGTACCAGAACGCCCGCACCACCGCGCTCACCCTCCAGCGCAGCCTGCTGCCCACCCACCCCCGCATCACCACCGGCCTGGAGGTCGCCTCCCGCTACCAGCCGGCCGGCGCCACCGTCGAGGTGGGCGGCGACTGGTTCGACGTCATCCCGCTGGACGGCGGCAGAACGGCCCTCGTGGTGGGCGATGTGATGGGCAGCGGCATCAACGCGGCCGCGACGATGGGCCGGCTGCGCACCGCGACCACCACCCTGACCGCACTGGGCCTCGACCCGGCCGTCCTGCTGGAGCACCTGGACAAGACCACTTCGGGCCTCGACCACTCCATCGCGACCTGTGTGTACGCCGTGCACGACCCGCGGCTGCGCCAGTGCCGGATCGCCAACGCCGGCCATCTGCCCCCGGCCCGGCTCCGCCCCGGCCGGCCGCCGGAACTGCTCGACCTGCCCACCGGGGTCCCACTGGGCGTCGGCGGGATCCCCTTCGCCACGACGACCGTGGACTTCGAGCCCGGCGACGAGTTGGTGTTCTACACCGACGGTCTGGTCGAGACCCGCAGCCACTCCCTGGACGAGCGGCTGGACGCGCTGCTGGCCCTCCTCGACGACCCAGCCCGCCCGCTGGAGGAGGTCTGCGACCTGCTGTTGCGGGAGCTGCACCACCCCGACAACCACGACGACGTGGCGCTGCTCATCGCGCGAGCGCAGGAACTGCCGTAGCCGAAGCGTCAACGGCGATCAACCGCCCCGGCTCCGCCGCACGCGGGCTCGTCGAATTCACAGGGACTGATTACCGGGTTCTTACAGCGGAGCTCCCACAATTCACAGAGAGGCATGCGTCGCGATGCCGCGTGCCGTTCGCCGATGGGAGCGAGCCGTGACGCACGAACCGGAGCAGGAACACCGCCGTGACGGCGATAGAACCGACCCGTCGATCCCGCCGATGCCGGACCATCCCCCGCAGGCAGACCCGGAACGGGAAGTGCTCGCCGGACCGGGGTCGGACCCTGGATCGGGGGCGCCGCTGCGCGATCTGTGGCGTCGGCAGCCGGCACGCGCGCGTGCCGTGACCGTGGCCTTCGCCGTCGGGGCGCTGGCCCTGGGCGGCACGGTGGCGTTCGCCGCCGGCTCCGGCGGGAGCGGCTCCGGCACTCCGCCCGCGGCCTCCGGTGCGCCGTCGGCACCCTCGTCGCCGGACGGACGCGGACCCGGGCACGGCTGGTTCGGCCTCGGCGGGATGGGCGTGCACGGCGAGGCGACCGTCAAGGACCCGGACACCGGCAAGTACGTGGTACGGGTCTGGCAGCGGGGCACGGTCGAGAAGGTGGCCGGCGACCAGGCCACGGTGAAGAGCGACGACGGTACGTCGTGGACGTGGACCATGGGCTCCGGCGTCAAGGTACGGGGCGACGACGACTCGCTCAAGAAGAACGCGACGGCGTTCCTGGCCGGCACGCGCGGCGGCGACGGCAAGCTGACCGCATCGGCCGCGTTCTCGGGCGACTTCATGGGCCTGGGGCGAGGCGGCGGCATGCACGACCACAGCCGCCCGGGCGACCGCTCACCGTCACCGAGCCCTTCGGACAGCGGGGCGACGACCTGAGCGGGTCGAGCGAAGTCGGCTGCGGTTCGGTTGGGCCCCACCGGGGCGCGGGGCGGCATCGACACAAGGCGCCGCGGCCGGACGACGGCACGTCACGGCGCTTGCGGCGAAGCGCTCAGTCCCGGTCCCGTACGCCGATCACGACGTTGGCGTACAGCTCCTCCGAGACCGCGAGCCGGGCCGTCAGACCGGTCTGGGCGAAGGCCTCGACGGCCGCCTGGGCCTGGCGTTCGCTGGTTTCGACAAGGACGCAGCCGCCGGGCGCCAGCCACTCGGGGGCCCCGGCGGCGACCCTGCGCAGCACGTCCAGGCCGTCACCGCCGCCGTCGAGGGCGACCAGCGGCTCGTGGTCGCGGGCCTCGGCGGGCAGCAGGCCCACCTCGCCGCTGGGGACGTAGGGCACGTTGGCCGCGAGGATGCCGACCCGGCCGCGCAGGGCGGCGGGCAGGGCGTCGAACAGGTCGCCCAGGTGTGCGTGACCGCCGTAGGGGGCGATGTTCCGCCGGGCGCAGCCGACCGCGGCCGGGTCGATGTCGGCGGCATGCAGCTCGGCGTTCCCGAGGGCGGCGGCGAGGGCCGCGCCCACCGCGCCGGAGCCGCAGCACAGGTCCACGACGACGGACGCGTCCGGAGCCTCGGCCAGGGCCTCGCCGACCAGGAACTCGGTACGGCGGCGGGGCACGAACACGCCCGGTTCCACCAGCACCCGCAGACCGTGGAAGCCGGCCCAGCCGACGACGTGTTCGAGGGGCTGTCCGGCGGCACGCCGGTCCACCATCGCGGCCAGCTCGTCCGGGGTGCGGGCGGTGGCGAGGATCAGCTCCGCCTCGTCCTCGGCGAAGACACAGCCCGCGGCGCGCAGCGCGGAGACGACGGCGGTGGTGTCGGAGAGTGAGAGCATCGCCGAGAGCCTATCCGGCCGCCGGTCCGCCGGTCACACGCCGACCGTCTCCTCGGCCTCTTCCTCCGCCTCTTCCGCTGTTTCCTCCGCCGCGAGCCCGGCGGGCGAGTCCGGTACGGCCACGCGCACGGCCGGGGCCTTGGCCCGCTCGTACGCCGCCGCGACCGCGGTGACCGCGAGGCCGACCAGCAGCCAGACCACGAGGGTCCACACGTTGCGGCCCAGGCCGTCGTCACCGAAGTACAGCAGGCTGCGGACGCCCTCGACGAAGCCGGCGCCGTTCCAGAAGGCGTGCAGGGTGCCGAAGAAACCGTTCTGCAGCTCGGGGCGGAACAACCCGCCCGAGCTGGTGAAGTTGAGCATCACGAACAGCACCATCATGGCCAGCGTGGTCCACCGCTTGAGGAAGGCGTGCAGGCCGACGCCGATGAGCAGGATGCCGGCCGAGTAGAGCCAGGCCATGCCCCAGACCCCGGCCAGATCGTGGTGGGCGAGGTGGAACACCGGTCCGGCGAGCAGTGCGCCGATGCCGCTGACGACGGCGGAGACGCCGAGCGCGAGCAGGGCGCGTATCCGCATGGGGAGGGCGCCGCCGGCCGCGCCGAGGGCGGCGACCGAGGCGTAGGAGCCGATGCTCACCGCGATGAGCAGGAAGAACAGGCCCTGTCCTGTGGGGTCGTCGGCGACCGGCCGGGCCACGTCGGTGACCTTGAGCGGGACCCCCTCCTCGGCGGCGACGGGGGTGAAGACCTTCTCGACGGCGGTGGCGCCCATGTCGGAGGCGGCGCTCGCGACCAGCAGCTCCGGCGTCCTGGCGCTGGGCACATAGGCACCGGTGACGGTACGGGACGTCAGCAGGTCGACGGCCGCGGCGCGGGTGGGGACGGTACGGACGTCGAGCCGGTCACCCGCGGTGTCCTTGACGGTCTGCGCGAACACCTTCGCCTCCGGTCCGGCGCCGACCACGGCGACGGGCAGATGGTGGGGCTCCGGATGGACGAACGCACCCATGTACGCCAGCCCCATGCCCAGGCACATCAGCAGCGGGGTGATCAGGTGGGTGAGCACATGGCGCAGTGCCGGTGACCTCATCGCGTACGACCTCCAGACCTTCCGGGCAACTGGTTGGCTTATACAACTCATGTTCAAGTTGTACTATACAACTAGAACGTCGGAGGAGGTATTCCCGTGAGGGTGTTGCTGGTGCTGGTGCCGCCGTCGAAGGTCCTCCCATGACGGCGGCGGAGACGGCCGTCGAGACCATCCAGCGTGAGATGACGGTCTTCGCGCGCCGGGCCCGGGCATCGGCCGGGCGTATGCACCCCGAGCTGTCGCTGGTGTCGTACACGCTGCTCGGGCATCTGGAGGAGCGCGGCGGCTGCCGGGCGACCGACCTGGCCGCGCACTACGCGCTGGACAAGTCGACGGTCAGCCGGCAGGTGGCGGCGCTGGAGCGGGCGGGGCTGGTCGAGCGCCGCCTGGACCCGGAGGACCACCGGGTCCAGGTGCTGCATCTCACGGAGGCCGGGCAGGAGATCCTGGCCCAGGTCACACGCAGCCGCAGGGCCGCGTTCCGGGAGCGGCTGGCGGACTGGCCGGAGGAGGACCTGGTCAGGTTCGCCGGATACCTGGAGCGCTACAACGCCGGGACGTCGGCGGACACCGGCGAGGACTGACCGAGCGTCTGCGGCACCCGGGCCGCGAGGAAGGCGGTACGGCGGCGCAGGCGGAAGCCCAGGGACTCGTACAGCCGGATCGCGGTGGTGTTCTCGGCACCGGTGTGCAGGAACGGGGTCTCACCGCGGGCCCGGATGCCGTACGCGACGGCGCGGATCAGCCGGGTCGCCAGGCCCTCGCCGCGGTACGCCGGATCGGTGCAGACCGCGCTGATCTCGGTCCAGCCCGGCGGGTGCAGCCGCTCCCCCGCCATCGCGATCAGCCTGCCGTCACGGCGGACGCCCAGGTAGGTGCCGAGTTCGACGGTGCGGGGCAGGAACGGGCCCGGCCGGGTGCGCTCGACCAGGTCGAGCATCTCGGGCACGTCGGCGGGGCCGAGGCGGACCGCCTGCGGCTCCGGAACGGCGTCCATGCCCTCGTCCACCAGTTGTACGCCCGGGATGTTCATGGTGAGTTCCCAGCCGTCCGGGAGCTCACCCCGGAAGCCGGCCAGCCCGATCTCCGCGCCCGGGCCGGCCAGGGCGGCGAGGTCGGCCCAGTCCTCGGCGCCGGGATCGTCGGGGAGCGCCAGCCACGGAGAGACGTCCACCGGGTAGCGCAGGACCCGCCCGCGCCGTTCGGCGAAGAGGGCGTGCGGGCCGGTGAGCGAGGCGAGGGCGGGGTTGTCCAGGATGTGCGGCGCGCCCTCGCGGGGAACGGGGACGCTCATGCGGCGACCTCGATCACGACCTTGCCGCGCGCGTGCCCTTCCTCGACGGTGCGCAGCGCCTGACCGGCCTCGTCGAACGGGAAGGTCCGCGAGACATGCGGGTCGAGCTCACCGCCCACCACGAGTTCGGCCACCTCGTCGAGGACCGCGGCGGTACGGGCGCGTTCGACCCGGCTGCCGCCCAGCGCGGCGACGGTGTCCGGCGCGGCGCCCGCGGTGATCAGCTTCGTGCGGTCGGCGAGCGGGCCGGCCGCCTCGGCGAGCACCTCGCCGCCGACCAGGTCGTAGACACCGTCCACGCCCTGGGGCGCGGCGGCCCGCACCCGCTCGGCCAGGCCGGGGCCGGAGGGCACGTGCACGGCGCCGAGCGACTCGACGAAGTCCTTCTTGGCCTCGCTCGCCACGCCCACGACCCGCAGCCCCCAGGCGCGGGCGATCTGCACGGCCGCCGCCCCGACTCCGCCGCCCGCGCCGGTGACCAGCAGGGTCGCGCCCTCGGGCAGATCGAGCTGGCGTACGCCGTCGTAGGCGGTGGCCGCGGCGACCGGCAGGGTGGCGGCGTCGGTGAAGGAGAGCGCGGCGGGCTTGTGCGCCGTCACGGCCGCCGTCAGCAGGACGTACTCGGCGAACGCGCCGGCGGGCGTGTTGCCGAAGACCTCGTCGCCGACGGCGAACCCGGTCACGCCCTCGCCGATCTCCTCGACCACTCCGGCGGCCTCGCTGCCGAGGACGACCGGGAAGCGCGCATCCCCCTCGCCGGGGCGGCGGAAACCGTTCCGCAGCTTCCAGTCGACGGGGTTGACCCCCGCCGCCCGTACCGCGATCAGCAGCTCACCGGGGCCGGGAACGGGCCGCTCCACGTCGGCGAAGGCCTCGTTCTCGGGCCCGCCGTGCCTGGTGTAGACGTACGCCTTGGGCATCGTTCTTCCTCGCTCTCTGATGCTGTCTCCGGTGTCCCGGTACCGGCACTCAGCGCCAAGGACGATCGCTCGGCCGCTATTCCCGCACCCGCTGATCGTTCATACGGCCGCAATGATCGGGGTCCTGACCTGGGCCTGAGCGGCCCACTCCACGAGCGTCGGCGACTCGGTTGTGCTGATCGGCTTCGGCGCGGGGCTGAACTACGCCGGGCGGGTGGTACTGCTGCCCTGAGCGGCACTGCCCACGAGCCGCCCCGGGCGTCGTCCTTTCGGCCGAGGCCCGGGGGCCGCAACCGGCCGCCTGGCCGAGGTGGCGGTGGCGGGCGGGGGAGGAAGCTCTGGGGCGAACGGCCGGTAGGGTCCGGTCGTCGCGGGAATCGAAGGAGCACCCATGAAGCGCATCGTCATCGCACTGGCCGTGGCTGCCGTACTGGCGGCAGGCGTGGTGACGGCATGGAACGTGTTCGACAACTCCTCGGTCGCCACCGTGAGCCGTGCGGATCACACGGTGCCGCGCGCGGAGGTCGAGAGGCTCGCCGAGAAGAACTACGCCATCCCCTTCTTCCAGGACGGCCCGCAGTCCGTGAGCTGCCCGAGCGGGCTGCGCGCGAAGATGGACTACACCGTGCGGTGCACCGCCGTCTTCAAGGGGAAGAGCAGCACGATGCTGATCTCGGTGACCGCGGTGCACGGCGACCGGGTGAGCTTCGACTACGGCCTGGAGAAGTAAGGAGGGTTCAGCGGTCGCTCACCACACCGCTGCGCCAGGCCCAGGCCGCGATCTCCACGCGGTTCCGCAGCCCCAACTTGGCCTGGATGCTCGCCAGATGGGACTTGACGGTGGAGAGCGCGACGACGAGCTCGCCGCAGATCTCCTGATTGGTCCGCCCGTCGGCGACCAGCCGGGTCACCTCCAGCTCCCGTTCCGTCAGCGGCCCCGAGGACACCTCCCCTCCAGCGGTGGACCGCTGTTCGCCGATCCGCTTCAGGAGCCGTACGGTCACGGCGGGGGAGATCAGCGCGTCGCCGCGGGCCGCCGCGCGCACGGCCTCCACCAGCAGTCCGGGGCCCGCGTCCTTCAGCAGGAACCCGCAGGCGCCGTTGCTCAGTGCGCCGTAGACGTAGTCGTCCTGGTCGAAGGTGGTCACGACCACGACGCGCAGCGGATCCACGGTCTTCGGCCCCGCGAGCAGCCGGGTCACCTCAAGGCCGTCGAGTTTCGGCATCCGGATGTCCACCAGGCACACGTCGGGGCGCAGCCGCCGGGCCAGGTCCACGCACTCCGCGCCGTCGGCCGCCTCGCCCACGACCTCGATGCCGGGCTGGGTCTGAAGGATCAACCGGAAGCCTGTGCGCACCATTTCCTGGTCGTCGGCGATCAGGACGCTGACCGCCGATCCGCTGCCGCTGGCGTTGGTCATGGAGGTGATCCTGTCACAGCGCCGCGCAGCGGGAACTCGGCGGTCAGCCGCCAGCCGCCGTCCTCGGCCCGGCTCGCGTGCAGGGTGCCGCCGACGGCCCGGGTGCGTTCGGTCAGCCCGACGAGGCCGAGGCCGCCGCGCCCGCCGAGGGGTTCGGCGTTCGGCGCCGCTTGCCGGGGCGGCGGCGCGTTGTGCACCTCGACCCGCAGCCGCCGGGCATCCGCGCCGGCTGCGCCGGCCCCGCCTTTCCCGCCCTCCTCGCCCGAGAGACCGACCCGCACGGAGACGGACGGCGAACCGGGCGCATGGCGGCGTACGTTCGTCAACGCCTCGCGCACGACGTTCCGTACGGAGGTCTCCACCTCGGGAGCGGGCCGTGCCTGCCGGACTTCCGCACCTACCTGGAGGGTGGCGGGAACGTCGTCGCGTTCGGAGAACCGGGCGACCAGTTCGCCCAGTTCGGCGTAGAGCTCCCCCGGCCGTACCGCCCGTACGTCGTCCTCGCGCAGCACACGCACCAGCTTGCGCATCGACTCCAGGGTCTCGGACCCGGCCTGCTCTATACCGCGCAGCAGCGGGTCCACCTGCTCGGGCGCGCTCTCGCGGATCGCACGGGCCGCCTGTGCCTGGACGACGATGCCCGTGACGTGGTGAGCGACGAAGTCGTGGAGTTCGCGGGCGAGTTCGAGACGTTCGCTCTGGCGCGTGGCGGCGACGGCGCGGCTTCTGCGGTCGTCGAGACTGCGCAGGTAGGAGCCGAGGGCAAGAGCGCCGCCGGTGAGGAAGATCAGGCCGAAGGAGAAGTAGACGTTGAAGCTCCCGGCCAACCGCATCGGTGCCGGGATCAGGGCGGAGCCGAGTGCCGTGGCCAGCGCGGCCGTCAGCCAGGGCTGGGGTGTCTCCCTCACAGTGCGGACCAGCAGGAGCAGCAGGAGCAGCGTCTCCAGCAGCCCCCAGTCGGCGAACGACGCGGTCACGGACGTGAAGAAGGCTACGGTCACCGTCCAGGAGACGAGTACGGCGGCTGCGGCGCCCCAGGCCGACGCCCGGTGCCGGTCCGGCAGCAGCAGCGCCACGACGGCGACCAGGCCGGGGGCCAGCCTCCACCACACGCCGTTGCCTTCGACTCCGGACGCGGCGGCGACGTCGGCCACGTCGACCACCCACAACAGCGCCATGACCACGACGAGCGCGACAAGGGCCGTACGGGGCAGCCGGGGGGTCAGGGTGTGATCGTCCATGTCTCGCACATCCCGCAGCGTAAGGGCGGCACCCACCGGGCGGCCTCGGCCGAAAGGACGACGCGGCGGCCGTGAACCGGTCACCCGGCTGATGCCACGAGCCTTGCCCCAGGCGGAAGTTGGAGCACGTGAACCACACGTCTTCTGCGCCGCCCGTGTTGTGCGGCACCGGACCGGCCAAGTCCTTCTGCCTTGCGGACATCAAGCATCCCGAGGGCGGCCACGTGCTGCTGAACGGTGAGCGCGTCGAACGGCTGCGCGGGCCGAGCGCGGCGGAGTCTCCTGCCAGGCTCATGCCCCTGACGTCGGGCCATCCCCTTGATCTGCCGGACGGGAGCACGCTGTCCTGCGGTGGCCGCCGGGAAACCCCGGTATCCGCCGCGCCCCGGCCTGCCGCGGACGGCGGCACCAACGCGTGAGATCCAGAATCGATCCGCTGACCGTCGCGGCGATGGCGGTCGCGGTGGTCTCCATCTCAGCCACCGCCCCTCTCACCGCCGCCGCCTCCGCCTCGCCTCTCGCCATGGCTTTCTGGCGCAACGCCCTGGGCTTCGCCACGCTCGGACCATTCCTGCTGATCCTTCGCCGCCGCGAGGTGGCACGTGTCGCGCGTGGCGAGCGCGGACTTCTGCGCCGGGAGCAATGGCGCCCCCTGGCCTTCGGCTTCCTCGCGGCCACGTCGCTCGCCCTCCACCTCGCGGCCTTCATGACGAGCACGCGGATGACCTCGGTCGCCATGGCCACGGCACTCGTGGCCACCCAGCCGGTCTGGCAGGCCCTCATCGCCGCGGGTCAGGGCGTCCGGGCCGCTCCCAGGACCTGGGCGGGCCTGACGCTCGCCGTGGTGGGAGCGGCGGCGGCCGCCGGTCTCGACATCAGGTCCGGCGGCACGGCGCTGACGGGCGATCTGCTCGCCCTCGCCGGGGCCGTGGCTCAGGCCGGGTACACCGCTCTGAGCCAGCGGGCGCGCGCGGATGTGAGCACCCCTTTGTTCTCGACGTTCAGCTCGCTCGTTTGCGGACTGGAACTCCTCGCCGTCTGCCGGCTGGCCGGCCTCCCCCTCACGGGCTTTGACAAACCCACGCAGCTGTCCCTGCTCGGGCTGCTCCTCCTGCCCCAGCTTCTGGGGCTCGGCTCACTGAGCTTCGCCCTCGGCAGGACTTCGGCGACGACGATGAGCGTCCTCCTCCTGCTGGAGACTCCGGTGGCCGCGCTCGCCGCATGGTGGCTGATGGGGCAGGGTATCGAGCCCGCGGCCGTACCCGGGCTCCTGCTGATCATCGTCGGTGTCACGGTCGTGGTGGCAAGCGGCGAAGGCGAGCAGACCGCACCGCAGCAGGGCAGACATCGCAAAGGGATACCGCCATACCCGGATCACGCCCCGTACACACCGCCACAACCAGAGCCTCAGCCGTTCGGGCACCCTGCCGGACGGGACCCCAGGGTGGAATGGGCAGGACTCGGCGGGGACGGGAGTCCGACGATCACGCTCACCTACCACGGCGCCGGGGCCTTCGACACCATGTACTTGGGCAGGCCGCATGCGGAGGAAGAGAGGCCGCCTCTCGACGACCCCGTCGAGACATGGTCGGACCATGTCCGACGGCCGTGATCGTCTGGGCAGGGCAGCCGGAGGGCGGCGAGGTCCGGCTGGTTACACACGGTGGCGAGCGAGTCGGCAGAACGGGGCCTTACGGACCGCCTGCCGGGGGCGGGCGGTCCGGGTGCCGCGGGGCGCCGGGGCCGGGGGGCGGCGCGCGGCGGAACGTGTGCTTCAGCCGGTGTGCCCTTCGTGGCTCCGGCAGGTGGGCGAGGTGCTCCGTACGGGGTAAAAGACCGATGTGGACGCTCGCGTGCAGGGGGCGCACGCTGGGAGCTGCGGACCGGCTGTCCGGCCCTACGGCTCCCGTGGCGGCGAGGAGGTCGACATGCGTACCCGGGTGCGTGGCTGGCGCTGGCGGCACAACCCGCTGCGGCGCAAGTCCGACATGGTGGAGGCATGGATCGCGCTGGCCGTCGCGGTCCTGCTGTGCGTGGGTGCACCCCTGGTGGGGGCCGTGGCGGGACTGTGGGCCCATGAGCAGGCGCGGTCGGTGGCGACGGTGGAGCGGGCCGAGCGGCACATGGTCCGGGCGGTGGTCGTCGGGAACACGCCGGAGCAGTTGCCGTCGGTGCAGGGCGGCGACCGGGAGCACTCCTACCAGGCGGACGTCCGCTGGACCGAGCCCGGCAAGGGGACGAAGACCGCCCTGGCCGGGGTGCCGGGGGGGACCCGGACCGGTGACACGGTGGACGTGTGGTTCGACCGTCAGGGGCACGGTGTCGCCCCGCCGCCCAACGAGGCCGCCGTCTGGCAGCACACGGTCACCGTGGGCCTGTGCGGGGCCGGCGGCGCAGCGGCCGTGGTGCTGCTCTGCCACGGTGTCGTCCGCCGGGTCGCACTGCGGCACCGGCTCGCCGAGTGGGAGCAGGAGTGGGCACGCACCGGACCGGACTGGACCCGCGGCCGCGCCTGAGGAGCCCTGAGGCCCCGGCGTATCCCCTACTCCGCCGTCTGCTGCATCCGGCGGGACACGCGCGCGTGTGTGCGCAGCGCCTCGGTCAGCCCCGGCAGGACCGGTTCGCCCCGGTCGACCAGGACCCGGCCCGCCACCACCGTCGTCCAGGCCCGGGCGGGTCCGCAGCGCAGCCAGGCCTCGACGGGGTCGGTGAGGGCGCCGGCCAGGGCGACCTCGTGGAGGTCCCAGACGACCAGGTCGGCGCAGGCGCCGGGGCGCAGGTGGCCCAGTTCGTCGGCGCGGCCCAGACAGGCGGCCGAGCCGCGGGTGGCGATGTCGAGGGCGTCGCGTGCGGTCATGGCGCCGGGTCCGCCCCGGTAGCGGCCCAGCAGCAGGGCGTTACGCGTCTCCATCCAGAGGGAGGCGTGGTCCGTGGAGGCCGACCCGTCGCAGCCGATGCCGACGGGCAGTCCGAGCTCCCGCATCTCCCGCACCCGCGCCGTACCGCCGCCGATCAGCATGTTGGAGCTGGGACAGTGGGCCACGCCGACGCCCGCGTCGGCCAGCCTCCTCAGCTCGGTGTCGTTCGGATAGATGCAGTGGGCGACCCAGGTGCGGTCGCTCAGCCAGCCGCAGTCCTCGAAGTACTCGACGGGGCGGCAGCCGTAGGTCTCCAGGCAGTAGGTGTCCTCGTCGTGGTCCTCGGCGAGGTGGGTGTGCATGCGTACGTCGTACCGTTCGGCGAGTTCGGCGGTCTCCGTCATCACCTCCTTGGTCACCGAGAACGGTGAGCAGGGGGCGAGCGCGATCCGGATCAGGGCGCCGGGTTCCGGGTCGTGGTGGGTCCTGACGAGCCGTTCGCTGTCGGCGAGGACCTCGTCGGTGGTCTGGGTGACGCTCCTGGGCGGCAGTCCGCCGTCCTCGACTGAGCGGGTCATCGAGCCGCGGGTGGAGTGGAAGCGGAAGCCGATGTCACGGGCGGCACGGATCTCGGCGTCGACCAGGCCGGGGCGCGGATGCACATAGAGGTGGTCGGAGGATGTGGTGCAGCCGCCCATGAGGAGTTCCGCCATACCGACGTACGCGGAGACGTAGGCGGCCTCCTCGTCGAGGGCGGCCCACAGGGGGTAGCGGGTGGTCAGCCAGTCGAAGAGGGAGCCGTTGACGGCGGGGGCGTAGGAGCGGGTGAGGTTCTGGTAGATGTGATGGTGGGTGTTGACGAGGCCGGGGGTGACCAGTCGTCCGGACGCGGAGACGACCGTACGGGCCTCGGGCTCGGCGCCCGCATCCCCGACCGAGGTGACCCGACCACCTGTGACGGCGGCCCAGCCGCCCGGGATCTCCCGCCCGCCGTCGACGACGAGCAGTCCGGCGTCCTTGACCAGCAGATCAACGGTTGACGGCAGGGGGTCATCGTAGGCGCCGGGCGGCGCAGAGGCCTGGCGACTCGTCGGACCACCCACGTACGGTGTGATCATCCGCACGATCCCTTCACCAAAGGCGGTTGTTGATGGCCCTGTTCGACTTTCCCCTCGACGAACTCCGTGAACACCGCAGTGCGTCGGTGGCGCCCGAGGACTTCGACGCCTTCTGGTCCAAGACGCTCCAGGAGGCCCGCGAGCACGATCTCGACGCCCGCTTCGATCCGGTCGACACCGGGCTGTCCACGGTCGAGGTGTACGACGTGACCTTCGCCGGGTTCGGCGGGCACCCGGTCAAGGGCTGGCTGCGGCTGCCGGCCGGTGCCACCGAGCCGCTGCCGCTGATAGTGGAGTTCATCGGCTACGGCGGCGGGCGCGGCCTGGCCCACGAGAACCTGCTGTGGGCGTCGACCGGGCGGGCGCACTTCGTGATGGACACCCGGGGCCAGGGCAGCGCCTGGGGCGGCGGGGGCGGCACCGCCGACCCGGTGGGCGGCGCGCCGGCGTTCCCCGGGTTCATGACGCGGGGCATCGACGCGCCCGAGAACTACTACTACCGCCGGGTGTACACGGACGCGGTCCGGGCGATCGAGGCGGCGCGCTCGCATCCGCTCACCGACGCGGCGCGGACGGTGGCGCTCGGGGCCAGCCAGGGCGGCGGGATCACCCTCGCGGCCGGCGGTCTCGTTCCGGACCTGGTCGCGGTGGCGCCTGACGTGCCGTTCCTGTGCGACTTCCCGCGCGCCACCACCCTGACGGACCGTCACCCCTACCGTGAGATCGCGCTGTTCCTCAAGACGCACCGCGGCCGTTCGGCCGAGGTGCAGCGCACCCTCTCCTACTTCGACGGGGTGCACTTCGCGGCGCGCGGCCGGGCTCCGGCGCTGTTCTCGGCGGCCCTGGAGGACCAGACCTGCCCGCCGTCCACGGTGTTCGCGGCCTTCAACTCCTGGGCGCACGAGGACAAGGCGATCGAGGTGTACGACTTCAACGACCACGAGGGCGGCGGGCCGTACCACGAGGCGGCGAAGATGCGCTGGCTGCGCGCATATGCCTGACGATTCGGAGGAGCTGGACACGCGCGCGGCCGCCGAGCGGTTCGTCCGGGTCTGGGAGCGGGGCTGGGCCGCGCACGACGTGGACGCACTGCTCGCCCTGTACTCCGAGGACTGTGTGCACCGCTCGACGCCGTTCCGCGCACCGCACCGGGGACGGGACGCGCTCGCCGCGTATCTGCGCTGGTCGTTCGAAGGGGAACAGGTGACGGACATACGGTTCTCCGCGCCGCTGGTGGGCCCTGACGGGGTCGCGGTGGCCGAGTTCCGGGTGTTCTGCGAGGAGAGCGGCACGGCGGCCACGCTGGCCGGATGCGTGTTCGTGCGTTTCGACGCGCGGGGCCTGGCGGTGGAGAGCCGGGACTACTGGCACACCACCGAGGGGCACCAGGAGCCGTACGGGGATCTCTTCGTCCACTGACCTTCCCTCCAGTCCGACCAGTCGGTACGTTCTGGGTGCCCGGGCCGCAGCGTCGCGGCCCGGGCTTTCCGGCGTACGACGGAGGGCGCATGTCCGAGCACGAGCCACAGGTCCACGGTCACTGCGAGCCGCGTTTCGCGGCGGTGCGGGAGGCCTTCGAGGAGAACTTCCGGGACCGTGAGGAGCTGGGCGCCGCCGTGGCGGTCACGGTCGACGGCGAGACCGTCGTGGATCTGTGGGGCGGCTGGGCGGATCCGGCGCGCGGCCGGCCGTGGGAGCGGGACACCCTGGTGAACGTCTGGTCGACGACGAAGGGCCCGGTGGCCCTGTGCGCGCACATCCTCGCCGACCGGGGGCTGCTCGACCTCGACGCGCCGGTGGCCGGCTACTGGCCCGAGTTCGCGGCGGCGGGAAAGGAGCGGGTCCTCGTCCGGCATCTGCTCTCACACCGCGCCGGCCTGTCCGGCCTGCGGGAGCCGCACTCGCTCCAGCAGCTGTACGACTGGGAGCTGACGACCGCCCGGCTGGCGGCGACGGAGCCCTGGTGGGAGCCGGGAACACGGTCGGGGTATCACGCGCTGACCTACGGCTTCCTGGTCGGCGAGGTGGTGCGGCGGGTGTCGGGGCTGCTGCCGGGGGCGTTTCTGGAGCGGGAGGTGACCGGGCCGCTGGGCATCGACTTCACGGTCGGGCTGCCGGAGAAGGAGTCCGGGCGGGTGGCGGTGCTGGAGCATCCACGGGTCATGTCGGACAGTGAACAGGCTGCGATCTTCAGCCAGTTGGCACCGGCGGCGGTCGCGGCCCTGGCCAACCCGGGGGTGGGCGCGAGCGCGGCGAACACGCCGGAGTGGCGGGCGGCCGAGATCCCGGCGGCCAACGGCCACGGCACGGCCCGGGCGGTGGCCGCGCTGTACGGCGTGTTCGCGGGCCGGGGCGAGTACGGCGGCCTGCGCCTGCTGTCCCCGGAGGCGGCCGAGCGGGTGCGTCAGGGGCAGGGCAGCTGCCGTGACCTGGTGCTCGGGACGGGTTTCGAGCACGAGACCGAGGTGGGGCTCGGCCTGTGGCTGAGTGGGGTGAACGGCTCCTACGGACCGAACCCACGGGCCTTCGGGCACGACGGATTCGGTGGTTCGTGCGGGCTGGCCGATCCGGAGGCGGGGATCTCGCTGGGGTACGTGATGAACCGGATGGGGCCACGGATCGCGGATGATCCACGAAAGACGGCCCTGGTGAACGCCCTCTACGCGAGCCTGTGAGGCCGGTTCGGTTTCGGCCGAACCTGCGAGCCGCCCTTCCCTGATGGTTTAGACCAATGCTAGATCTGGTCGCGCAATGAGCCCGCACGGCTACGTCTTGTCACCAACAGGAGGCGCGGCATGGCCCGCACCACCCAGCTCGCCCACTCCGAGAGCGAAGAGCAGTCCCTGTACCGGCGGATCGCGAGACAGCTCCTCGCCGAGCTGCGCGACGGCACCATTCCGCCGGGCGAACGGCTGCCGGGGGAAAGGCACTTGGCACAGCACTTCGGCGTCAGCCGGGAGACCGTCCGGCAGGCGCTGGAGGTGCTGCGCCACCGCGGTCTGGTCGCCACCGACCGGCGAGGCAGTCACGCCACGCTGCGCGGCCGGCCGGTGGAGAGCCCCGTCTCCCTGGCGTTCCCGGTGGGCGCCGGGACCACGGAGCACGGCGCGGTCGACCGGGCCACGGTGACCTGGGAGGAGCCACCACCGGAGCACGCGACGGCACTCGGCCTCGCCCCGCACCGGCCGACCCTTGTCCACCGCTACGAGTCCGCCTCCCCCGACGGCCACGCCCTGCGCACCGCCGTGACCTCCTTCTCGGCCGTCGCACTGACCGAGGTCGAGGAACTGGGCCGCTACCGGGACCGGGCCGACGGTGCGGCCGCCGCACAACTGCGCCGGGCCTACGACTGGATGCGCAAGGCGGGCCTGACCCTGCACCACCGGGACTCGATAAGCCAGGTCGCGGACGCGGCCTCGGTCCGGGTGACCCGCCGGGTGCACGACCAGTACGCCCGCCCGCTGGAGATCACCGACCTCGTGGTGGACGCCCGGCAGGACGCGTTGGTCTACGAGTTCACGGTCCCCGCGGCGGGCTGACCTTCGCCGGCCTTCCTGGCCACGACGAGCCGGACGCGCGGGCTGCCGTCGTCACGCCGGCCGAACCCGGGCAGCGCGCACAGCTCCACCGCGAACCCCGCCCGCTCCAACTCCCCCAGCACAGAACCGAGTCGGAAGGCCCGGTAGTACATGATGAACGGCGGCCGCCACAGGGCGTTGCGCACCCGCATCACGGCGTCGAAGCCGAGCAGCATCCAGAACCCGAGGCCGGTGGGGCGGGGCGGCGCCGGCACCGGGAAGGCGAAGGTGCCGTCCGGTCGCAGTGCCGAGTGGACCTGGTCGAAGAGGCCGGGCAGCTCCCGGGGCAGGAAGTGCCCGAACGCCCCGAAGCTGACGACCAGGTCGAAGGCGGCCCCGAAGGGCAGGGCCCGGGCGTCGGCGCGCACCCAGTTGGCGTCCGGCCCTTCGGGCGGGGGCAGGCGCCGGGCGATGTCGAGCATGCCGGCGCTGAAGTCGACGCCGGTGACGCTGTTCCGGCACACCTGGGCGAGCACGTCCAGACCGGCGCCGGTGCCGCAGCACAGGTCGAGCCCGTCCGTGAACGGGCCGAGCGGGGCGAGCGCCTTGGCGACCGCCTCCAGGAGCGAGTCCGAGGTCCGGAAGGGGGTGTGGTCGAACTTCGGGGCCAGCAGGTCATAACCGCGCTCGACCGAGGACAGGGCCTGGACGGTGAGCTCGCGGAGGCTCGGGCCTTCGGGGCTGAACATCCGGCCAGCCTACGGGAGCCATCGGCACCGGACACGGCGGAGGCGCGGACCGGCGAGGGACCGCGCCTCCGGCCGGGTGTCATGCCGCGGCACCGGGTTTCACGCCACGGTGAGCGTGAGGGCTCCCGTGTGCCGCGGACGCGGACCGGCTGGCGCGGAGGGCACGGGAGCTGGCCGGGCGGGACGAGCGGGCCGCCCCGCCTCCGCCCCCCGATGCACCCCCACGAAGTCGTCCGCCACCCGGCCGCCCTCGTCCGTGTCGCGGGCGCGCCTGCGCCTGGCGGAGCCGGTGCGTGCCCCGCCGCCGCGCGCGATCAGGTGCGGCCAGGCGGCCTGGGTGCAGAAGTAGGGGATGTCCAGCTCGTTCCTGATGGTGAAGTACCAGTACGCGGCTCAGGCGCGCAGGCGTACCGGGAGGGCACGGACGCTGTTTCCGACGAAGCCGGCCTGCCGGGCGAGGCCGTCCTCGGGCACGGCGAGGTCCAGGGCGGGGAAGCGGTCGAAGAGCCGCTCCAGGGCCACCGTGGCCTCCAGCCGGGCCAGCGGGGCGCCCAGGCAGTAGTGGGCGCCGTGGCCGAGGGAGAGATGGCGGACGGCGTCGGGGCGGGCGGGCCTGGTGACGTCGAACCGGTCGGCGTCCGGGCCGTGCGCGGCCGGATCTCGGCCGGCGGCGGAGTAACCGGCCAGCACCGGGGTGCCCGCCGGGATCACCGCGCCGCCGACGGTCAGGTCCCGCACGGGATAGCGGAACGGGAAGTAGCTCACCGGCGCGTCCCAGCGCAGCGTCTCCTCCACCACGTCCGCCCAGCGCGCCTCGCCCTTGCGCACCAGGTCGAGCTGGTCGCGGTGGCGGCACAGGGCGCGCACGGCGTTGGTGATCAGGTTGAGCGTGGTCTCGTGCCCGGCGATGATCATCAGCACCAGGGTGCCGATCAGCTCCTCCTGCGCGAGCCGGTCGCCGTCCTCGTCGCGGGCGGCGATCAGGGCGCTGGTGAGATCGTCGCCGGGCCGCTCGGACCGGGCCGCGACGACGGCGGCGAGGACGGCGACCAGTTCCCGGTTGGCGGCCACGGCCTCGGCCGGTTCGATGTCGGTGGCCACGACCTGGTTGGACAGGTGGTGCAGCCGGTCGCGGAACTCCGTGTCCACGCCGAGGAGTTCACCGATCACGCTCATCGGAAGGGGCAGTGCGAAGTGCCGCCGCAGATCGGCGACCCCGTCCACCGCGGCCCGCTCCAGGTCGTCCAGCAGGGATGCGGTCAACTGCTCTGTCCGGGGCCGCAGTTCCTCGACCCGGCGGGGTGTGAAGGCCCGGCTGACCAGTCCGCGCAGCCTGCGGTGGTCGTCCCCGTCGGCGGTGGTCATGCCCCGTACGGTGGCGAAGGTCAGCAGCGGCCAGCCCGCGGGGATCCGGCCCTCGCGCAGCTCAGTGAAGTGCCCTGGGCTCTTGGCGACTTCGGGATGCTGGAGGAACTCCCTGAGCGTCTCGTGCCCGAGTACGGCCATGCCCTCGACACCGCCGGGCAGGACGACCGGTGCCACGGCACCGCGCGCCAGCAGGCCGGCGTTGTCGGCGTGCGGGCAGCCGCCGGCGGGGTCCAGGCGGTGTGGCACGGACGAGGTCTCCACCGGCGCTCCTGACGGCCGTAGTACGCGAGCACGGCCGATCGTAGGCGCACCCGAGCCGCCGGGATGCGGGGTTCCCGGCCACGTCGCGTCCGCGGGATCGCCCGGGAATACCGGTGACCGGCGCCACGTTGACGAGTACGGAACACCGGGTATAGTGCGATCAGCACCTGTGGTCGCCCCCTAGCGGGCGCCGGTGCCGGTTCCCCCTCCTCCAGCCGCTTCGGCCGTCGCTTTGCGACCGGCCCCCGGCTTCTCCGCAGCACCTCGTGACCAGGGCTTTCTGTGCCGTTCCCGAGGTGTCGTTCCCGCCGCACCGAGGCCTGTGTGTACGCCTCCCGCTCGCGGCCCTCTCCCCCTTCTCTCCTGTTTTCCGTCCCCGAAAGGACCACCTCTCATGACCACCACACTCGAACCTCCCGTTCAGCAGCAGGCCCAGCCCGCCGCCCGGCCCGTCACCGGTGTCCTCGACATCGACGCGGGCGGGAAGGGGCATCTGCGGGCCCCGAGCTGCCTGTCCTCCCCGGCGGACCCGCAGATCTCCGCCGCGCTGATCCGCCGTCACGGCCTGCGCAAGGGCGACCTCGTCGAGGGCGTCCGGGGCAACCAGCGCATCCTGACCGAGGTCACGCGCGTCAACGGCCGTACGCCCGAAGAGCAGCGCGTGCGCCGTAACTTCCGCGATCTGACCCCGCTGCACCCGCACGAGCGGATCCGCCTCGAACACCCCGCCTCCGGGCTCGCCGGACGGGTCACCGACCTGTTCGCCCCCGTCGGCAAGGGGCAGCGCGGGCTGATCGTGGCCCCACCGAAGACCGGCAAGACCGTGCTGCTCCAGCAGTTCGCGGCCGCCGTCGCCGGCAACCACCCGGAGTGCCACCTCATGGTGCTGCTGCTAGACGAGCGCCCCGAGGAAGTCACCGACATGCGGCGCTCGGTCCAGGGCGAGGTGTACGCCTCCACCTTCGACCGGCCCGCCAAGGAGCACATCGCCCTCGCCGAACTCGTCGTCGAGCGGGCCAAGCGGCTCGTCGAGGACGGCCGGGACGTCGTCATCCTCCTGGACTCCCTGACGCGGCTGTGCCGGGCCCACAACAACGCGGCCGCCTCCAACGGCCGTACCCTCAGCGGCGGCGTCGACGCCGGCGCGCTGCTCGGCCCCAAACGGTTCTTCGGCGCCGCCCGCAAGGCCGAGGAAGGCGGCTCGCTCACCATCCTCGCCACCGTCCTGGTGGACACCGGCTCCCGCGCCGACGGCTACTTCTTCGAGGAGCTGAAGGGCACCGGCAACATGGAGCTGCGCCTGGACCGCGAACTGGCCTCCCGGCGGGTCTTCCCGGCCGTGGACATCGCACCCTCCGGCACCCGCCGCGAGGAACTACTGCTCTCCCCGGCCGAGTTGACCGCCGTACGCGGACTGCGCCGGGCCCTGCAGAGCCGGGAGGGGACTCCCTCCGGCCTGGAGACACTCCTTGAGCGGATGCGCGAGACGCCGGACAACGCCACCTTCCTGCGCCGTGTCCAGCCGACCCTGCCGGCGGGCTGACACCGGAGCCGGGCGTGCGGCATCCGGGTTGCTCAGTGCGTCCGTCCGGCCCAGGCTGCGCGCGGGACACCGGCTCCCTTCCTACGTTGATCGTATGACGATCGGATTCCCTGACCGATTTCCTCGCCGAGTGGTGGTGTCGAGCTGCGCCCTCTGTCTGACGGGCCTGCTGGCGCTCACGTCCGGTACGGCCACCGCCGGCATCGGGGCGCCGGCCCCGCGCCCGAGGGCGGTGGTGCCCGGGCCGTCCCTGCTCTACCACTCCGGCACACAGGTACGGCCGCACCCCGGGGTGCCGGAGGTACCGGACGTCTCCGCGCTCTCCTGGCTGGTCGCCGACGCGGGCAACGGCCAGGTGCTGGCGGCGAACGAGGCACATCGCGAGCTGCCGCCGGCCAGCACACTGAAGACCCTGTTCGCGCTGACCGTGCTGCCGGTCCTGCCGCCCGGTCTGGAGCACCGGGTGACACCCGAGGAACTGGCGGACGTCGCCGAGGGCAGCAGCCTGGTCGGCGTCGAGGAGGGGCACACCTACCGGGTGGCCGATCTGTGGCGCGGGGTCTTCCTCAGCTCCGGCAACGACGCCGTGCACGTCCTGGCCGCGCTCGACGGGGGCTGGGACCGCACCGTCTCCCGAATGCAGGCCAAGGCACGTGCCCTGGGCGCCCTCGACACACACGTCAAGTCCCCCGACGGCTACGACGCACCGGGGCAGGTCTCCTCGGCGTTCGACCTGGCGGTGTTCGGCCGGGCCGGGCTGCGCAACCCTGACTTCGCCCGCTACTGCTCCACCGCCGCGGCCCGCTTCCCCGCCGGCGACGGCTGGTCGTTCGGCATCGAGAACACCAACCGGCTGCTGACCGGCGAGGACGGTGTGGCGCGCTATCCCGGACTGATCGGGATCAAGAACGGCTACACCAGCAACGCCGGCAACACCCTCGTCGCCGCCGCCCGGCGGGGCGGGCGCACCCTGGTCGTGACGGTGATGAACCCCCAGGACGGTGGCGTGTACGACGAGGCCCGTCAGCTGCTCGACTGGGGTTTCGAGGCGGCCGGACGGGTCGACCCGGTGGGTTCGCTGGACGCTCTGCGGGCCAAGCCGCGGCCGGATCCGAGCACCGTACCGATGGCGGCGGCCGCCGCACCGGAGGACGACTCCGGCTGGTCCGACACCGCCATGGCCGCGGGCTTCGCGGTGCTCGGCGTGGGCGCCGTGACCCTCGCCGTGCGGCTCAGGGGCGACCGCTCAGCGCGGGACTGACCGGTCGGCAGGCCCAGCAGCAGACCCAGGGTGATCCAGGTGTAGAGGTTGCTGCCGAAGAACCCGTCGACGCCCGACGCGTCGTCGAACCACAGCCACACCACGCTGGTGCACATCACCGCGTAGAGAGCGCCCGCGATCCGCGGGTACCCCGCGCGGGCCAGCAGCGCGAACGAGGGCAGCGCCCAGACCAGGTGGTGCACCCAGGTGATCGGGCTGACCAGGCAGGCGGCGAGACCGGTGAGCGCGAAGGCGGCCGTCCAGTCCTCGGCCGCCACCGCCTTACGGGTCCGCCACGCCCACACGGCCAGTGTGAGCAGCACGGCCGTGGCCCACAGCGGCTTGTCCGGGTGGCCGAGCCGGGCCAGTACGCCTTGCAGCGACTGGTTCGACACATAGTCGAGCCGGCCGACCCGGCTCGTGTCCCAGAGCGCCTGCGTCCAGTAGAAGCGGGACGCCTTCGGGTCGGCCCAGGCGGCGAGCCCGGTGGCGGCGAACGCCACCGCCGTCGCGGTCGCCGCCGCCCGCCACCTACGGGCGAGCAGCAGCATGCCGATGAAGAGCGCGGGTGTGAGCTTGACGGCGGCGGCGAGCCCGATCCCGACCCCCGCCCAGCGCCCCCGCCCGCTGCGCAGCAGACAGCAGTCGCCCAGGACCAGGGCGAGCAGCACCAGGTTCACCTGGCCGAAGCTGAAGGTGTCCCGCAGCGGCTCGAACAGCGCCAGCGCGCACAGGGCCAGCGCCCAGCGGTACCAGCCCCAGCGCCGCCAGCCCGGCCCGGCCAGGATGCGCAGCACGAAGGCCAGCGCGGCCAGGTTGACCAGCAGCGAGGCCGCGATGGCCATGTGCAGCCCCACCAGCGCCATGGGCAGCATGCCGACCGCGGCGAACGGCGGATAGGTGAAGCCGTACGTCGTCCCGGGCACCCGGTAGTCGTAGATCCGCCCGCCGTGGTGCACCCAGGTGTGCACGGTGCCGTAGTAGACGCGCAGGTCGAACCAGTCGCGCAGCAGGGGCACGGTGGCCGTGAACGCGGTCACGGCGGCGACCAGGACCAGGACGAGCAGCAGTCTCCCTCGGTCGGTGCTCGGCCCTCTCATGCCGTACGTCCCACGGCCGGGGCCTGCGCGGCCTGGTGGGCCTGCCACAGCACGACCACGCCGAGCACCCCGCCGGAGACGGCGAGGACCAGCTGGCCGACGTCGGCGGGGCCGCCGCTGGGCAGCACCGCGAGCGCGAGCACTCCGGTGACGGCGGCCACCCGGTGCCGTACCGAGGTGCTGGGCGCCGCTGCCGCTATCAGGAACAGGCCCCAGATCGCGTACCAGGGCCGGATCGCCGGTCCGAAGGCGGCGACCGCGGCCAGGCTCAGACCGAGGGCGTAGATCGGGCGGGGCCGCAGCCGGAGCCATATCAGCAGCACGGTCACCGCGGTGAGCGCGAGCCCGAGCAGATGCCAGGCCGGGACGGCCAGCGGTGCCAGATCGCTGCCGAGGTGTTCGAGGAGCGCGCCGGTGGCCCGGCCGAGCAGACTGCTGAGCGCCCAGTTGTGCGCGGAAACAGGCGTGTCGAGCGCCCTTATCCAGCCGTACCCGGTACCGGCGACGGCGGTCGCGACCACCGTCGTGGCACCGGAGGCGGCCGCCGTCAGCAGGGTGGCGCCCACCGGGCTGCGGCCCTTGCGCGCCTGTACGACGATGATCGCCAGCAGGCCCAGTGCGGCCGGTGCCTTCACCAGTGCCGCGAGCGTGACGAGCACGGCTCCGAGGAGCGGCCAGCGGCCGAGCGCCGCGACCAGACCGAGGCCCAGCAGACCGAGCATGATCGCGTCGTTGTGGGCGCCCGCGACCAGGTGCAGCAGCACCAGGGGGTTGAGGGCGCCGAGCCAGAGCGCGGCGGCCGGGTCGGCACCGCTGTGCCGGGCGAGCCGGGGCAGCGCGGCCGCCATCAGGCCCACGCCGAGCAGGGCGACCAGGCGCATCCCGAAGAGCCCGGCCGGGAGTTCGCCCCGGGTCAGGCCGGACAGCAGCGAGGCCACCCCCATGAACGCGGGACCGTACGGGGCGGCGGTGTTCTGCCAGACCGGGGCGACCTCGTCGGCCAGCGGACCGCCGAGCTGCGCGGGTCCCGCCGTGTAGACGTCCATGTGCGCGTCGACCATCGCGCCCTGTGCGAGGTAGCTGTATACGTCCCGGCTGAACAGCGGGGGCGCGAGCAGCAGCGGGGCCGCCCAGACCGCGAGGACCAGCAACAGCTGCCGGGGGGTGGGTGGTTCGCCACTGCGCACGAGGCGGCCCAGCAGCAGCCAGGCCGCGATGAGCAGCACGACGCCGAAGTAGACCCCGACCAGGCCGAACGCCGCCTGCACGGAGCTCGGCGCGAGGAGATCCTCCACAGGCAGGGCACCGGCTGTCTCACCTCCCAGGGCTAGGAAGGCGGTGCCGGCCAGGCCGAGTACCTGGCAGCGGCGTAGATCGACGGGGAAAGCCATGGCCAACACTGGGTCAGCGTGTCAATGGCGGGTGGCCAGAAAGCGACGGGGCGTTTTCTTGGGAGCGGCCTAGTTGTTACCTGTGGGTGGTGGATCCTCTTCTCCCCGCCCGCACGCACCCGGACTCGTCCCGGTTTTCAGCGGTGTGACGCCGGGCCGATGGCAGTGTGACACCGGCCGTGCGGCCGGCCGGAGCCGGGCCACCGCGGATCCTGTTCCGCCCGGACGGCCTCGACGCCGCGTACGCCCGCGTGCTCGTGACGGGGGTGCTCGGCCCGGCCGCCCAGAACACCGGCCACCGGCCTAGAACACCGACAGACCCGTGAGCGTCGTGAACCTGTCCAGCGCGGCCACTCCCGCCACCGAGTTGCCCCGCTCGTCCAGACCCGGGCTCCACACGCACAGGGCACAGCGCCCGGGCACCACGGCGATGATGCCGCCGCCCACCCCGCTCTTCCCGGGCAGGCCGACCCGGTAGGCGAAGTCCCCCGCCGCGTCGTACGTCCCGCAGGTCAGCATCACCGCGTTGACCTGCTTCGCCTGGCTGCGGGTGAGGAGGCGGGTGCCGTCGGCCCGGATGCCGTGGCGGGCCAGGAACGTGGTCGCCAGGGCGAGGTCGGCGCAGGAAGCGGCGACGGAGCACTGGCGGAAGTACTGGTCGAGGAGGACGGGGACCTCGTTGTCGATGTTGCCGTAGGAGGCCATGAAGTGGGCGAGGGCGGCATTGCGGTCGCCGTGCTGGGACTCGGAGGCTGCCACGCCCTTGTCGAAGTCCAGGGCGGCGTTGCCGCTCTCGGCGCGCAGAAAGGCGAGGAGTTCGCCGGCCGCGTCTCCGGTACGGGTCTGGAGGCGGTCGGTGACGACGAGGGCGCCCGCGTTGATGAAGGGGTTGCGCGGGATGCCGTTCTCGTACTCCAGCTGGACCAGGGAGTTGAAGGGGTTGCCGGAGGGCTCGCGGCCGACGTGCTCCCAGAGTTCGTCGCCCTCACGGGCCAGGTCGAGGGCGAGGGTGAAGACCTTGGTGATGGACTGCGTGGAGAACGGCTGCCGCCAGTCGCCCACGCCGTAGACCGTGCCGTCCAGCTCGGCGACGGCCATGCCGAAGCTGCGGGGATCGCAGGCGGCGAGCGCCGGTATGTAGTCGGCGGGCCGCCCGCGCCCGGGCGTCCGCTCCATTTCCTGCGCGATCCGCTCCAGGACCGGCAGAAAGGCGGGGGACGACGTCATTGTCATGATCACTATTGTGCCTCCGGGCCGGTCCTGATGCGTACTCGCAGGTCAGGCGAGGGGCGAACCACTGCCGGCGAGGACCTCGGGACGCAGCAGATCCGCGAGCCGCTCGGCCGGCAACAGGCCCTTCTCCAGGACGAGTTCCGCCACACCCCGGCCGGTGACGAGGGCCTCCTTGGCGATGTCGGTGGCCGCCGTGTACCCGATGTACGGGTTGAGAGCGGTGACCAGACCGATGGAGTTCTCGACCGTCGCCCGCAGGACGTCGGTGTTGGCGGTGATGCCGTCGACGCACCGCTCGGCCAGCGTCAGGCAGGCGTTCCGCAGATGCGTGATGCTCTCCGACAGGGAGTGCAGGATGATCGGCTCGAACGCGTTGAGCTGGAGCTGCCCGGCCTCGGCGGCCATGGTGATGGCGACGTCGTTGCCGATGACCTCGAAGGCGACCTGGTTGACGACCTCGGGGATGACCGGGTTGACCTTGCCGGGCATGATCGACGAACCGGCCTGCACGGGCGGCAGATTGATCTCGCCGAGCCCCGCGCGCGGCCCGGAGGACAGCAGCCGCAGGTCGTTGCAGCTCTTGCTGAGCTTGACCGCGATCCGCTTCAGCACGCCGGACATCTGCACGAACGCCCCGCAGTCCTGGGTCGCCTCCACCAGGTTCGCGGCGGTGACCAGGGGCAGCCCGGTGATCCCGGCGAGGTGCCGGCGGGCCGACTCGGCGTATCCGGCGGGCGCGTTGAGGCCGGTGCCGATGGCGGTGGCACCCAGGTTGATCTCATGGATCAACTCGACGGCCTCGTCAAGACGGCAGCGGTCCTCGTCAATCATGACGGCAAAGGTGGAGAACTCTTGACCGAGCGTCATGGGAACCGCATCTTGCAACTGTGTACGGCCCATCTTGAGCACATCACGGAACTCGACGGCCTTCCGGCCGAAGGCGTCCTGGAGTACAGCCATCGCCTTGAGCAGTCCACGCACCGCGAAGACCGTCGCTATCTTGACGGCGGTCGGGTAGACGTCGTTGGTGGACTGACCGAGGTTGACGTCCTCATTGGGGTGCAGGTACTGGTACTGCCCCTTCTCGTGCCCCATCAACTCCAGCGCCCGGTTGGCGACGACCTCGTTGGCGTTCATGTTCGTCGAGGTACCGGCACCGCCCTGGATGACATCGACGACGAACTGGTCGTGCAGCTTGCCGTCCCGGATCTCCCGACAGGCGGCGACGATCGCGGCGGCCTTGGCGGGCGCCAGCAGCCCCAGCTCCTCATTGGCGAGAGCAGCGGCCTCCTTGACGGCGGCGAGGGCGTCGATCAGATGCGGGTAGGCGGAGATCGGCGTCCCGGTGATGGGGAAGTTCTCGGTGGCCCGCAGGGTGTGCACACCCCAGTAGGCGTCGACGGGAACGTCGCGGTCGCCAAGCAGATCGTGCTCGCTACGGAAGGTCATGAGGGTGTAGATCTCCTTCTGAGAGGGTGAACATGAGCGCCCCGTCAGGGGCGCGGGCGTTCTGGATGTGCGGCTACCGCCGCGTGAGCGCGACCAGCCACACCCGGCCCGCAGCCGCCGAACAACGAGTCGGCCCGCCCCGCTAGGCGCAAGCCGAGACCACAACCGGCTCCAGCGACCGAACAGGCCGCACCCGCCCGACCTCCCGGCCCCCGCCGAGCAACGCCTCACCCGCGAACTCCGTGAGCAGAGCAGGGTCAACACCGGCCCGCGCCAACGCCGCCGCGGCCACGGGAACCCGCGCCCGGTTCGCCCCGTCGGCGATCTTCACGGCAACAGCCCGCCCATCAGGCAGCGCAGCGACCTGCACACCCTCGAACCCGTCCTTCGCCAGCAATCCCGGCACGGCCCGCATCAGCGCGGCGACATCCCGCCCCGCCCCGGACGCCATCTCGGCATGCTCCCGCATCGCATCGGCGACCCGCGCCTCCGGCGTCCCCGGCGCGGCGGCCACGATCCGCGACACCGCGCGGGCGAGCCCGTGCAGGGAGATGGAGAACAGCGGCGCACCGCAGCCGTCCACGGTGGTCCGGGCGATGCGCTGCCCCGTCAGGTCCTCGACGATCTCGGCGATCGCCTGCTGGAGCGGGTGCTCCGGCTCCAGACAGTCCTCCAGGGACCAGTCGTTCAGCTTCGCGGTCCACAGCATCGCCGCATGCTTGCCGGAGCAGTTCTGGGCGAGCCGCGACGGCAACCGGCCCTCACGGATCCAGGTGTCGCGGACCGCGGGGTCGTACGGCAGGTCGGGGACGTTGCGCAGGTCGTCCTCGGTGAGGCCGGCGAGGTCGAGGATCCGACGGGTCCCGGCGAGGTGGCGTTCCTCGCCGGAGTGGCTGGCGGCGGCCAGGGAGAGCAGCTCGCCGTCGAGCGGCAGCCCGGCCCGCAGCATGGCCACGGCCTGGACGGGCTTGATGGCCGAGCGCGGGTAGAACGCGGCCTCGATGTCGCCGAGCTGGAACTGGACCCGGCCGTCGGCGCCGAGGACGACGACGGAACCGTAGTGGATGCCCTCGACGACCCCGCCGCGGACGAGGTGGGCGACGGGGGCGTGGAGGGGCTCACGGACGATGGGTGCGGCCGCGGGGGAACTGCTGTACATCACTGCCTGGTCTCGGGTGAGTTGGGACGGACCGGTGCGCGGTTCACGCGTCGGTTCCGGCGGACGGGCGCGCGAGTCGGCCGCGGATGGCGTACCAGCCGGCGACCAGCGCGGCGACGATCAGCGGCAGGCACAGCACGGTGGTGCGTCCGGCGCCGCCGTCGGCGTACATGAGGACCAGGACGGCGGCCAGGAAGGCCAGCGTCACGATCTCGGTCCAGGGGGAGCCCGGCAGTCGGTAGCCGGGGCGGGTGAGTTCGCCCTTCTGGGTCTTCTGCCAGAAGAGCAGGTGACACAGCATGATCATGCCCCAGGTGGCGAGGATGCCGATCGCCGCGAAGTTGAGGACGATCTCGAACGCGTCGGCGGGGACGACGAAGTTGAGGCCCACGCCGAGCACACAGATACCGCTGGTCAGCAGGATTCCGCCGTACGGCACCTGGCTGCGGCTCATCCTGGCGGTGAACTTCGGGGCGGACCCGTTGACGGCCATGGAGCGAAGGATGCGGCCGGTTGAGTACAGGCCGGAGTTGAGGGAGGACATGGCCGCGGTGAGGACGACGAGGTTCATCACACCGCCGGCGGCCGGGACACCGACGTGGGACAGGACGGTGACGAAGGGACTCTCCCCTGCCGTGTACTTGTTCCAGGGCAGCAGCATCGACAGCAGGACGACCGAGCCGACGTAGAACAGGCCGACGCGCCACATGATCGAGTTGATCGCCTTGGGCATGATCTTCTCGGGGTTCTCGGTCTCGCCCGCCGCGACACCGACCAGTTCGACCGAGGCGTAGGCGAAGACGACGCCCTGGATGATCAGCAGCATGGGCAGCAGGCCGTTGGGGAAGACGCCGCCGTTGTCGGTGATCAGGGAGGGGCCGGGGGTGGCGCCGTCCACGGGGTGCTGGGTGACCAGCAGGAAGATGCCGATGCACATGAAGATCACCAGCGCGCTGACCTTGACGATCGCGAACCAGAACTCCAGCTCGCCGAAGACCTTGACCGAGATCAGGTTGACGGTCAACACAACGGCAAGGGCGATCAATGCGATCAACCATTGGGGGACGTCGGAGAACATCCCCCAGTAGTGGGTGTAGGTGGCGACCGCGGTGATGTCGGCGATACCGGTGGTCGCCCAGTTCAGGAAGTACATCCAGCCCGCGGTGTAGGCGCCCTTCTCCCCGAGGAACTCCCGGGCGTACGACACGAAGGCGCCGGAGGACGGGCGGTACAGGACGAGCTCGCCGAGGGCGCGTACGACGAGGAAGGCGAAGACCCCGCAGACCGCGTACGCGAGGAAGAGGGAGGGGCCGGCGTCGGCGAGGCGGCCGCCGGCGCCGAGGAAGAGGCCGGTGCCTATGGCGCCGCCGATGGCGATCATGTTGACGTGCCGGTGCTTCAGCGACTTGCTGTAGCCGTGGTCTCCGGCGTCGACGTGACGGGACGAGGGGCGTGTCTCGTCTTTGAGGTGCTGTTCGCTCACGCTTCGGTTCCGCCTTCCGTGTGCTCGTCCGTGCGCGTGGCGCGCACGATGCGGGTGAGGGTCGTCTCGACGCGGTCGAGGTGGTGGCTCATGGCGTCCACGGCGTCGGGTTCGGAACCGTCGATCAGCGCCTCGACGATGGCCCGGTGCTCCCGGTTGGACTGCTCGCGGCGGCCGCCCAGTTCGTTGAGGAAGGCCGACTGACGCGCCAGCGCGTCCCGGATCTCCTCGATGACCCGGCGGAAGACCGGGTTCTGGGCGGCCTCGGCCACGGCCAGGTGGAAGAGGGTGTCCATCGCGACCCACGCGGTGGTGTCCGTCTCCCGCTCCATACGGTCGACCAGATGGGCCAGGTGGTCCAGGTTCTCCGGGGTGCGGCGCAGCGCCGCGTACCCGGCGACCGGGATCTCGATGTGGCGGCGCACTTCGAGCAGGTCGCTGGCCGCGTAGTCGCCGAAGGTGGGGTCCTCGACGGCGCTGGCGACGACGAAGGTGCCCTTGCCGGTCTTGGAGACGGTCAGACCCATCGTCTGGAGGGCCCGCAGGGCCTCGCGCAGGACGGGCCTGCTGACCTCCAGGGTGCGGCACAGCTCCGCCTCGGAGGGGAGCTTGTCGCCTATGGCGTACTCGCCGCGCTCGATGGCGCCGCGCAGGTACGCCAGTACCGCCTCCATGGCGCTCACGCGCCGCGGGGGCTGTCCGGCTGTCCGGCTGTCTGACAGGTTCACGAGTGAGATGTTCCGGGTTGCGGGACGAGACTGTCAAGCTTTCCGGAAAGGAAACATTCACGGGGTGCGACACCTGAATGCACAGGCGTCACACCCCGCGGCCGAGCGATGACCGGATCAGGCGCTGATCATGTCCGTGGCGAGCAGCCCGAAGAGGGCCAGGCCGACGACGAGCCGGTACAGCACGAAGGCATTGAAGGAGTGCTTGGCGACGAACTTCAGCAGCCAGGCGATGGAGGCGTAGGCGACCACGAAGGAGACGACCGTGCCGACGACGAGCGGAGCGGCGCCGACGCCCGCGCCCAGGGCGTCCTTGAGCTCGTAGATGCCGGCGCCGGTCAGGGCCGGGATGCCGAGGAAGAAGGAGAGACGGGTGGCGGCGACCCGGTCCAGGTCGAGGATGAGCGCGGTCGACATGGTGGCGCCGGAGCGGGAGAAGCCGGGGAAGAGCAGGGCGAGGATCTGCGAGCAGCCGACCAGCATCGCGTCCTTGAAGGAGGTGTCGTCCTCACCACGCTTGTGGCGCCCCATCTGGTCCGCCGCCCACATGACCCCGGAGCCGACGATCAGCGAGCCGGCGACCACCCAGAGCGAGCCGAGCGGGCCGTCGATCAGCGGCTTGGCGGCCAGGCCCACGATCACGATCGGGATGGTGGCGTAGATGACCCACCAGGCGAATTTGTAGTCGTGGTGCACCCGCTCCTCGCGGTTCCTCAGCCCCCGGCCCCACGCGGAGCAGATCCGCACGATGTCCTTGAAGAAGTACACGAGCACGGCGGCGATGGCGCCGACCTGGATGACGGCGGAGAACCCGACGACGGAGTTGTCGTTGACGGGGATGTTCATGAGCCCCTCGGTGATCTTGAGGTGGCCGGTGGAGGACACGGGGAGGAACTCGGTCACCCCCTCGACTACTCCGAGGACGGCGGCCTGACCGACGGAGATGGCGCTCATGGGATCCAGTTCTGCAGAATTTGGTCGACAGTGCTGTAGACAGTCTTACAACGCGCGGGTTTGAAGCAAGTCCTAGGCCCACACCGCCTGGGCGATCGCCGCCCCGGCGAAGGCCGCCCCGAGCCCCGCAGCGACGCTCGCGAGGACGTTGGCCGCAGCGTAGAGCCCGGCGCCGGTCTCGGTCAGCCGCAGGGTCTCGTACGAGAACGTCGAGTATGTCGTGAGCGCCCCGCACAGCCCGGTGCCCAGCAGCAGCTGGAGGTGAGGGCTCGCGGCGCCCGCCGAGGCCGCGCCGGTGAGCAGGCCGAGGATCAGGCACCCGGTGACGTTGACCACGAAGGTGCCCCAGGGGAAGACGGAGCCGTGCCTGGCCCGGACGGCGCGGTCGGTGAGGTAGCGCAGCGGAGCACCGACGACGGCACCGGCGACGACCAACAGCCAATTCATAATGACTTCTTACCCTTCGCGTCCGTTTTGCCGGAGTTCAGGTTTCTCATCGCTGCCTCCGGGCGAGGACACGGCGGGTCGCGGTGGCCGAGCACCACACCGCGGCGAGGGCCGCGCACAGGGTCGCGGCGAGGTAGGCGAGGCCGGTGGCGGGCCGGCCGTGGTCGACCAGTTTCTGGATGTCGACGGCGTACGTGGAGAAGGTCGTGAAGCCACCGAGGACGCCGGTGCCGAAGAAGGGGCGCACAAGGGGGTGCGCGGGGAGTCCTTCGGTGATCAGTACCAGGAACGCGCCGATCACCGCGCAGCCGATGACGTTCGTCCAGAACGTCGCCCAGGGGAATCCGCCCGCTGCCGTGGGCAGGGCCAGGGCGAGGGCGTAGCGACCCGTCGCGCCGAGCGCGCCGCCCGCGGCGACCGCCGCGACGACCGGTGCCTGGGTACGCCATTCCGGCCGCCGCCGGGGGCTCGGCTGGGCACGGAGGCTGTCGGCTTCCGGGGCTGTCATGGGTCGTACGTCTCCTGTTCGGCACCGCCCCGACGGGTGCACCAGGGTACCGCCGGGTCTACCCGCCGGTCACTTCGCGGTGGGCGCGGCGCAGACGGCGACGCCGGGCTCCCAAACGCTGCCGAGGACCAGGTGGCGGCCGGTCACACAGACGCTGGTGGCCATACGGAAGCCGGAGTGGTGGCGGGCGAGGTGGTGGACGACCCTGCCGTGGTCGTCGAGAGCCGTCACGGCGATGGTGCCGGCGGGACGGTAGGGGGCGTGTACGACGGCTCGGGCGGCCGCCCGGCGGACGGCGGGCGGGGTGCGGTGGAAGAGGTCGAGCGGCGGGTTGCGCGGACCGGCCAGGGCGACCCAGGTCAGGTCGCCGTCGCGCCACATGTTGTCGGGCATGCCCGGGAGCTCGGCGAAGAACTCGGCACGGCCGGTTCGCGGGCCGGTGAGCCAGTAGCGGGTGAGACGGTACGCGCCGGTCTCGGCGACGATCAGAAAGGTGCCGTCGCCGCTCACGGCCAGCCCGTTGGCGAACTGGAGGCCGTCGCAGGCCACTTCGGCCGTACGGGCGCCGGGCGCGAGGCGCAGCAGGCGGCCGGTGGCGCTGTGCTCGACGATGTCGCCGATCCAGCGGTCCAGCGGGAAGCGGCGGCTGGAGGCGGTGAAGTACACGGTGCCGTCGGGCAGGGCGACCACGTTGCTCGCGAACCGCAGCGGCTCCCCCTCGACCGAGTCGGCGAGGACGCGGACGGCACCGTCGGTGAGGCCGACGCGCAGCAGGCCGCGCTCCGCGTCGCAGACCAGCAGGTCGCCGTCGGGGAGGAGTTCGAGGCCGAGCGGGCGGCCGCCGGTCCGGGCGAGCTCCCGGACCCGCGGGGTGTCCGGGTCGCCGAGCCCGTCCAGGCGCAGGATGCGGCCGTCCTCGACGCCGGTCAGGACCCCGCCGTCCGGATCCGTCACAACGTCTTCGGGGCCGCGGCCGCCAATGGCGACGTAGTGGAGCGGGACGAGGCGCGCGGGTCGGTCCATGAATCCCATAGTGACAGGCGGAACAGGTCTCACCAGCCCTTTTCGGAGATCCGGGCCACCTCGGCGATCCGAGTCCCGTCGCGCCGGTAGTAGGTGCGGTGCCGGATGCGCCTGGTGCGCACCTGCCCGAGCCGGGTCAGCATGCCCAGGTGGGTGCCGGCGAGAGCCAGTCCGGAATGTCCAGGCGACTCGCGCTCGTGGAGTTCCTCAGCATCCGACCGGCCTCCGTCCGTCCCCGGCCTCCTCGCAGTTCGTCTTCCCACTGTTCCGCGGCCGAAGCCCCCATGTCATGGACTCGGTGAGCGTTGTCCGAGACCGAACGGCGGACAGAGCGGAGGTGCCCGGCCGTCCCCTTACGGGCCGGGCCCCTCGTCAGTGGTGGTTCAGCGGTGGCTGAACCACGCCATGGAGGACAGCGCCTTGTCGTCGTAGCCGAACAGGGCCTGGTTCTCCCAGCCGTTGCCGGAGGTCGCGTCGGTCGGGTCCCAGCCGTTGCCGGTGACGGCGGTCCAGGTCGCCTCCCAGTAGAAGACGCCGAGGCCACGGCTGTTCGGGACGGCCTCGACGATGTTCGCGACGGCGTTCATCCAGGCCAGCTGGCCGGCGGCGGTGGCCGGGTAGCCGGTGACCAGCTCGCCGCTGGTGTCGATCTGGTTCTCCAGCGAGTCGTCCTGGGCGAGGGTGAACGGGTAGGCGGTCTCGGCGACGAAGACGGGCTTGGAGTAACGGGAGGCCACATCGTCCAGGGTGGTCTGGGCGGCGGCCAGCGAGCCGTGCCAGTAGCCGTAGTACGACAGCCCGATCACGTCGTAGTTGATGCCGTAGGTCTTGGCGTTGTCGAACCACCAGCGGACGGTGGCGTCGTCGCCCGCGTTGGCCAGGTGCAGGGCGACCTGGGTGCTGGAGGAGACCGCCTTGGCCGCGCTGTAGCCGGAGTTGATCAGGCCGGCGAGCTGGGACCAGTTGTCGGTGGAGCCCTCGGACCAGAGCATGCCGCCGTTGATCTCGTTGCCGATCTGGACCATGTCGGCGGTGGTGCCCTGTGCCTTCAGCGCGTTGAGGACGTCGTACGTGTGGTTGTAGACGTCGGTCTTGAGCTGGCTGTAGGAGTGGCCGGACCAGGCGGCGGGCTTGGTCTGCTTGCCCGGGTCGGCCCAGCTGTCCGAGTAGTGGAAGTCGACCAGCAGCTTCATGCCGGCCGCCTTGACGCGCTTGGCCATGGCCAGGACGTGCGCCTTGTCGTTGTAGCCGTCGGCCGGGTTGACCCAGACCTTCAGCCGCGCGTAGTTCATGCCGGCGCTCTTCAGGATGGTGACCGCGTCTCCGGTGGTGCCGGAGCTGGTCTTGTAGACACCGCCCTTGGCCTCGCTCTTGGCGAGTGACGAGATGTCAGCACCCTTGATCGACAGGCCGGTCGAGCCGGAGGCGAACGTCAGGTCGTCGACGTTGATCCAGTTGCCCGCGTTGGCATCGGAGTTGATGCTGATCGTGCACTGGGCGTTGGTGACCGCGATCGAGGTGACGATCCGCACCCAGCTGCTGGTGGAGACGGGCAGATCGGTCCTCTGCTCCGAACTGCCGCAGTTCTTCAGGGATATGTAGGCGGAGTTCTGCCCGCCGCTGGAGCGGACCCAGGCGGTGAGGGTGTAGGTGCCGTTGGCCAGGCCGGAGAGGTACTGATAGGTCTCGACCTTGTAGGCGGAGGCCGAGTAGTGGCTGAGGCGGTAACTGCCGCCGTGGCCACCGGACTCGGTGTACGAAGCGCCCGTGTCGCCGTACTCCGACCAGCCGGTGGGCGAGGCCACTCCGGCTCCGTCGGACTCGAAGCCGCCGTTGGTGAGGGTGCTCGCCGCCGTGGCGGTCTGCACGGGAAGAGCGGTGAGGGCGAGCCCGGCCAGAAGCGGCAGCAGCAGGGCTCTGAGGGTGCGTCTGGGATGGAACATCATCGTCCGTCGTCCCTTCGACGTGACTGGGGAGGGGTGTCCTCCGGCGGGGCCGGAGGAGGCCCCTCCGCCCACGGCTCTCGTGGCACGCGCGGGCGGAGGGGAGTCTCGGTGGACGCGGGTGCGGCGGCCCGGTCCACGGCCGGGGCTCAGCCGTCGAGTCGTACGACCCGTACGGCACCCGCCGGGACCGCGAGGCGGCCCGCGGCGCGTTCGCCCGTCAGCAGTTCGGTGCCGTGTGCCTCCAGAGGCACCTTGGCGTCGGTGGCGGTGTGGTTGACGGCGAAGAGGAAGGTGCCGTGGTCACCGGTGCGCCGGACCACCTCGACATCGCGGGGCAGGTCGGCGCGGGGTGTGATCCGGGCGTCCTCGGCGGCCCAGCCGAGCAGGGCGTCCAGCCCGTTCGTGTCCAGGCGGGTCGACACATACCAGGCGGTGCCCTCCCCCAGTTGGTGCCGGGTGACGGCCGGGTGGCCGGCGGTGAGGCCGTCGGCGTAGGTCCAGACGGTCTCGGCGCCGCGCGGGACGACGAACTCGGTCCACACGTCGCCGGTCAGCTCGGAGCCGTCCGGGCCGGTCAGCCGCACCCGCTGGTCCTGGAGGAGGGGTGAGAACTCCTCGACGGCGAGGCCGAGGGCGTCGCGCAGGGGGCCCGGGTAGGCGCCCTCGTGCACGGCGTCGTGCTCGTCGACGATGCCGGAGAAGTACGATACGACCAGGGTGCCGCCGCTCTCGACGTATTCCTTGAGATTGTTCCCGGCCGCCTCCGTCATCAGATAGAGAGCCGGTACGACGACAAGGGGATAGGCCGACAAGTCGCTTTCCGGGTGGGCGAAGTCGACCGTGAGGTGCCGGTCGTAGAGAGCCTCGTAGAAGGCGTCGGCGCGCTCGCGCGGGTCGTGGTCCTCGCTCGGGCGCCACTGGAGGTTCTGCGCCCACCAGGACTGCCAGTCCCACAGCACGGCCACGTCGGCCTGGGTGCGGCTGCCGCGGATCTGCGCCAGCGAGTCGAGGGACGCGCCGAGTTCGACGACCTCGCGCCACACCCGGGTCCCGGTGCCGCCGTGCGGCAGCATCGCCGAGTGGAACTTCTCGGCACCGCGCCGGGACTGCCGCCACTGGAAGAACATGGCGCCGTCGGAGCCGCGGGCCACATGGACCAGGGAGTTGCGGGCCATCTGCCCGGGAGCCTTGGCCGGATTGCGCGGCTGCCAGTTGACGCCCGAGGTGGAGTGTTCGAGCAGCAGCCAGGGGGCGCCGGCGGCGACGGAGCGGGTGAGGTCGGCGGCCATCGCCAGGTTGACATGGGTGCGGCGGCCGTCGGTGATCAGGTAGTGGTCGTTGGTGACCAGGTCGACCTCACGGCCCCAGGCCCAGTAGTCCATGGAGTCGCACTGGCTGAGGGCGGTCATGAAGTTCGTCGTCACCGGGACGCCCGGCGAGAGGCGGTGCAGGATGTCCCGTTCCGCGCGGAAGTTCTCGCGGATGGTGGCGTCCGTGAACCGCTTGTAGTCCAGGGCCTGGCCCGGGTTGCCGACGGTCGGGGTGGCGCGCGGCGGGTTGATCTGCGCCAGGTCGGTGTAGTGCTGGCCCCAGAAGGCCGTGCCCCAGGCCTCGTTGACCGCGTCGACCGTGCCGTGGGTGCCGGTCAGCCAGCGGCGGAAGTGCGTGGCGCAGGAGTCGCAGTAGCAGGCAGAGACGGGGACGCCGTACTCGTTGTGGACGTGCCACATCGCGAGGGCCGGGTGGTCGCCGTAGCGCTCGGCCAGCCGGGTGGTGATGTTCGCGGCGGCCGCGCGGTAGTCGGTGTTGCTGTGGCAGATGGCGCCGCGTGAGCCGAACTCGTAGCGCACGCCCTCCGCGGTCACCGGCAGGGCCTCGGGGTGCGCGCGGTAGAACCAGGCGGGCGGCGCCACGGTGGGTGTGCCCAGGTCGACGCGGATGCCGTTCTCGTGCAGCAGGCCGATGATCCGGTCCAGCCAGCCGAAGTCGTACTCCCCCGGCGCCGGTTCCAGCAGGGCCCAGGAGAAGATCCCGACGCTCACCATCGTGACCCCGGCCTCGCGCATCAGCCGGACGTCCTCGTGCCAGACGCTTTCCGGCCACTGCTCGGGGTTGTAGTCCCCACCGAAGGCGAGCCTGGTCAGGCCCCTGGGGGTGGTCTCCGGCATGGATCTCTCCCGTTTCATCGATCATTTGGGAACGTGCACACACATTGATCGTGGCGTGAGCCCAACATAACCGCACAGCAACAACCATTGACAAGTGTCCGGGATGTTTCTCTACTGTGAACGCTCACAGAGCAGGACACGGCTCGCGACGGGCGATGCTCCGGGTCCGAAAACGCTCGGTATCTGCATGGCAGGCCCCCGCGTCGGGCGGGGGCCCAGGTCAGGGGAGAGATCCATGCCGCACACGAAGCGCCGCCGCCTCGTGACAACCGCCGTCGCCGTCTCGCTCGGCGCCACCGCCCTCGCCGCCTGCGGCTCGTCCGACGACGACAGCAAGGCCGACTCCGGTCCGGTCTCGCTCACGTACTGGGCCTGGGCGCCCGGTATGGACAAGGTCGTGGACCTGTGGAACAAGGGCGAGGGCAAGAAGGAGCAGATCACCGTCACGGTGAAGAAGCAGGCGTCCGGCGACACGCTGGTCACCAAGATTCTCACCGCCCACAAGGCGAAGAACGGCCCGGACCTGGTGCAGGCCGAGTACCAGGCGCTGCCGACGCTGGTCAGCAACGACGCCGTCGCCGACATATCGAAGAGCGTCGGTGACGCCAAGTCCGAGTTCGCCGACGGCGTCTGGCAGCAGGTCACGCTGGGCACGGACGCGGTGTACGCGGTGCCGCAGGACATCGGACCGATGATGTTCTACTACCGCGCGGACCTCTTCAAGAAGTACGGACTGACCGTCCCCACCACCTGGGAGCAGTTCGCCGAGACCGCCCGCGCGCTGAAGAAGAAGGCGCCGGACGTCGACCTGACCACTTTCTCCGCCAACGACTCCGGCCTGTTCGCGGGCCTGGCCCAGCAGGCCGGCGCCAAGTGGTGGACCACCTCCGGTGACAAGTGGAAGGTCGCCATCAACGACGCGGCCACCCAGAAGGTGGCCAAGTTCTGGGGCGGCCTGGTCAAGGAGGGCGCCGTCGACAACCAACCGATGTACACCCCGGCCTGGAACAAGGCGCTCAACACCGGCAAGCAGATCGCCTGGGTCTCCGCGGTGTGGGCGCCCGGCACGCTGACCACGGCCGCGCCGGACACCAAGGGCAAGTGGGCGATGGCCCCGCTTCCGCAGTGGTCCGCGTCCGAGGACGTCACCGGCAGCTGGGGCGGCTCCTCCACCGCGGTCACCACCGACTCCAAGCACCAGGAGGCCGCCGCCAAGTTCGCCGCCTGGCTGAACACCGACGGCGACGCCCTCAACGCGCTGGCCAAGGAGAGCGGCATCTACCCGGCGTCCACCTCCGCCCAGCTCAGCGGCGCCTTCTCGAACCCGCCGGACTACTTCTCGAACCAGGCGGACTTCTACACCAAGGCCGCCGAGATCGCGAAGACCACGGCGCCCTCCGCGTGGGGCCCGAACGTGAACGTCGCCTACACGTCCTTCAACGACGCCTTCGGCGCCGCCGCCAAGAACAAGTCGGACTTCGTGACCGCCCTGAACACCATGCAGGACGCCACGGTCGCCGACATGAAGAAGCAGGGCTTCGAGGTCTCTCGGTGACCAGCCCCACCAGCCGGAAGTCGTACGGGGTCAAGGGGGCCCCGTACGCCTTCCTTCTCCCCGCCACCGTCCTCTTCGCCCTGTTCTTCGCGCTGCCCATCGGGTACGCGGTCTGGCTCAGCTTCCGCAAGGTGCACGTCTCCGGCCTAGGCCTGGGCGCGGGCGCCCGCACGGAGGTCTGGGCCGGCCTGGAGAACTACACCGACGCCCTCACCGACCACGAGTTCTACGACGGTGCCCTGCGCGTCCTCGGCTACGGCTGCATCGTCGTCCCGGTGATGCTGGGCCTCGCTCTGCTGTTCGCCCTGATGCTCGACTCCGAGCGGGTCCGGCTGGCCCCCTTCACCCGGCTCGCGATCTTCCTGCCGTACGCCATTCCCGGCGTGGTGGCCGCGCTGCTGTGGGGCTTCCTGTACCTGCCGGACGTCAGCCCCTTCTACTACGTGCTCGACAAGCTGAGCCTGCCGCAGCCGAACCTGCTGGACGGCGGGCCGCTGTACCTGGCCCTGTCGAACATCGCGGTCTGGGGCGGCACCGGCTTCAACATGATCGTCATCTACACCTCGCTCAGGTCCATCCCGGCCGAGGTGTACGAGGCGGCGAAGCTGGACGGCGCCACCCCGCTGCAGACCGCGCTGCGGATCAAGATCCCGATGGTGGCGCCCTCGCTGGTGCTGACCTTCTTCTTCTCGATCATCGCCACGCTCCAGGTCTTCAACGAGCCGACCACCCTCAAACCACTCACCAACTCGGTCAACACGACCTGGAGTCCGCTGATGAAGGTGTACGAGGACGCCTTCCGCAAGGGGGACATCTACTCGGCGTCGGCCGAGGCGACGCTGATCGCCCTTGCCACGCTGGCGCTGTCCTTCGGGTTTCTGCGAGCCGCGAACCGCCGCAACAAGCAGGAGGCAGCCCAGTGAGTTCTCTTGCCGTTCGCAAGGCCGCCCCCGCGGCCGGTACGACGCCGGGCACAGCCCAGGGCCCGCCGCTGCGCCGCCGTATCGCCCTGATCCCGACGCTCACCCTGCTGCTGGGCGCGATCTACACCCTCCTCCCGGTGGCCTGGGTGGTGATCGCGTCCACCAAGTCCGGCAGCGAGCTGTTCTCCACGTTCACCTTCCTGCCCGGCAGCGGCTTCCTGGACAACCTCAAGGACCTCAGCGCCTACCGCGAGGGCATCTACTGGAGCTGGATGGGCAACTCCGCCCTGTACGCCGGTCTGGGCGCCCTGCTGTCGACGTGCGTGTCCGCCTTCAGCGGCTACGCGCTCGCGACCTACCGCTTCCGCAGCCGTGAGACGATCTTCAACGTGCTGCTCGCGGGCGTGCTGATGCCGCCCGTCATCCTCGCCATCCCGCAGTACCTGCTGCTCGCCAAGGCGAACCTCACGGACTCCTATCTGTCCGTGCTGCTGCCGCAGATCCTCTCCCCGTACGGCGTCTACCTCTCCCGCATCTACGCGGCGGCGGCCGTGCCGACCGACGTGGTCGAGGCCGGGCGGATGGACGGGGCCAGTGAGTGGCGGATCTTCACGCGGATCGCGATGCCGATGATGATCCCCGGCATGGTGACGGTGTTCCTGTTCCAGTTCGTGGCCGTCTGGAACAACTTCCTTCTGCCGTACATCATGCTGAGCGACGACGAGAAGTTCCCGCTCACGCTCGGTCTGTACACGCTCCTCGAGCAGGGCGCCAACACTCCGGCGCTGTACACCCTGGTGATCACCGGAGCGTTCCTGGCCGTGCTGCCGCTGATCGCGCTGTTCCTGGTCATCCAGCGGTTCTGGAGCCTTGACCTGCTGTCCGGGGCCGTAAAGTCATGACCATGAGCAGTAATGCGGGGGGCCGGCGCAGACCGCCGACGATCCACGACGTGGCGCGCGAGGCCGGTGTCTCACGGGGAACCGTCTCCCGCGTGCTCAACGGCGGACACTACGTCAGCCCCGCCGCGCAGGAGGCCGTCAACGACGCCATCCGCCGCACCGGGTACGTCGTGAACCGGCATGCCCGTTCGCTGATCACCGGACGTTCGGACTCGGTCGGCTTCCTGCTGACGGAGCCTCAGGAGAGGTTCTTCGAGGACCCCAACTTCAATGTCCTGCTGAGCGGTTGCACCCAGGCGCTGGCCGGACACGACATTCCGCTGCTGCTGATGCTGGCGGGCACCAAGGACGAACGGCGCCGCATCACGCGGTACATCACCGCCGGGCATGTCGACGGGGTGCTGCTGGTGTCCAGTCACTCCGGGGACCGGGTCGCCGAGGAACTGCGCGAGGCGGGTGTGCCGCTCGTCCAGTGCGGCAAGCCCATGGGGCCCGGCTCCAAGGTGAGTTACGTGGCGGCGGACGACCGGGACGGTGCCCGTGACATGGTGCAGCACCTGCTGTCGCGGGGCCGCCGCCGGATCGGCATGGTGAGCGGTCCCCTGGACACCCCGGGTGGTGTCGATCGCCTCGCCGGCTACCAGGAGGTGCTCACGGAAGCGGGCATCGAGATCGACGAACGGCTCATCGTCTCCGGCGACTACAGCCGGGCCAGTGGCGAGGCGGGCGCCGAGCGGCTTCTCGCGCAGGCCCCGGACATCGACGCCCTCTTCGTGGCCTCCGACCTGATGGCGCAGGGTGCCCTGGCAGTGCTGCGGCGGGCGGGCCGCCGGGTGCCCGAGGACGTCTCGGTCGGCGGCTTCGACGACTCCGCCGCCGCGACGGAGGCCACCCCCGCCCTCACGACGATCCACCAGCCCTACGACCGCATCAGCGCCGAGATGGTGCGGCTGCTGCTCGCCCAGATAGGCGGCGAGGACCCGGCGGCGGTGATCCTGCCGACGGAGCTGGTGCGGCGCGAGTCGACCTGAGGCGTGGGGCGGTACGGCAGGCGGTCAGTTTTCGAGAAGCCGTACCGCCCCGCGCGCTCCTAGCGTGGGAACCGCCGGACGGACCGCGCCGGCAGCCACGCACAAGGAGCGAGAACACCATGACCGCAGGCATCCAGACGATCATCTACCCCGTGAAGGACGCGGAGCGGGCCAAGGCCCTGTTCGGCGCGCTGCTGGGCGTCGAGCCGTATGCCGACGAGCCCTACTACATCGGGTTCAAGGCCGCCGGGCAGGACGTCGGGCTCGACCCGAACGGGCATGCCCAGGGGCTGACCGGGCCGACGCCCTTCTGGCACGTCACCGATCTGCGGGAGCGGCTCGCGGCGCTGCTGGCGGCGGGCGCGGAGCTGGTACAGGACGCCCGGGACGTCGGCAACGGGCGGCTGGTCGCCTCGGTGAAGGACGCCGACGGGAACATGGTGGGGCTGCTCCAGGATCCGGTGGCCTGACCGGCGTACTCCTCCGCAGTCTTCTCGCAGGACGACTGTTGCACCCGCACTAGTTGCACACTCAACGATTGGCCGGATCGGTGCTACGGTGCGGGTATGGCAGTCAAGACGGCCGAGGCCCGGCTGGAGGAACGCTGGCGGGACATCCTGTCGGTGCACGCGCGCACGATGTGCGAGATCGACCGGGTGCTGCATCCGCACGGGCTGGGCGCCAGCGACTTCGAGGTACTCGACCTGCTGGCCACCGAGTCGCCCGCCGAGGGTGACCACTGCCGGGTGCAGAACCTGGTCGGGCGGGTCCATCTGAGCCAGAGCGCGCTGTCCCGGCTGATCGGGCGGCTGGAGAAGGACGGCCTGGTGGAGCGGTCGGTCTGCGTCGAGGACCGGCGGGGCGTGTGGGTCGCGCTCACCTCCAAGGGCCGCGCCCTGCACGCCGAGGTACGGCCGCTGCAGCGGGCCGCGCTGGAGCGGATGCTCGACGGTCTGGCCGGCTAGAGCGCGAACTCGATGCCGTCCGGAAGTACTTCGATCCCCTCCTCGGCCAGCTGGGCGCGGGCCCGGGAGGCCGGGTCGACCAGGGGGTTCGTGTTGTTGAGGTGGGTGTAGATCCGGCGGGCGCGGGGATGGCGGGCCAGGGCGGCGAGGCTGCCGTGCGGGCCGGAGACCGGGAGATGACCCATGGCGGCCTGCCCGGGCCCGGAGCGGACCGTGGTGCCCATCTCGTCGGCGGTGAAGAAGGTGCCGTCCAGCAGGACGCAGTCGGCCTCCGCGCACAACTCGTCGAGTACGTCGCTCCAGGCGCCGACGCAGGGTGCGTACAGCAGGACTCCCCCGGTGGCCAGGTCCTCGACGCGATACGCCGTGACCCAGCGGCCGTCGGCCTCGGCGAGCGCGGCCGGGACGTACTTCGGGGCCTTGGCGCTCACCGGGTGGGCGGTCACGACCAGGCCGCCGGCCAGCACGAAGCCGCCGTCGGCCAGGCTGTCGGCCCACTCCCAAGGGGCGTAGCGGTCGAGGGCACCGCGGGCCGGGGCCAGCACCGTCCGCACCGGCGGGGCCGCGTACACCTTGAGGCCCGGTGCCCCGCGCAGCACGGTCAGACCGGTGACATGGTCGGCCTCGGCATCGGTGAGCAGCACTCCGCGCACCGGGGTGTCCCGAGGGCCCGGGCCCGGCCACAGCACCGCGGTGGCGGTGAGCTGGGCGCGGATGTCCGGCGAGGCGTTGAGCAGCCACCAGTCCCGGCCGTTGCCGGTCATGGCGACACACTCCTGGGTACGGGAGGGCAGCTTGCCGTCCCGGGCGGCGGCGCACAGTGCGCAGGCGCAGTTCCACTGCGGGAACCCGCCTCCGGCGGCGGTGCCCAGCAGGACGACCCTCACGACGATTCGCCCCTCTCGGTCTTCCCGACCCCTGCTGGGATCTTCCCGCAGGATGCGCCGCGCTACCCGTGGCTGGGAGGAACTTCCGGCCGTCCTTGGGGGGGCTGCCGGTCCACCGGGCGCATCGGCGGGATCGGTTCCGACGGGAAGTCGCGCCCGCCGGTCCACAGCGCCGGTACGGCGTCGCACCGGCGGCACAGTTCGTAGGCCACTGCCTCGTAGTTGACCCGCCAGCCGTGGAAGTGCGGCCAGGCCTCCTCCGTGCCGCGTTCGGCGCGGAAGCCGGTCTTCTCCAGCATGCTCACGGCCGCCTCGAACTCGCCGTAGGTCAGCTCGATGTCGGCGTCCGGGGCCGGGTCGGTTTCGAAGGTCGCCCGTACGGAGGCGGCGATGTCACGCAGGGCGGTGAAACCGGCACGCAGCACCAAGCGGGCCTCCGGAGGGGCGGCCTGCGGGGTGAGCGCGAGCTGCATGGCCGCCGCGTCCAGGACAGCGATCAGGCTGACCAGCCAGCTGCGGTAGGGGCGGGGCGAACGGAACGCCAGCAGCACCGGGTAGGTGGCGTGGCTCTCCCCCATGTCCGCGGCCAGCCGTTCCCAGGCCCGGTACAGCTGGGGCAGCGCGACATCGGTGTCGACCAGCCACTGCCGGGCGAGGATCTCCGGGCCCCAGGCGGGCTCGCCGGCCCGGGACTGGAGGAGGGTGACCTCCAGTTCGCGGCGGTTGTAGGCGGAGTACAGCGTGGGGAGATAGGCGATCTGCAGGGCGATCACGACGGGGCCGGTGGCGGCGGCGACGAAGTCGAGCGCGGACAGCCGAAGCCGGGCGCCGCTGGCGAAGCCGAGGGTGAACAGGCTGGAGCCGGCCTCACGGAACGAGATGCTCCAGGACAGCGGCGAGAACCCGTACAGCAGCATGCCGAAGCCGAGGAACGCCCCGCCGAGCCAGGCGGTGAGCATGCCGATCAGCATCAGCGGGGCGAGCCAGGTCTCCGCCCGGTCGATCGCCCGGTAACCGCGGCCGCGCGCGGTGAGGCGGAGCAGCCGCCGCAGGCCCCACCACAGCCGGTACACCAGCACGGAGTACAGGCCCCGGGGGACCACGAGGGTGCGCAGAATGCTGCGCAGGACCAGGATCAGTACCAGTCCCCCGGCCACTCCGGAGATCCATTCCATGGGGCCATTCTGACCCGGATGGCGACCTCCCGGTGACCGGGACCGTTGGTCAGCCCGCCGGCCGGGCCAGCAGTGTGCGTACGCCCTCGGAGGTGAGCGTCAGCGCGTGTGCCGAGCTGCCGTCGATGGCGAGCGACAGGTTGTCCTCGGGCCACTGTGAGGCGAGCGCGCCCAGCGGCACCAGGCGGTAGCGGGAGACCGTCGGCAGCAGGCCGGTCAGCTCTCCCTCCGAGGTGAACACGGGGACGACGGGGTCGCCGTCGGGCCGTTCCAGGACGGGCAGCGCGATCATCGCGGGGTCGGCCGCCTCCGCCGCGTCGTCCGGGACCGGGACCAGCACGTCGCTGTGTGCGAGCGTGTCCAGCGCGTCACGGTCCTCGGCGTTCACGGCCAGCGTGTCGAGCGCCCGCTGGGCCGGCGTCGGAAAGTCGTCGTGTGCGGGTGTCTCCATGACAGATCCCCAGGTAGTGGTGGTACGGGCCGCAGGGACCGGTAAGCACCGGGCAGCCACGGCACGCGTACCCGATCGTGGCCGGGGCATGCGTCCGGGATCCCGGGGGCCCGGGTGACCGAAGGGCGACGTCGACGGGGGGGCAGCGGGGCGGGGAGATGCCGGGAGAGGGAGCCGGGAGAGGGAGCCGGGAGAGGGAGCCGGGAGAGGGAGCCGGGAGAGGGAGCCGGGAGAGGGAGCCGGGAGAGGCAGGCGATGCCCGGCACGGGGGGCCGGGGCATTGCGGGGACCGTTCCCGGGGGACGTACCGCGTGGCGCGATGGCGGTCGGCGGGCCTGGCGGGATGGTCATCGGGCCGTCACGGGGAGGGTCGGGGCCTGCCTCTCCTGGGCATGGATCCGGCCGCGGGCCGGCGCCAGGGTGCCGGCGAAGCGAGCGTCAGCGCGGCCAGGACGCCCAGGTTGGCGTACGCCCGGGTTGCCGTACGCCCGGGTTGGCGTACGCCCAGGTTGCCGTACGCCCAGGCGTCCGACTTACTGCCGAGGCCGAGCGGGCCCAGCAGATGGCCGGAGACGCCGACGGCAGCCGGTTCCCGCGGAGGCCGTACCCGGCCCGGCTGAGCACCATCGTGGGTGCCGAACCGCGCGATCACGTCGAGGCCCTGGGTCTCCACCCGGAGCTGCCGACCGGGTTCCCGTGCGTCCGCCACGCCGCCCGCCGCCCGCCGGACCTGGGGCTCCGTCAACTCCTCCGGTCCGCAGCCCGGTTGGGCGATCTCGATTTGACACCGCCCGGCACCCTCTCCAATCTATGATCATGACTTCCATTTTCAAGATGAAGGACGGTTAGCGATGCGCGTGGCTTTCGTCGGCAAGGGCGGCAGCGGCAAGACCACCCTGTCGGCCCTCTTCGCCCGCCGGCTGGCGCGGTCCGGCGCGCCGGTCGTCGCCATCGACGGCGACATCAACCAGCACCTGGCCCACGCCCTCGGTCTCGACGAGGACGAGCTGTTCACGGCGCCGCCGCTGAGCGCACGGACCGGCGCGATCAAGGACTATCTGCGCGGCACGAACCCCCGGATCGCGTCCCGGGAGGCCATGGTCAAGACGACACCGCCCGGGCGCGGCTCACGGCTGCTGCGGCTGCTCGGCGACGACGAGGTGCACTCCCACCACGTCCAGGAGGTCGGCGGGGTGCCGCTGATGGTCACCGGGGCGTTCGCCGAGAGCGACCTCGGGGTGGCCTGCTACCACTCCAAACTCGGCGCGGTGGAGCTCTACCTCAACCATCTGGTGGACGGGCCCGGCGAGTACGTCGTCGTCGACATGACGGCGGGCGCCGACGCCTTCGCCTCCGGGCTGTTCACCCGCTTCGACATGACGTTCCTGGTGGTCGAGCCGACCCGTAAGAGCCTGTCCGTGTACCGCCAGTACCGGGACCACGCGGCCGAGTTCGGCATCCCGGTCGCCGTGGTCGGCAACAAGGTGACCGGGGCGGACGACCTCGCATTCCTGCGGGAGCGGGTGAGCGACGACCTGCTGGCCCACTGCGAGCTGTCGTCGTACGTCCGCGCCCAGGAGCAGGGCCGGGACGGCGGTGCGCTGGAGCCGCACAACTCCCGGGCCATGGACCGGCTGCGGGCCGCCGTGGACGCGCGGGCCAAGGACTGGGACGCCTTCCAGCGGCACGCGGTGGAGTTCCATCTGCGCAACGCCGCCGCCTGGGCGAACGCGGCCACCGGCCAGGATCTGGCCGCCCAGGTCGACCCGGACTTCCGGCACGGACCGGCGGCCCTGCCCGCCTTCGCCTGAGACCTCGGTTCCCTCTCACTCCCTTTCGAGCACCAACCCCTTGACCGCCTTGAACAGAACAGGACACAGCAATATGTCGCTCGACGTCTCCCCGCAGCTGCTCGCCGAAGCCGAGAAGGGTGCGGTGCGGGAGGAGGACTTCGTGGAATCCGTCCGTACCTCGCTGCCGTACGCCTACCACCTCATCGCCCGGCTGACCTCCGAACTACGCGAAGGTGACAGCGAGTTCGCCGACAACCAGACCCCGCCGCCGTCGGAGAAGGAGCGCGGGCAGCTGCTCCGGGCGCTGTCCTCCGACGCGATCCGGGGCAGCCTGGAGCGGCACTTCGGGGTCGCCCTCGCCTTCCAGAACTGCCACCGGGTGGCGGTGTTCCCGCCCGAGGCGCGCGGCGGACAGACGCACACCCGCTTCACCTCGACGCGCTCGCAGATCCTCAACCAGTCACCCGAGTTCCGCGACTGCTGAACCGGGGTGCCGGGCGCCCCGCACCCCGGCGCTGGGCGCTTCGCGGGCGGTGCGGCGCTGCCGGCGGTTTCGTCCGGGAGGCCCGCACCGGCGAGCCGATGCTGCTGCTGTCCTCAGCCGGCCACGATCTCCGCGAACCGCTCCGCGTTCACATTGCCCCCGGACAGGATGACCCCGATCCGGCGCGGCAGCGGCGTCACCCGGTGGGCGAGCAGCGCGGCCAGACCGCTGGCGCCGCTCGGCTCCACGACGGTCTTCATCCGCTCGAAGGCGAACCGCGTCGCGTCCCGGATCTCGTCGTCGCTCACCAGCGAGATGTCGTCCACCAGACGCTGGTTGACGGAGAAGGTCAGCTCGCCGGGGATGTCGGCCGCCTGGCCGTCGGCGATGGTCCTCGGCACCGGGACGGACACCCGGTGCCCCGCCTCCAGGGACCGCCTGGTGTCGTCCCCGGCCTCGGGCTCGACCCCGACGACCCGGATCCCGGGCAGCAGCCCCTTCGCCGCGGTGGCACTGCCGGCGATCAGCCCGCCGCCTCCGACCGGCACCACCAGGGCGTCCAACTTGCCGACTTCCTCGATGAGTTCGAGTGCGGCGGTGCCCTGTCCGGCGATCACATGCGGGTGCTCGTACGGCGGGACCAACGCGAGTCCTCGTTCGGCGGCGAGGGCCTCGCCGACGGCCACGCGGTCGCCGGTGTAGCGGTCGTAGGTCACGATCTCCGCGCCGTACCCGGCGGTCGCCTCCAGCTTGGAGCGCGGGGTGTCCTCGGGCATCACGATCACGGCCGTGGTGCCGAGTTCGCGGGCGGCGAGGGCGACGGCCTGGGCGTGGTTGCCGGAGGAGTAGGCGGCGACGCCCTTCGCCAGCTGCTCGGCCGACAGCCGTGACACGGCGTTGTAGGCACCCCGGAACTTGAAGGCGCCGATGCGCTGGAGGTTCTCGCACTTCAGGAAGACCTCCGCGCCGACCAGCTCGTCCAGGGTGCGTGAGCGCAGCACGGGGGTGCGGTGGGCCACTCCCTTGAGCCGCGCGGCCGCGTCCTGCACGTCCTGGAGGGTCACGGGCGGGGTGTCGGGCATGTTCGTCCTCCGTTCTGGGCGCCGCCGGGCGCCGGATGGGCGTCGAGCACAGCCGTTCGACGCCTGCGCCCGCCCGCGGTGCTGGTCGTCCACACGGTGCTCACCCTGGCCCTCGTGCTCGGCAGCCAGCAGTACTTCGCGAACGTCTCACGCTATCTGCTGCCCGCCTTCCCGCTGTTCGTCCCGCTCGCGGTCGCGCTGCGCCGCGTCAGCCTCCCCTACCAGTGCCTCCTGCTGGGCCTCGCGGCCCTGGCCTCCGGCTCGTACGCGGGGTACGCGCTGTTCGAACTCGGGGTGCCCCCCTGATGAGGCACCCCTCGTAACGGCTCAGCCCTTCTTGACAGCCACTCCGCCGTAGAAGCCGATCTCCTCGGAGCCCTCCTGCGGGGTGGCGTCCGGGCGCCAGAACGGTACCTGGACCACGCCGGGTTCGACCAGTTCGAAACCTTCGAAGAACTGCTCGATCCGGGCGCGCGGGCGCAGGTTCATGGTGGCGGTCGCGTTGTTGTAGACGGCCTGGGCCTCGCTGCGTTCGGCGAAGTCGTCCGTGGCGTGCGAGAGCACCAGGAAGCTGCCTGCCGGGAGCGCGTCGCGCAGGGTGGCCACGATCCGCTCGGGCTCCTCCGCGTCGCGGATGAAGTGCAGGATGGCGACGAGGAACAGGGCGACGGGCTGGTCGAAGTCGATGATGCGGCGGACCTCGGGGTGGTCCACGACGGACTGCGGGTCGCGCAGGTCGGCGAGGACGATGCTGGTGGTGCCGGCCCGGTTGAGCAGCGCGTCGGCGTGCGCCTTCACGATCGGGTCGTTGTCGACGTAGGCGACGCGGACGTCCGGGGCGGCCTCCTGGGCGATCTCGTGCACGTTCGGCGAGGTGGGCAGCCCGGTGCCGACGTCCAGGATCTGCCGGACCCCGCTGTCGATGACATGCCGGACGGCGCGCTGCAGAAAGCCGCGGTTGGCCCGCACCGAGATCCACACCTCGGGCGCGACGGCGGCGAGCTGGTCACCGGCCTTGCGGTCCACCTCGTAGTTGTCCTTGCCGCCCAGCAGGTAGTCGTAGATCCGCGCGGGATGCGGCTTGCTGGTGTCGATCTCCACGGGGCGAGAACCGTCCTGCGTCACGTGTGCTCCTCTCGATGACCGCCCCGGCCCCCCTTGGCACACCGACGGCTGGCGACAGCTTTCCATATCAACTTCCGTGTCCGCGCACCGAGTTCCCGCTACGCCCCGAACGGCGGTTGACCTTGTCGCGACGTCACGGTCCGTACTGACGGTGCCACCCACCCAGAGAGGCAGGCACCATGACCACTTCGCGCCCCCCCAGCGGCTCGACCGGTCCCCCGTCGAGCTCGTCCGCAGCGCCTTCGACGCCCTCAACCGTGGAGATCTCGACGCGTGCACCCGGCTGATGACGGAGGACTTCGCGACCAACATCGCGGGGTTGCCGTTCCGGATGTAGGGCCGTGACACCTGGCGGCGGAACACGATGATGCTGCGCACGGCCTTCCCCGACTTCCGGACTCGTATCGACGACATCTTCGGGTCGGGTGACGGGTCGCGGTCCGGCTCACCGTGCGGGGCACGCACCAGGGCGAGTTCCGGGGCGTCCCCGCCACCGGCCCAGCCGTCGAGTACTCCAGTACCGAGCTCTACCGGATCGCCGACGGCCTGCTGGCCGAGGAATGGATCGCTTCGGACACGGAGACGCTGATGAGCCGGCTCAGCGGATCCGGGGCACCGGACCCGGATGCGTGACCCCCGGCTTCGCCGCCCGGCGGTGAGCGGAGTCGCCCGACCGGGGCCGACCTGACTACCATCTGGGCCAGGTGTCCGGGCAGGTGGCCCGGTTTGGTTGGGGGTTTCACATGGTTACCGGTCGTGTGGTGCGGTTCGACAGCACGCGCGGATACGGGTTCATCGCTCCGGACGGTGGCGGAGAGGACGTCTTCCTGCATGTGAACGACATGCAGATGCCGGAGTCCTACGTCCGCCCGGGCGTTGCCGTGGAGTTCGAGATCGAGAGCGGCGAGCGCGGGCCGAAGGCGTCCGGCGTCCGTCTCGCCCGAGGAGCCGACGTCCGGACGCTCGGCCCGGACGACGACTCGCTGTGCGATCTGCTCAGCGCGGACGAGTTCACCCGCGAGGTCACCGAGACGCTGCTTGCGTCGGCGCCCACGCTCACCGCCGAGGAGATCGTGCGGGTCCGGGGCGCGCTGGCCCAGTTCGCGAAGAACCACGGCTGGATCGAGGGCTGACCCACCCACGGCAGGCAGGGCGGCCGGTTCAGGCGTCGCGGGAGCGGAGCAGCCGTCCGCCCGCCGTGAGGGCGGCGACCGCCCAGAGGGCCAGTACGCCCAGCCCCTGCCAGGGGCCGATGGTCAGATTGCCGACACTGACGGTGGCCTGCACGGCCAGGCCTGCCGTCATCGGCGCGACCTGCTGGAGATGGCGCTGCCGGCCCGGGTCGGCGATCACCTGGGCGAGGATCGGGAGGACGAACAGCAGGGCCAGGACGGCACCGATCGCGGTGGCCGAGTTCCGCACGGCCAGCGCCAGACCCAGGCTCAGCAGGCCGACCAGAACCAGGTAGAGGACCGAGCCGACCGCGGCCCGCAGGGTCGGCCCGTCGGTCAGCGACAGGGCCGGGTATCCGTGTTCCTCGGTGAAGCCCCGGCCCGGCTCGGTCAGCCGCCCGACCAGCAGCGAGCCGAGCACCGAGCCGGTCGCGGCCACCACCGTCACCCCTGTGAGAACGGCGGCCTTGGCGCACAGGACCGTCAGCCGTCGCGGGACCGCCGTCAGGGTGGTGTGCATCATGCCGGTGCCGTATTCGTTGCCGACCATGAGGACGGCGAGGACCACGACCTGGCCGGCCATCACCCCGGTCAGGCTCAGCCGCGTCGGGTCACCGCAGCCGGCGGCGTCGCACCGGGACGTCGACGCCACCCCGGCACCCACCGCCACGGTCAGCGCGATCACGCCCGGCATCAGCCAGACGGTGCCGGCGTCGGTGCGCGGCTTCGTCCACTCCGCGTGCCCGGCGCGCCTCATACGTCCCTCCGGCGCAGCAGCACGACCCCGGTGCCGAACGCGATGGGGAAGCTGATGGTCGCGGGGAGCTCGGGGCTGCCGTCCTGCCGACTTCAGTGTGGTCGGGGACCCGCTGGAACGCGACGGGACCATCGTGTGCCGCCCACTGGCCGGGGACACCACCCAGGTGGTGCTGACGCTCCAGCGCCGACGGGCCGAGTCGGTGCCGAAGGCGGCGCAGGATCTGCTCGAGACGTTCGTGCACCGGGCACGCCAACTGGGCGGGCACGTTCCGCGGCTCCCTACCGCGACGACGTGACGATGCGGGTTCGCGGCCCTCGGGCGAGCCGGCCCGGCCTCACGGTGAGCTCCGCCCGCCCAGCAGGATCCTCCATACCCGTGTCGCCACCTGGAGATTGAGCCGGGTGTCCACGTCCGCGAGGTCGCGGTCGCTGATCTCACGGATGCGCTGGAGCCGGTAGCGCAGCGTGCTGCGGTGGACGGCCAAGGCGCCGGCGGTCTCGTCGTAGTTGCCACCGCAGTCGAAGTACCGCGTCAGCGTCTGGACCATGTCCGTGCCGTGCTCCCCGTCGTAGTCGAGGAGCGGACCGAGCCATTCCCGCACGAACCCCTCCAGTTCCGTGCGGTCCTGGCCTGGTCCGAGCAGCCGGAACAGACCGAGGTCGTCGTAGAAGGTCGTGCCGTGCTGCTGACGCGACTGCCGGCGCACTTCCAGGGCCCGTTGTGCCTCCTCGTAACAGCGGGGTATACAAAGTGGGTTGGCGCAGCGGGCACTCACACCGACCGCCCCGCCGGGCGTTCCCAGTTCCCGGGCCAGCGCATCATGCAGGGCGGTGCCCTGAGGTCGTTCTTCGGTCAGCAGCACCATCCGGCCGCCGCGGCGCGTCACCAGCGGCCGCATGCCCAGCGTCGCCACGGCTCGTTCCACGGCGCGGGCGAGGAAGTCGTCCGCCGGCCTGCCCGGCCAGTGCACGACGATCACGTAGTGGGGGCGGTGAAGGTCGTGGCCGACGGCCTCCGACCGGGCATAGGCGCTGGCCTCGTCCGTGCCCTCCAGCAGGTCGTCGACCAACTGGCGGCGCAGCCGCAACTCGACCTCGGCCAGGCTGCGCAGATGCATCAGCTCCAGGGTGAGTGACTGCACCGCATGCTCCAGAGCGAACAGGTCACGCTCCTCCGCCCTGCCGTCGGGGTCCACCAGGGCCAGTACACCCAGGACCTCGCCGCGCCGCCGGGCAACAGCGACCACCCGCCCCTTGATGCGTACGGGTTCCTCCGAGAGGGCCACCTGCCGCAGCATGTCGCCCTGTCGTGTGGGCGCCCGCGCCGGATAGGGGTCGGGCCGGCCCGGACCCGCCCAGGAGCGGAGGTTGCCGAACCGGTCCTCGACGAGCGCCGGTAGCCCGGTGAGCTCGTGCAGGGCACGGGTGATGCCGTCTTCGCCGCCGCCCGAGGCCGCGACCGCGTCGAGTGCTCCGTCGACGCGCCGCTGGTGCTTCAGCTCGGATCGCAGATCGCTCAGCTCTCTGTGCGCGGTGTCATGTTCGCTGCGCAGTAGGTCCAGCTCACGACTGTAGGCATGCCGGCGGTGCTGTGCCGAGGCGAGGGACAGGGCCACCGAGGTGAACCCGATGACCGTCATGAGCAGCGACTGCTCCTCCTCGGTGGGTACGGAGGAGGACGACACCACCAGCGCTCCCAGCAGGTTGCCGAACAGGCGCAGACCGAACAGCCGGCTCCACAGTCGCCCGGAGACGGTCACGGGGCCGTCCGCCCCGGCGAGCTCCCGGACCTGGAGGTCGAGGGGGCCTCCACTGCCATGGCCCGCCTGCGGCGGCGTGCGGGTCAGATCTTTCCCGACCATGAGGTAGCCCCCCTCGGCACAGTACGGTCCCAGCCCGCCGAGGTGGGACATGGAAAGGCGGATGATCTCGCTCTCGTCCTCGGTGCCGAACAACGTGCGGGACAGGGCCAACAGCCCGAACGGGTCCCGTGCGGGCCGGCCCGCAGCCGACCCTGGGCGGCGCATCTGGTGGTGATGGGCACGAGGGGCGTATCCCTGGTAACGGGCGGCTGCCTGATCGGGCCGACGACGGGACACCTGCCGCTTCGGACAGTCGGCCATGAGTTCACTCCGTTCTCCCCGGCCTCGGAGTGGCGATCGAGCGAGCCCTGTATGCCCACACGGGAACGCCGACAGTGCGGGTACCCCGCCGACCCCACCCCACCCGAATTACCGGGATAAATCTGATTTACCCCGAGAGGCTGAGCGGCACAGCCGTTTTTCGCCCCGCCAGGTGCAGACGGGCCGCCCGCCGAATCGCAAGGCTGGGCGTACGGGCAGCACGGGGCGAGCTGTCGGCACGAAGAACTGCGGGAAGAACCGGCCGACGCGGGAGCGGTCCGCGGACGCCCAGCTCGTTGCCCACCTGAACAGGCGTGCAGGACCGGGCGGAATCCGGCCCGGAGGGCGAAGGACGCCGAAAGACGCAGCTCGGCGCCATGGAAGGAGTTTCTCATCATGGCCAAGGCAGTCGGAATCGACCTGGGCACCACCAACTCGGTGATCGCGGTGTGGGAGGGCGGCGAGCCGACCGTCGTGCCCAACAGCGAAGGCAACCGCACCACACCGTCCGTGGTGGCCTTCACCGACACGGGAGAACGCCTGGTGGGCCAGCTGGCCCGGCGCCAGGCGATCCTCAATCCCAAGGGCACCATCTACTCGGCCAAGCGGTTCATCGGCCGCCGCTTCGACGAGATCTCCGAGGAGGCCAAGGCGGTCGCGTACGACGTGGTCGAGGGCGAGGGCGGCGCGGCCCGCTTCAAGGTCCGCGACAAGCTGTACGCGCCGGAGGAGATCAGCGCCCAGGTGCTGCGCAAGCTCGCCGACGACGCCGGCAAGCAACTGGGCGAGCGAGTCACCGAGGCCGTCATCACCGTGCCCGCCTACTTCAACGACGCCCAGCGCACCGCCACCCGTGACGCCGGCCGGATCGCCGGCCTCGAGGTGCTCCGGATCATCAACGAGCCGACGGCGGCCGCCCTGGCCTACGGCATGGACAAGAAGGAGCACGAGACGGTACTCGTCTTCGACCTCGGCGGCGGCACCTTCGACGTCAGCATTCTCGACGTCGGCGACGGCGTGGTCGAGGTGCGGTCCACGGCCGGCGACAGCCACCTGGGGGGCGACGACTTCGACCGGCGTCTGGTGGATCATCTCGCGGACGGGTTCCAGAAGGACAACGGCATCGACCTGCGCCAGGACCCGCAGGCCCTGCAGCGCCTGTTCGAGGCGGCGGAGAAGGCGAAGACCGAGCTCAGCTCGGTGACCCAGACGCAGGTCAGCCTGCCCTTCATCACGGCCGACGCCTCCGGGCCGAAGCACCTGACCACGACGATCATGCGGTCGACCTTCGAGCAGATCACCGGGGACCTGGTGGAGCGCTGCCTCGGCCCGGTCCAGCAGGCCATGGAGGACGCCAAGGTCGGCGAGAACGACATCGACGAGGTCATCCTCGTCGGCGGCTCCACCCGCATCCCGGCCGTCCAGGCCCTCGTACGCCGCCTGACCGGAGGCAAGGACCCCAACATGAGCGTCAACCCCGACGAGGTCGTGGCGATGGGGGCCGCGATCCAGGCCGGGGTCCTCAAGGGCGAGGTCAAGGACGTCCTGCTGCTCGACGTCACCCCGCTGTCGCTGGGCGTGGAGACCGCCGGCGGCGTGATGACGAAGATCATCGAGCGGAACACCACCATCCCGGTGCGCCGCACCGAGACCTTCACCACGGCCGCCGACAACCAGCCCGCCGTCGACGTCGTCATCCTCCAGGGCGAGCGCGAACTGGCCGCGGACAACCGTGTCCTCGGCCGCTTCCAGCTCACCGACATCCGCACCGCGCCCCGGGGCGAACCCCAGATCGAGGTCACCTTCGACATCGACGCGAACGGCATCCTCAACGTCACCGCCCGCGACAAGGACACCGGCAAGGAACAGGGCATCACCATCAGCGACACCTCCAACCTCGACCGGAGCGAGGTCGAGCGCATGGTGGAGGAGGCCGAGCGCAACCGGAACCAGGACCAGGCGCTGCGCGAGGCGATCGACGCCCGCAACGAGCTGGACGCCATCGCCTACCAGGTCGAGAAGCGGCTCGGCGAGCTCGGGGAGGCCGCCCCCGCGCACGAGAAGGCGCGTGCCGAGATGCTGGTCACCGAGGCGCGCGAGGCGGTCAAGAACGAGGCCGGGGTGGACAGGGTCCGGCCGCTGATCTCCGAGCTGCAGCAGATCTTCGCGGGTCTCGCCGCCCACCAGGCCGGGGCAACGGCGCAAGGTCCGGCCGGCACCGGATCGCCGGACGGCTCGCCACCGGGCGGTGCCGCGGCAGGCGGCTCCGGCGGGGACGACGACGTGATCGACGCCGAGTTCGACAAGGGGTGAGGTGGCCACCATGCCGTATCCCCCTCCCCAGGACCGGCAGTCCGACCCGCCGCCGGACGCGGAGCGGCCGCCGCGCGGAGACCTGCCCGAGCCGGGACCGCACGCCGAGGACGCCGAGCCGGGCCCCGACGCGGCGACCGGCCAGGGCGGCCCCGAGGACGAGTACGCGGCCGCACTCAAGGAGGTCGAGGACCGCTGGCGCCGCGCCCTGGCGGACCTCGACAACCTGCGCAAACGCCATGCGAGGGAGCTGGAGCGGGAGCGCGTTTCCGAGCGCGCCCGCACCGCCGCGGCCTTCCTGCCGGTCATCGACAACCTGGAACTCGCCCTGGCCCACGCGGGCGCCGACCCGGACGCGATCGTCGAGGGTGTCCGGGCCGTGCGCGACCAGGCCGTGAACATCCTCGAAGGCCTCGGATACGTCCGCAACGCCGGCACCGGAGTGCCCTTCGACCCCGCCCGGCACGAGGTCGTCGGCGTGGTCGAGGACCAGGGCGCCGAACCGGGCACCGTGGTCCAGGTGCTGCGCCCCGGCTACGGGGAGGCCGAGCGTCAGCTCAGGCCGGCCGCCGTGACCGTCGCCAAGCGGGAGTGAGCGCCCATGGCACGCGACTACTACGACGTTCTCGGTGTCCCGCGCACCGCGGACCGGGACGAGATCCAGCGGGCCTACCGCTCCCTGGCCCGCAAGTACCACCCGGACGTGAACAAGGACCCGGCGGCCGAGGAGCGGTTCAAGGAGATCAACGACGCCTTCAGCGTCCTGTCCGATCCGAAGCAGCGAGCCCGTTACGACCACTTCGGCGAGGACTTCCGCAAGGTCCCGGAGGACTGGGAGGAGCGGGTCGCCGCAGGTGCGGGAGCCGGCAGCGGCTTCCGCGGGTCCGCCGGGGGCGGCCCCCGCGTGCGGTACACGACGTCCGGCTTCGGAGAGGAGGGCGTCGACTTCGAGGACCTGTTCGGCTCGTTCTTCGGCGGTGCCGGGCGGATGCGCACGCCCGGCGCCGACCAGGAGGCCGAACTGCCGCTCACCGTCGAGGAGGCGTACCGGGGCGGCCGTCGTACCGTCACCCTCGCCGGACCGTCCGGACCGCGCAGCTACGAGGTGAACGTGCCGCGCGGCGTCACCGACGGGCAGCGCATCCGGCTGGCGGGCGAGGGCGGCCGCGGAAGTGGCGACGCGCCCGCCGGTGACCTCTATCTGCGGGTGCGGATCCTGCCGCACCCGGTGTTCCGTGTCGAGGGCCGCGACATCCACGTCCAGCTGCCGATCACGCCGTGGGAGGCGGCGCTGGGCGCCACCGTGCCCGTGCCCACCCCGAGCGGCACCACGGCGAAGGTGACCGTGCCCGCGGGATCCTCCAGCGGCCGGCGGCTGCGGCTGCGCGGCGAGGGCATGCCCAATCCGCGGGGCGCCGACGGGGACCTTTACGCCGAACTGCGCATCACAGTGCCGCCCCGGCTCAGCGACCGGGAGCGTGAACTGTTCGACGAACTCGCCGCTGTCTCCTCGTTCGACCCCAGGAGGACCTGATGAGCGACCGACCGACCGAGTCGCCCAGCCGGCCGCCGCTGACGGCTCCGGCGGGGAGCCGCGTCCAATACGCGATCGTGCCCGTGCCCAGGCTCTCCCTGGACACCGTCGCCCGCCGCTCGGGCGTCCACCCCGAGCTGATCCGCCGGTTCGTGGCGCTCGGACTCGTCGACGCCGACCGCGACACCGCCGGACGACTGCTCTTCTCCCCGACCGCGCCGGCCACCCTGGCCCGCGTCCAGCGGCTGCGCACCGGGTTGTGCCTCAACTACGCATCCATCGGACTGGTGCTCGACCTGCTCGACCGCATCAGCCTGCTCGAAGCCGCGCTGCGCCGCACCGGCACGAGGAGTGATCCCCCACCATGGACATGAACCGCCTGACCCAGAAGTCCCAGGAGGCCCTTCAAGAGGCCCAGACCGCCGCCGTCCGCATGGGGCAGACCGAGGTCGACGGCGAACACCTGCTGCTCGCTCTCCTCGACCAGGAGGACGGCTTGGTACCCCGACTGGTGCAGCAGGCCGGAGGCGAACCCAAGGAACTGCGCGCCGCCGTGAAGGAGGACCTCTCCCGGCGCCCCCGGGTCACCGGACCCGGCGCGGCGCCCGGGCAGGTCTTCGTCACCCAGCGCCTGTCCCGTCTGCTGGACGCGGCCGAGCGCGAGGCCAAACGCCTCAAGGACGAGTACGTGTCCGTGGAACACCTGCTGCTCGCCCTGGCCGAGGAGGGTTCGTCGACCGCCGCCGGACGGCTGCTGAAGGAGTTCGGTGTCACCCGGGAGTCGTTCCTCGGCGCCCTCACCCAGGTCCGCGGCAACCAGCGCGTCACCTCCGCCAACCCCGAGGTCGCCTACGAGGCCCTGGAGAAGTACGGCCGGGATCTGGTGCTCGAGGCCCGGACCGGCCGGCTGGACCCCGTGATCGGCCGGGACGCGGAGATCCGCCGCGTCACCCAGATCCTCAGCCGCAAGACCAAGAACAACCCCGTCCTCATCGGCGACCCCGGTGTGGGCAAGACCGCCATCGTCGAGGGCCTGGCCCAGCGCATCGTCCGCGGTGACGTACCCGAAGGGCTGCGCGACAAGACGGTGTTCGCCCTGGACATGGGCTCGCTGGTGGCCGGCGCCAAGTACCGGGGCGAGTTCGAGGAGCGGCTCAAGGCCGTCCTGAGCGAGGTCAAGGCCGCCCAGGGCCGAATCCTGCTCTTCGTCGACGAGTTGCACACCGTCGTCGGCGCGGGAGCCGCCGAGGGTGCCATGGACGCGGGCAACATGCTCAAGCCGATGCTGGCCCGCGGCGAACTCCACATGATCGGCGCGACCACCCTGGACGAGTACCGGCAGCACATCGAGAAGGACGCCGCCCTCGAACGCCGCTTCCAGCAGGTCCTGGTCGACGAGCCGAGCGTGGAGGACACCATCTCCATCCTGCGCGGTCTGCGTGAACGCCTGGAGGTCTTCCACGGCGTGAAGATCCAGGACACCGCGCTGGTCGCCGCGGCGACCCTCTCCCACCGCTACATCACCGACCGGTTCCTGCCGGACAAGGCCATCGACCTGGTCGACGAGGCCTGCGCCAGGCTGCGCACCGAAATCGACTCCATGCCGGCCGAACTCGACGAGATCACCCGCCGGGTGACCCGCCTGGAGATCGAGGAGGCGGCCCTGTCCAAGGAGACCGACGCGGCCAGCAAGAACCGCCTGGAGGAACTGCGCAAGGAACTGTCCGACCTGCGCGCCGAGGCCGACGCCAAACACGCCCAGTGGGAGGCGGAACGGCAGGCCATCCGCAGGGTCCAGGAACTCCGCCAGGAACTGGAACAGGTCCGGCAGCAGGCCGAGGAGGCCGAGCGAAGCTACGACCTCAACCGGGCCGCCGAACTGCGGTACGGCAAACTCCGGGAACTGGAGCGCCGGCTGAAGGCCGAGGAGGAGCAACTGGCCGCCAAGCAGGGCGCGAACCGGCTCCTGCGGGAAGTCGTCACCGAGGAGGAGATCGCCCAGATCGTCGCCGCCTGGACCGGCATCCCCGTCGCCCGCCTCCAGGAGGGCGAGCGGGAGAAGCTGCTGCGGCTGGACGAGATCCTGCGTGAGCGGGTCATCGGCCAGGACGAGGCGGTCAAGCTGGTCGCCGACGCCGTCATCCGGGCCCGCTCCGGCATCCGCGACCCGCGCCGGCCCATCGGCTCGTTCATTTTCCTCGGCCCCACCGGAGTCGGGAAGACGGAGCTGGCCAAGACCCTCGCGGCGGCTCTCTTCGACTCCGAGGAGAACATGGTCCGCCTGGACATGAGCGAGTACCAGGAGCGGCACACCGTCAGCCGTCTGATGGGGGCGCCGCCCGGATACGTCGGCTACGAGGAGGGCGGCCAGCTCACCGAGGCGGTGCGCCGCAAGCCGTACTCGGTCGTGCTGTTCGACGAGATCGAGAAGGCGCACACCGACGTCTTCAACACGCTGCTGCAGGTCCTCGACGACGGCCGGATCACCGACGCCCAGGGCCGCACGGTCGACTTCCGCAACACCGTGATCATCATGACGTCCAACATCGGCTCCCAGTACCTCCTCGACGGCGTCACGGCCGACGGCGAGGTCAAGCCGGACGCCCGGGCGCTGGTGATGGGCGAGCTGCGCGGGCACTTCCGGCCGGAGTTCCTCAACCGTGTCGACGACATCGTGCTGTTCAAGCCGCTCGGCGAGGCCCAGATCGAGAAGATCGTGGAGCTGCAGTTCGACGAGCTGCGCCGCAGGCTCGCCGAGCGCCGTATCGCCGTCGAACTGACCGACGCGGCCAGGGAGTTCATCGCCCGCCAGGGCTACGACCCGGTGTACGGGGCGCGGCCGCTGCGCCGCTACATCTCCCACGAGGTGGAGACGCTCGTCGGACGGGCCCTGCTGAGCGGCGACGTCCAGGACGGCGCCACCGTCCGGGTCGACGCCCGCGAGGGCGAGCTGGCGGTCACTTACGAACAACCGCAGGCCGCTGAGGAGGCGATGGCGGCATGAGCACCATGCGGGCCACGACCGTCCGCTGCCCGCACTGCGGACGCACCAACCGTGTCCCCTCGGCCGCGGAGGGCAGCCCGAGGTGCGGGAACTGCAAGCAGCCTCTGCCCTGGACCGTCGACGTGGGCGACGACGACTTCTCCGAGGTGGTGGAGAAGTCCACCGTGCCCGTCGTGGTCGACCTCTGGGCGACCTGGTGCGGCCCCTGCCGCATGGTCAGCCCGGCCCTGGAGAAGGTCGCCACCGACCTCGCCGGACGGATCAAACTGGCCAAGGTCGACGTGGACAGCAACCCGCGGCTGGCCCGCAGGTTCGAGGTCCAGGCCGTGCCGACGCTGCTGGTCCTGGACCACGGCAAGACCGTCGCCCGGCAGGCGGGCGCCGCACCCGCCCCCGCGCTGCGCCAGTGGGTGGAACAGTCGATCACGGGCCGCGCACCGGCCCGGGAAGGATGATCCGCGATGACCGTACGCGCCGACCCCCATCTCGCCTTCGTCCGTCCCGTCGCGCCGCGCACCCTCGAAGGCTGTGAGGAGTGCCTGCGGCTCGGCTCCCCGTGGGTCCATCTCCGGCTCTGCCTGACCTGCGGCCACGTCGGCTGCTGCGACTCCTCGCCCAACCGGCACGCCCGGCGGCACGCCGCCGCCGACGCCCATCCCATCGCGGCGTCGCTGGAGCCCGGCGAGGACTGGCGGTGGTGCTTCGTCCACGAGGCGTTCGTGTGATGTCCGGCGACGAGATGCGCCCGCAGGCGATGCCCGCGCCCGAGGAGCCCCAGGACGGGGACGAGGCCGTCCCGTTCGAGACCCCGGACGTCTACGGCGCCTACCCCCGGCTGAGCGACGACCAGATGGCCCGCCTCGCGGAACACGGCCGCAGGCGTTCGGTGAACACCGGTGACGTGCTGATCCAGGAGGGAGAGCGCTGCGAGGCGTTCTACGTCGTCCTCAGCGGCTCCGTCGCCGTCCTCGAGGACTACGGAACCCCCGAGGAACACCTGCTGCGCGTGCACGGCCCCGGCCGTTTCATCGGCGAACTCGGTCTCCTGCACGGACAGGTGGCCTTCTACACGGCCGTGGTCCGCGACCCCGGCGAGGTCCTCGCCCTCTCCATGGACCAGCTGCGCCACCTGGTGACCCGCGACCCCACCATCGGCGACCTGGTGCTGCGCGCCTGCCTGGGCCGTCGCGCCCTGCTGGTCGGACAGGGCGCGGGGTTCCGCATCATCGGCTCGCGCTACTCACCGGACACCCGGCGGCTGCGCGAGTTCGCCACCCGCAACCGGCTGCCGCACCGCTGGATCGACCTGGAGACGGACCAGGAGGCCGAGGCGCTCCTGCGCCGCTTCGGCGTCGGCCCGCAGGAGACACCGCTGGTCATCTGGCGGGACACCACGCTGCTGCGCAACCCCAGCAACGCCGAACTGGCCCGGCTCATCGGCCTGCCGCCGCTGCCCACCGAACAGGACCGCGGCGACCTGCTGATCGTCGGCTCCGGACCGGCCGGCCTCGCCGCCGCCGTGAACGCCGCCTCCGAGGGCCTCGACACGACCGTGGTGGAGGCCCTGGCCACCGGCGGCCAGGCCGGGACCACCTCCCGTATCGACAACTGCTTCGGCTTCCCCTCCGGGATCTCCGGCGCCGAACTCACCGAGCGCGGAGTGCTCCAGGCGGGCAAGTTCGGCGCCCTCATCAGCGTCCCGGCGGAGGCCACCCGCATCGAGCCACGTGACGGCCACTACGCCGTCGGATTCGCCGACGGCAGCGAGATCACCGCCCGAGCCGTCCTGCTGGCCACCGGCGCCCGCTACCGCCGCCTTCACGTACCCGGTATCGAGCGCCTGGAGGGCACCAGCGTCCACTACTCGGCCACCGTCTACGAGGCCCAGCAGTGCCGCACCGATCCCGTGGCCGTGATCGGCGGGGGCAACTCCGCCGGTCAGGCAGTGCTGTTCCTGGCCGGCTACGCCCCGCTGGTGTACCTCCTCGTACGCGGCTCCGCCCTGGACACGCACATGTCCCGCTATCTGATCGACCAGGTGGAACGTCACCCGAAGGTGCGGGTGCTGCTGCGCACCGAGGTGACGGAGGTGATCGGCGACCAGGTGCTGGAGGCCCTGGACGCGGTCGACCACAGCACGGGCGAACAGCACCGCATCGACGCGCGGGCCCTGTTCGTCTTCACCGGTGCCGACCCGCACACCCGGTGGCTGTCCGGCACGCTCGCCCTCGACGCGCGCGGCTTCGTCCTCACCGGGGCCGAGGCCCAGGCCTGCTCCGGCCCCGGAACGTGGCAGAGCCAGGGCCGCGACTGCCTGACCCTGGAGACCAGCCTGCCCGGGGTCTTCGCGGCCGGCGACGTCCGCAGCGGCTCGGTCAAGCGCGTGGCCTCCGCCGTCGGCGAAGGTGCGATGGCCGTCCACTTCGTCCACCGCTGTCTGGGCCACGCGGCCGCGCCCGGCGGCACGGACACCTCACCGCACACCCGACCCAAGGAATCCGCATGGCTCGCCTGACAGAAGGCGGCCGATCACATCCGGAGAGATCACATCGCGAGAAGGAGAAGGAGGCGATGGGCATGGCAACGCCCGTCCGACGCCACCGCGGTGGCGGAATGCAGCAAGGGCACGTCGGCTTTGCACGGAACCCGCTCGTCGAGTTCGACCAGTTGCTCAACGAGATGAGCGGACTGCTCGAATCCACGGTCGCCACCGCGGCACCCGTGGTGGCGTGGACCCCCCTCGCGGACGTCACCGAGTCCGACGACGCGTTCCACGTGGAGATCGAACTCCCCGGCGTCAAGGCCAAGGACATCAACGTCGAGGCCAACGGCCAGGAACTGGTCGTCACCGGAGAGATCAAGGAAAAGGAACGCAAAGGCATCCTGCGCCGCAGCACCCGCCGGACCGGATCGTTCGAGTACCGGCTGCAACTGCCCGGAGACCTGGACACCGAGAAGGTCAGAGCCGACATCAAGGATGGCGTGCTCTCGGTCACCGTTCCCAAGGCCGAGGCGGCAAAGCCCCGCCGCATCGAGATCAGCGAGACGAGCGAAGGCGGCCAGAGCACCGACAGCGACGCTCACTGACGCGGCGCGACCCGGTGGGCCGGGCGGTGTACGTCCGGCCCGCCGGGTCCGACAGCGAAAGGCGTGCGGAACGGAAGCCTTCGGATGGCCCAAGGACCGGCGCAAGCAGTCGTACGCGGCCCTGCGTGCCGTGCTGCACCCGCTCCGGGACCGTCTCCCGGTCGAGACGGCGGCCCAGTTCGGTGCGCAACTGCCGACCATCATCAGGGGCATGTACTACGACGGCTGGAAGCCTGCCGAGACTCCCGTGAAGATGAGCAACGAGGAGTTCTTCGAACGGATCCGGCACGAGTTCGCCTACGCCGTGGAGGGCGGCGACGAGCACCTGGTGCGCACGGTCCTGAAGTCTCTGGAACGCCACGTGAGCGAGGGGGAATGGCAGCACCTCAAGTCCCGGATACCGAAGTCAGAGTCTCTCTTGCCGAACTCCTGCCTTGACTTCCTCCCCCGCCTAAAGGGCGGGGGATTCCAGCGGTCGCCCGCTGGGGTTCCTGCTTCACCGACGACTGCCCCGTCCGGGAGGACTCCCGTTGAGGTCTTACACCGTCTCCACAGGCAGACGCCGCCAGCCCGGCGGCGAGAATGTTGCGTGCCGCGTTCACATCGCGGTCATGCACAGCGCCGCAGTCACACGTCCACTCGCGGACGCTCAGCGGCATCTTCGCCGCGACCGTGCCGCAGGCCCCGCACAGCTTGCTGCTGGGGAACCATCGGTCGATCACAACGAGTTCGCGCCCGTACCAGGCGCACTTGTACTCCAGCATCGACCGGAGTTCCGTCCACGAAGCATCGGAGATGGCGCGCGCGAGCTTGCCGTT